>JAEELW010000042.1 GCA_016282915.1 Lachnospiraceae bacterium | reverse complement strand
TCCCGGAGCTTTTCGTCCAGCTTGTCCATTGCGTCGTTCATCACCATTCCGACGACGGCACGCTCCGCTGCATCCATGATCTCATCGGCTTCCTCATCTGCATCAACCATGGCGTGGGTCTTGTTTTTCTCGGTCTTTGCATCGGTCATCGCCTGTCTCGTCGCGATCAGGGCGGCATCCGCTTCATCGATGCGTGCCTGCGCATGATCCAGCTGCTCATTCGCCTCCAGCATACGGGACTGGTATTCCGTAAGGCCGGCTTCGATCCCGGCTGCTCTCGCACGGTCTTTCCTCAGCTGCTCGATATCGCCGAGACGTTCCTCCGGGCTCTGCCGGCGGTAGTCGATCAGCCAGTCCAGATCCTTCTGTTCCTGTGATTCCGGATCAACGCCATAAGCCTCTTTCAGGGATGCGATGGTCTTTTCGGCAGTCGCCCTGTCGGACTGTGCATGGGCTTTTTCATCCTTCTGGTCCCGTGCAAATTCCCGCACTCTGTTCATCTGACGTTCAAAGTTTTTATCCGCGTCGAAGGCATCGGAAACGATCTTATAAGCCTTTTTCCGGGCGCTGTCAAGCCGTTCCCGGACCGGATCCGTCCCGAGCTTCATATCTCCCGCAAACAGGGATTTTTTCTGTTCCCCGTCCTTTCCGACCCCCGGTGCCGCAGCGTTGACCGCAGGCATCATCCCATTCTTCTGCTGTTCCTGAAAATTTACCGAAATGTTCATATCAAGCCTCCCTGCCATATACAGCCGGTTCCTTCCGGCGTTTACGGATAATCAGATTATACATGAATTTTAACGCTTTCACAAGTGTCTATGCTGTAGCATCCGCCATGGAGGCCGCTTCTTCTGCCGCTCTCTTCTGTTCTTCCTTATAGTTGTCAAACAGCGATTCTACGGCATCGTAGGTCTGATGGCAGATACCGGGCAGCTTATCCCCCCAGGCCCCGCCGGCTTTCTTAAATCCTTTTTCAAAAGCGCTGCGCATCTTCTCCATCTGCTCGGGATCTCCGCCGCTGAGTGCCATGGCAAAGTCAAAGATCCGCTGTGAGGTCTGCTTCACTCCCCAGTATCCGTCTTCGGCGATATCGGCCTGTGCCTGCGCACGGGTCTTTGCATCAACTTTAAGTCCTGCATAAAGGTTTTTCAGATTTTTACCGTTGGCAATATCAAAAGTCCTGCCCTGTTTGCCGATCAGCTTATCGACGATATCCTGCAGCTGTTTTTTGCGGGATTCCGCATCCGCTTTCAGCCGGTCGATCTGCTTCTGATCCACTTTATAAACAGCCTTCGTTTCTGTTTCGGGCGTTTTGTTTTTTTCATAAACCGCCGCGATCTCTCCGCCTTCCTTTTTCACGCTTTCTTTCACGCTAGCGGATTCCTGCGTTTTTGCGGAATATATGCTGCCGTTATATGCCCTTGTGTTTTCATTGATCCCATTGATCCCCATGATATCCACCTTCCTCCTTATAGATATTTCAGTCTGTTTTCACTGTCCCTGATCTCTTTATCCAGCTTTGCGATCTGCGATTCGCAGCTTCTCTGCGCATCATATCCCACTGCATTCTTCAGTTCCTTCTTCAACTGATCCCGTCTTTCCTTAAGCGAAGCCAGGCGCTTTTCCGCTTCACTGCGGGCTTTGCTTCCGGAAGCTTCTTTTTCCTCAGTATTTCCGATCACGGAATTGATCCGTGAAGAAGCGAGTGTGTTCAGATCCTTTGACCATGCGCCCGAGGAATCATAAGTCGCCGCCGTTCCGGCCGCAGCCTTGCTGATCGCTTCTGCCTTTGCGGATACCCGGGCGGCATAGGAATCCACGCCCTGAAAGAGTTCTTTTAAAGTCGTTACATTGGCCGTTTTCAATGCTTCCTCATCCACGGACAGTCTGCCGTCAGAACCGACCGATATACCGGCTTCATTCAGAAGACGGCTGTGTTTCCGGCTCATATTGTCCAGCCATCCGCCGGAGCGGAGTACCGATTTTGTTTCGGATGAAGAAGCCGCATCCAGCGCTGCATTGTATGCTTCCGCAAAATCCTTTACCGCTTTTACTGCTGCGTCCGGATCGCGGAGTATGCTCTTTGTCCTGCCGCTTTCCTCCTCTGCCACATCCTGCGTGGCCCAGAGTTTATCCGCGGAAAGAGCGTCTGCTTTCTTTTGAAGCTGATCCGCCGTTGAGCGGATCTTCGTCAGCCTGCTTCCCGGATCGCCGGTGCCCGATCTTGCTTCCTGTTTCTGACTGCTGTAATAGTTCTTCAGCAATTTCCGGTAGCTTCCGTTTTTGATCGACATATAGGATGAAAGATCCATGCCATCTGAGGAAGATGCGGATGAACTGCCGAAGAAGACCGAATAGTCTATACCTGAATTGATCCCGTTGATGTTTGCCATAAGCGTTCCTCCTTGAAACCGTGCAAAAGCGAATGCGACAGGGATATCCTTTTCCCGTGTACCTTATATTACAGACGTCGGCTTCATAATATCAAGCCATATGTAATGAACGGACGTTGAAATGTATCGGAACGTCTGACCGCGGTAATGCCGTACATACTGCAGGAAAAACAGTGATCATATCATGCCGTATAGAATGTAATGCTTTTTTCCCGCGCATCCAGATCTGTCAGAAAGCGTTCCTGCAGACGCTCCGCCTGCGACTTATCCTTAAGAAACTCCTGATATTGCATACGTAATTCCTCTTTATGTACTTCACGTCTCTGTGCTGCCTTATGTTCGTCTGCCATCGTATGCTTTGTCTCCTCGGCACTTCTCCTTTCGGCGATATTTCTACCGGGATGCAGTATGCGGTCAACAAAGGAAGGATCCCGCAGCTGTGCAACTCCGTTTACCGAACATGATGGATCACCGCAGGCGCTTCCATGATATGGGATCGTCTCCGAACCCGGCATCTGTCCCACGCCCGGGATGGAACGGTTTTTCTCCGCAAGAGAAAATACACTGCCCGTAATATGATTGGTCACGTTTTTTCCGCTGGTATATCTTAAGGTATATCCTTTTTTACCCTGCAGTTCACTGTCCATTAAACCGAACACTTTTGCACGGTAGGCCGGATCCGATGCCATTTTCCCCAGCTGTTTGTTATCAATATAGAGGTAATACTTACCCTTCACCACATCCTCCGGTTCACGGTCTGCAAAAGTATATTCCGGGAAATATGATGAAATGCTTTTTTTCAGTTCTTCTACACTGATCGCCCGGTCCTGTCCGGTCGAAGCAAACTCCGAACGGAAATACAGAACCGACTGACGCTTATAGGCCTGAAAGCCTTCCGACATATCCTCCAGATACTGGTACACCTTTTTCGGATCCCATACGGGACGGGGAACCGCTTTGGGTATTGCCGCTCTTTTACCTACTGCATTGATCTGAACGCTGTATTCAAGCTGTATCGAGTTTTCCATACCGGCTCCTCCTTGTCTGCTTTATATGTATTTCAGACTGTATATCTTTGTTCTCGGTTGAAGATAACGGAATTATCAGCACTTTGTATCGGAACGCCCCTCTTTTGTATTGAGTTTCGTCATTGTCCTTTTTGCGTCATTCATTTCAATACATTTTACCGTCGTTTCATTACATCGATATTTGCATCTGCGACAGATCTGTCGATATATTAATGATGAATTCCGGCTTGCGGAAGATCCGGATAAAAGTTTTCGGAAAGCCTGTGTTCCGCCGAAAACGCTCATCAAAATACATAGCAGCGTGATGATCCGTATATCAGATATTGAGGAGAACCGGCAGGCAGTGCAGATTAAAACCGGAAAACAGATGCGGGGTAGCATATGAGAATAGCGATCTGTGATGATGACAAAGCAATACGGGATATATTGAAAAAAGAACTTCGAAAGATCCGTGCGGATGCAGAGATCAATCTTTATCCCACCGGTCTTGCTTATCTGGACAACAGCATTCCGGCAGATATCCTGCTGCTGGATATCGAGATGCCGGGGATAAACGGGATCGAACTTGCCGCAAAGATCCGGAAGGCCGGTCATGATACCGTGATCATTTTTATCTCCGGCGAGGATAAATATGTCTGGCAATCCTTTGAAGTGGAAGCTTTTCAATATCTGCGAAAACCGTTTTCCGTAAAAGAGCTGAAGGACACAATGGAGCGGGCGTTCATTAAATACGCAAAGGACTCTTCTTCCGAAGAACGCCCCAGCATGATGATCCACTATAAAGGAATACACGAAAAGGTATTTCTTTCGGACATCGTTTATGCAGAGGCCATGGGCCGGAAAGTGATCCTGCACCGTATGAACGACAGTTTGGAATACTACGGAAAAATATCAGATCTGGAAAAACTTCTGGGTGGGGATTTCTTCCGGGTCCACCGGGCGTTTCTGATCAATCTGAACTATGTGGTGCGCTATGAAGCGGATGGGATCACGATGAAAAAAGGATATGTGAATATCTCCAAAGCAAATTATCCGCATTTCGTAAAGAGCTTTCTTGCCTTTACGGCAGAGAAGACGGAAAAGAGGAGAAGGCAGTGAGCAGAAGTCCGGAATGGTATCAGATGGTCATGAAAGCCGTCTCCAACGGAGAGATGTATCTCGCCATGCTTCTGATGGGTTTCTGTTTTGCTGTGCTGATAAGACCCTTCCTCCGCAGGCAGCGGACACTTATACTGAGCGGCAGCTTTACCGCTATCGCGGGATGCATACTGCTATGGATAACGGAAAGCGGCGGTGTATACACTTATTCCCTGGTAATGCTCGGTGCATTTCTGATCATGTTCCTTCTCGAAAGAGAGAAAGCGCTTCAAAAGATCTTTCTCTGCATCCTGTTTCTGTCGATACGCTACCTGAGCAATGCCCTTCTTGCGGAATGGGGATTCTTTTCTCTATGGCTCGATCTGAATGTGAATACCGCACCCGCTGTGGATGTTGACCGGATACTGCTGGATTATATCCTGAACCAGATCCTTTTTCTGCTTCTGCATATCTCTTCCCTTTATGTGATGGTGCGTTTGTTCACAAAGATCTATAAACGCCGGGAGGAACTGAGTATCTGGGAACTGCTGCTCCTTCTGCTCCCTGTACTGGCTCCGCTGCTGGAGGCTGCGATCTTCCGTGAATACATCCGGATCTATTCCCAGGGGCTGGATCACGGTTTTATAAAAGAAAACATTCCGCCAAGCATCGGACGTTTTCTTTTCTATATCTGCAGTTACGCAGCCATCCTTCTGTTTGTTTTTCTGAATGAACAGGTGCGGAAGGAGCGGGAAGACAATGCCATGAACGAAGCTTTGGAAAAAGAGCTTTCGGGGATGCGGCAGACGATAGAACAGACGGGAATGTTGTATGATCAGATGCGTTCCCTACGGCATGATATCTCAAACCATCTGATGGTCATGGAAGCGTTATCGGACAGTGGAAACAGCACGGAAGCAAAGGAATATCTTTCGCGGCTGAAGAAAGCTCATTCGGATTCTATCGAAAGCCTGCATTGCGGAGATCCGGTGATCGATGTCGTATTAAACGGAAAGCGGGATGCCGCCCTTTCGAAAGGAATTGATTTTTCCTGTGACTTCGTTTTCCCGAAGGAGCTCAAGATCGATGTTTTTGACCTGAGTGTGCTTTTAAACAACGCACTGGATAACGCGATCAGAGCCGCTTCCGTTGGACACGGGCGAATCAGCATATCATCAGCCGCGCATGAGCAGTTTTTTACGATAGTGATCCGTAACAGCTATGACGGTCCGGAGCTTCCTACGGCCGCTGACGGCCTTCCAGTCAGCACCAAGACCGGTGACGGTCACGGTCTTGGGCTGAAACTGATCCGGCGCATCGCACTGGCCTATCACGGAGAGATCGACTTTATTCAGAGGAAGGCGGAAGTAGAGCTGCGCATCCTTCTTCACAGAAAATGAGGACAAAGGGACTGTCCCCTTGTCCTCATTGTCCTCATGTCCCCATGGTTTTCCTTCACCCCGGATCTTTTCTTCTGATGCGCCCGCTGCGGCGGTCGATCACGATATAAGCCCCCAGCCCCAGGAGAAGATATACGCATCTCGTCAGTATGTAGCCGGCGCTGATCACAAAGGGCGTCTCTATGCATTCAAGGCCTGCAAGCTTGTCCGGCATGGATACGAAATAGGATGCGCCGTTGATATCGATGCCGGGGCCGGTAAAAAGAAAGGCCGTCAGCAGACACAGAGCCATGAAAACATAGACCAGCACCGGGCTTATACGCCCCAGCAGCATCCCCATACCCGTAAGCAGGAGCGCGCACGGCAGACAGATCAGAACCCAGTCCAGCAGATAGCTTCCCAAATAGATCTCTCCGAATAAGTTTCCGAGAAAGATACAACCCATAAGCAGATTTAACAAAGTACAGAGCAGAAAGAAACCTCCGGTCAGTATCCCTCTTACCAGTATCCGCTTCTTCGGTGGAAACGCGGTGACGTCCGTAAGTATCCCCGCCCTTCTCTGCCTTTCGGAAAAGCTCATCGCAATGATCAGGAGCGTGATCAGCATGCTGATCAATGTGGTATCTCCCAGGTATTTCCCAAAACTCCAGCCGGAAAACGGCGCGGTATCGGACACTCCGAGTATCGTTTCCGTTGACAGCAGATACCAGGAATATGCCAGTCCCGCCACCATCATAACCGGTACATAGATCTTGCATAAAATGATCCTGAATTCATATATAAATATCTTAATCAATTTTGATATCCTCCTCCGTTAGCCCTGCGAGGTCCAGAAAATCCTGCATGGTCTGTCCTTCACTGCCGTCCCATTCGTTACCGCTGCCGTTTTCGTACAGCTGCCTTAAGACCTCATCCATGGCCTCTTCTCCTCCGAGCTTCTCTTCAGCCTTCAGGAGCATCAAGGGCATTCGGTTGTATCTGTTTATGCCCCCCACCGAATCTTTTATCGAGGCCTGATAGCTTTCGGGCAGGATGTCGATATACTCCGGGTGTCTGAAATAGAAATTCCTGTTCTGATGCTTAACCGCCTCCGTCCACTTATCCACATAATACTTTTTCGCATAAAGCTCGCCGTATTTCTCCTTAACGATCCTGTATGTAGTGTATACATCCAGCCCCTCAACCGACCATAATCCGTCATCCTCAAGAAAACAGCCCAGATCTCCCCAGTACAGGTGTATGATCTCGTGCATAAAGGTCTCGTTTTTGTTGCCGCCTTTATTATCATCCGACAAAGTCTCGGGCGAGAGAAAGTTCTCATCCATATAAACATAGCCGTATCCTGCTCCGCCTCCGCCGAAGTCGTTACTGATCTGCTGGATCCGGATCCCAGCCGATTCATCCGCAAACTTAAGTTTACCGTAGTGCTCATCACAGTAGCTCATCACATCTTTTATGGACTCAACCAGCCTGTTTTCCAGGATCGTCTTTTCATATTTTTTTGCATACAGAAATGCAGTATCGCTGTTCACCTGCTCTGTGTTATTAACGCCGGATTCTATAATGGGTACATCTTCCCTGCATTCCCAGCATACGCTGCCGTCAGCATTTTCCTTTATCTTTTTAAGACCCTTACCCCAGGAGGTGGGATTATGATCCGCCGGAATATTGATCCGTACCACAGGCAGTTTATCCGATCCCAGCCCCCATGCCTGAGGCGCAACACTGACATCGTCGAGCTTGATATAATCGCGGTCTACGGAATCGCAGAATGAATACCCGTCTCTTCTGTACATGGAGTTGGATATCGCAGGATATCCTCCGTATACGATCTTAAGTCTGCCGGTCTTTTTATTCGGATTTTTGACGACCAGTTTCTTAACGCCAAGATTGATCTTATTATTATCCTCGGTAAAATAGCCGATCGAATGATCCAGCTTTTCGCCGTCCAGTGTTACACTCCTGACTTTGATCCCGCTTCTTATCTCAAACAGGAGTTCCTGTCCGGCTGCTTCCGTGAGATCTATGTTCAGTTCGCCATTAAGTGTTCCCAGCAACGTATTAAAGTTTACCTCAGCCTCATAACTTCTGCATTTTCCCTGATACGGAGCATCGTACCACTCATCGCTGTATTCCACTACCGGAGAGTGATCCACAAAGGGCTCGAAGCTGATCAGAAGTAGCGCGGCCGCCAGACTCATCACCGCAGGGATACAGGATACCGGCTTCTTAAGATTTAATGCAAACGACCTGAGTGCTCCATAGCGGTATTTCCTTATAAACTTCACGGACAGAAGATAAAATGCAAAGAACAGGAACAAGAGCGCCACTCTGGAATAATACAGGAAGCGTATCACCGATACCGATCCGTAACAGTCGGACACTTCAAAAATACAGGGGATATTCCAGCGCAGAAACAGGTCTGTTTCGCTAAGCGGTGAAAACTGTGATATCGTAAGGAGCAGGACTACGATCAGGGATACGCTCACATTGCGGGATATGTTGTAAAGCCCGCTGCACAGCGCTATCGTCATCCATACCCCCGGCAGGATATACGCGAAGGAATAAAGGAGATACCATTTAAATGTAAAAAGATAATCCATCCTGTTCATACAAAGGGGCAGGAAAAGGATCATGCAGACCAGAGCAGTGGCCGCAGAAACGATCATAAAAGCGCTGACACGGGCATGGGACACTGCCTTTTCATCCGTATACGCCCCCGTCATCTCTTCTGCGCCTTTTTTTATTGCCCTGTCCGCATCCGTTATCACATACAGTCCCCAGATCAGCGCTGCCGCAAAACCCCCGAAAGCAAAAGGTATCAGGACATTATTCGTCAGGGAAGATGTATATGCATAATAAGGATCCAGGAAAACGCCCTTCACAAACGGAAGAAAGCCCAGGGCTGTCATCAGGATGTTCAGGACGATCACAAGATATGTTTTTTTATTCATAAGGAGTCTCTTCAACTCGACTCCCATAAGTTTAGCCCTCATGCTCATCCTCCTTCTTTGCACTGCTGTGTATGCAGTAAAGATAGGCATCTTCCAGACTGGGTTCGCATCTGTCCACATAATCCGGCAGCGTCCCTGCCACGATACGTGTCAGCACGCCGTTCCGGGTATTGATCCTGGATACGATCTCGCAGTCTTTGGGAAGGATATCATCCACCTTACGGATAAAGGAACCCACATGATCCACGGTCTGTTCGATCAGCCCGGCAGGGCTTCCGTCAAAAAGTATCCTTCCGCCATAGATCACCAGCACCCTGTTGCAGACAGCCTGCACATCATCCACGATATGTGTCGAAAGAAACACGATACGCTCGGAGGACATTTCCGAAAAGATATTCCGGAATCTCACTCTTTCCTCCGGATCCAGCCCCACCGTAGGCTCATCGAGTATCATCAGCTCCGGGTGACCCATGATGGCCTGCGCGATACCCACACGCTGCTTCTGTCCTCCGGAGAGATTTCCCACCCGGATCTTTCTGCGCTCGCTGAGTCCGGTCTGTTCCATGGCCCATTCGATCTCGGACTTATCCTTGATCCCCTTTAACGCAGCCATATAATCCAGAAACTGCCATACCGTAAGCTCGTCGAAGAGCCCGAAGCTCTGGGGGAGATAACCCAGTCTGCTTTTAAGCTTCTGCTCCTGATCCAGCAGCTTCTTATCGTCCAGAAGGATCTCTCCCTTCGTCTCCTTAAGCCCTGCGGTCATAAGCTTCATAAGCGTGGATTTCCCCGCGCCGTTCGGTCCCAGTATGCCCACGAACTCCGGACTCTTTAAGCTGAAGCTCACATCCGATAAAGCCTTCTTACCGGATGAATAGATCATGGTCACATCTTTTACATCAATCTTCATATTTCTGTTCTTCCTCCTGATTTTGATCGGTCCGCAGTTTACTATAAGTAAAAAAGCAGAGTCCCGCGGCTCTGCTTTTTTACTTATAGTAAACGACAAAACTCTTTTCGTTTTGTCGTTTACTGCGCCGGATTTCGGCCGCTGAAAGCGGCATATTTCCATACAAATCCGTGCGCATCCCCGCGGAGCGTTAAAGTAAGCGCAATGACTTATTGCGCTTACTTTATCATAGTCTTCCTGTAGTGTGAATGTAGCGTATGTGGAGTTTATGTGAAGTTTGTCACTGCCGCAGACGGAATTCCACGCCGTCCTCCGTATTCGCGATCCCATATTCCGCGCCGCAGAGTTCAAAGACCATCGCACTGATATAAAGACCGAGTCCGCTTCCTTCCGTCCCGCTTCCGTCAGCTCTGTAAAAAGCCTCAAACAGATGCGGAAGATGCGCTTCATCGATATGCGCGGGAGCATTTGTCACCGTAAGCTCCGTTTTCACGGATCCCGTCTCCCTATCCTCCTCTTTCTTCAGCCGGATACTCACCTTACCGCCCTCGGGCGTATACTTAAAAGCATTCCCAAGCACATTTCCCAGTGCTTTTTTGAGAAGCCTTTCATCTCCTTTAAAGTCCACATTATCGGACACCTCATAGACCAGTCCGATATTCCTCTCACTGATCAGGTCGTCATAAAAAGCGGTCTCCTCGTCAAGGATCGCATCGATCTTCAGGATCTCTTCCTTCTTTACATCTCCCATATCGATATGTGACACGAGCAGTATCTCATTGATAAAATCAAGCAGGCCCTTAAGTGTCTCGCTGCATTTCTCCAGATACTTATCCCGGTCCTTATAGACCCCGATCCCCTCCCGCATGCCGTCGATCTGCCCGATCGCCACGGATATGGGCGTTTTCAGCTCATGGGATACGCCCGAGAAAAAGAGCATCCTTCTTCTCTCCCGCTCCTTCTCCAGTTCGATCTCGTTTTTCAGATAGAGATTTTTATCGTTCAGTTTTGAAAGTGCGGAACTCAATTCATCGGAAAGCCTGTTCAGACTCTTTGCCAGCACTCCGATCTCATCATCCCGCTCGTCCGGACAGTACCAGCCGAAATCCTGCTCCGCCATGCGTTCGGCGATCTTACTCATCCGGACGATGGGCTTTCTCATATAATAGGAAAAGATCTTTGCCCCCACCAGGGATAAAACGACTGCGAGCGCAGCGACGAAGGGCAGACCGAGCAGCATGCTCCTCTGAAATGCTTTCGTTCTGTATGCGCCGCCGGTGACACACAGAACATATTCCCCATCCCGGTCCGACAGGCGCAGCGGAAAAAACAGCTCCACCACCGCTCCGTTCTTAAGGTAGGTATCGGCGTCGATCAGTTTTGCACCCACGCCCTCCCGCAGGGCCATATCATCGATCATTTCCTCCGCCTCCGCATAGGAGACGTTCATGCAGCGCTCCGCCAGCTGCGCGGAAATCTCATTCAGATATTCTTCGTTTTTCTTCTCTCCCGCATAGGGCACAAGAAAACAGATACACAGATACACCGCTCCTATGATCAGAAGCGACATCAGCAGAAAGGAAAGAAACATTTTGATCGAAAGCTTCTTCATGAAAGTGCAGCCTTATAGCCGATCCCGCGGACGGTCACGATAAAATCCCGCTCCCCCAGCTTCTTTCGGATATTTTTGATATGGGTATCAACGATCCTGCTGTCATCATAATACTCATAATCCCAGAGCTTTGACAGAAGCGATTTTCTCGTGACCACAGCTCCCTTTGCGCTCATGATCAGACTCAGGATCTCAAACTCTTTTAAGGTAAATTCCACCGCAGCGCCGTCGATCTGCACCGTATGGCTGCCCGGATCGAGCACTACTCCGTTAAACGAGATGCGCTCTTCCTCTGTCGTGCCGCTGCTCCTGCGAAGGATCGCGCCGATCTTGCTGACGATGAGCGGCATGGATACGGTCTTCGAGATATACTCATCCACCTTAAGCTCATATCCACGCATCTGATCCTCTTCCGCAGAGCGCGCGGTGAGCATCACAACGGGCACATCACTTTTCTTCCGTATCAGCTCGCAAAGCGTAAAACCGTCGATCTTCGGCAGCATCACATCCAGGATGATCAGGTCAAACTCCTTATCCTCCAGGATATCGACCGCATCCAGGCCGTTACCGGCTGCGGTAACAGTAAAACCCGCGTTGGAAAGGTAATTCTCCAGCAGCTCCTGATAGTCCTTATTATCTTCCACTACAAGTATCTGTTTCATCCTGTCGTCTCTCTGTAATGTATAGTATTTTCGATAAAATGTGATCATTTGGGCCTGCACCGGCGTAGCCGGTTTTGCATGGCGCAGGCACCTTACGTCCGATGGCCGGCAGGCCGCTGAACAGCAATAATTTATGATACTCCCACACCTTCATGCTGTCAATAAAGCTCCGTAGTACAATAAAGTACCGCTCTGTAATACCATAAAGTACAGTTCCGTAATACCGTAAAGTACCGCGCCATCCGACCGCCGTACGGCAACTGCCCGCAGCAGGATCCCGCCTGCTCCTTCTACATTTTAAAAAAACTCTTGACAATTATATAAACCCGTTTATAATATAAATATGTTTATATAAACGTGTTTACATTATTATTTCAGACGGAGGTAGTCACATGATCCTGATCGTAAATACCACTTCGGACCATTCCATAACGGATGAGCTGAAAAAACAGATGAAAGAAAAAGGAACAGATGCCGAGATCATTGAAACGGACGCGCTGCACATCAGCCACTGCATCGGCTGCAATCACTGCTGGCTCAAAACTCCCGGCGTGTGCTCGGTCAAAGATGATTACGAGCTCATATTAAAAAAACTGATCCACGCCGGGCAGCTCTGGGTGATCTCGGATACGGCCCTGGGCTTTCTGGATCATAAAGGAAAGAACATCTACGACCGTATACTCCCGATCGCCACGATGTATCTGAAATTTGTCGGGAATCAGATGCGTCACGTGCTCCGCTATGACAACAAAACGGATCTGGGCATCATCTACACCGGCGAGCCCGAAAGGGAATACCTGGAAAGGTGGAACGAAAGAGCGGCGCTCAATTTCGGTAGCAAGTCACTCGGCGTTTTCAGCAGCAATGAGATAAAGGAGGCAGTATCATGCATGTGTTGATCATCAACGGCAGTCCGCGCGTAAAAAAATACAGCAATACGGATAAGATCCTTGGAAAATTTACCGCAGGTATGAAGGAAAACGGCACAAGCTTCGAGCAGTATGAAGTATCCGACCGGAAGCAGTGGGATGCGATGCGGAAAGCCTTTACGGAAAACAGTGATATCCTGATCGCACTTCCTCTTTATGTGGAATGCATACCGGGGCTGCTGATGGAGTTTCTGGAAACCGTAAGTCCGAAAACGGATGGCTCGCGGATCTCCTTTATCCTGCAGAGCGGCTTTGCCGAAGGGATACAGCTCCGCTGCGGAGAGGAATACCTGAAGATACTTGCCAAAAAACTCGGCTGTATTTATAAAGGAACTCTTGTAAAAGGAGATAACTTTGGTATAAGATTTATAGAAGGTGCGCAGAGAGAAAAGATCACGGATCCGTATACGCAGATGGGACGGGTATATGCCGCAGAAGGCGGCTTTGATTCGGAGGAATGCCGGAGATTCACCGGGCCGGAGATCTTTCCTGCGCCTGTCCGTCTGATGGTCGGTCTGATGTTTAAGACCTTTGCCAAAAAGAGCTTTAAAAAGGTGGCGGCCGCCTGGGGCTGCACTGAAGCGCTGGACTACAGACCATATGAATAACAGAAGGTGACCATGGGGAGAAAAACGAAGATCAGCCGGGAAATGATCCTGGAAGCCGCATATGAACTTTTGGAGGAATCGGGGATCGCTGCGGTAGCGATCAAACAGATCGCCGCGAAGCTTGACTGTTCGACACAGCCGGTTTCCTGGCAGTTCGGCAGCATGGCCGAACTGAAAAAAGAATTGTATCAATATGCCGGAGAAAAGATCTTTTCAGGCCTCGAAGAAAACATGCAGGGACGGGATGCTTTCGAGGCCTTCTTTCTGTCGGGCATCCACTACCTCTCCATCGCCTGCGAACACCCCCACGTGTTCCGCTTCCTGAATGTGGATGATCCGCTGGAGACCATCGGGATCCCGGTTTACGGCGAGCGCAGTATCTTCTCCATCCAGTTTGATGAGGAGGCGGTAAAGATGCTTTCTGCGCAATACGGACTTCCCTCCGAAAAGCTCGCGGAGCTGGTAAGGGATACCGTGATCTATACCCACGGACTGGCTCTCATGATGATGTTTGACAGTTATAAGCTTCCTAAAAAAGAAGCCTGCAGGATGATGTTCAACATGGGTATGAAACTGGTACGGGAACTTGGCATCCGGCCCGAAAGCGATTTCGAAACACTCTACAACACGCTGGCGTAAAGCCTGTATATACGGGCGTATGTGCAGCATCTGCTCCGTGAGATCGGACAGCGGAGCTTTAAGGCACGGAGAGTTCCGGCAACGTTTCAGGAAAACTCCGGCGGCATAAAAACAGAAGAAAGAATCATACAGGGATTTCTCATGAAAAAAACAGACATACTTTGTATCGGAACGGCATTGGTGGATTCCATCATTAAAGGCTTTGACGAAAAACCGGTTTCCGCATCCGGCTTCCGGGCAAAATCCGGCTCCCTGAATGTGGGAGGCGAAGCAGTCAACGAGGCGGCGACCGCCGTAAAACTGGGCATGAAGACCGGGATCATGTGCTTCCTCGGGGAAGACCCCGCCGGGGCTATGATCCTGAATACCCTGCGGGATCTCGGTATCGATACTTCCTGCGTCATCCGCGAAAAGGAACATCCCACTCCGGTCACGACCATGTTTGTGAACGACGACGGCACACGCAAGTCCATCACAAATCAGGCGCACCGTTACAACTTCCATCCCGAACGGTATACGGACTGCTTCAGGGAAACATCCGCGATCATCCTGGGCTCGCTGTTCCGCGCCCCCTTTGATGATCCTCAGATCATCCGCAGCGTCCTCGAAAAAGCCAGGGAAGAAGACGTTCTGATCTTTGCGGATACCAAACTTCCCAATTTTCACCCGCTGTCTTTAGGCGATATCAGAGACAGCCTGCCGCTCATCGACTACATCACTCCCAATGAGGACGAAGCCGCCTATTATACGCAAAAGGAAAAGCCTGAAGAAATGGCCGAGGTGTTTCTTTCCTACGGGGTAAAGAATGTGATCATAAAGCTCGGAAGCAAAGGCTGCTATTTCAGAAATGCGGATACTGCCATCCGGCTTCCCGCCTGCTCGATCGAGGCGGTCGATGCTACCGGGGCCGGGGACAGCTTTGTGGCCGGCTTTGCTTCGGAACGCTTAAGAGGCTCTTCCGATGAGGAAGCCCTGAAATTCGGAAACGCCTGCGGAGCCGTCTGCACCACGGCCGTAGGCGCCACCACCGCGCTGAAAGGACGCAGCCAGGTACTGGAACTGCTATGAAGACAGGGTGAAGACAGGGGGACGGTCCTTTTGTCCTCAAAAATGAGGACAAAAGGACCGTCCCCCTGTCTTCACCTTTCCTGTTTACCAGTAAGTATATTCTCTCGCCGCGATCGTTCGGTGCATGACCGGGTCGTACACGACGATACGCAGCTGACCTTCATAATTGGAATAATCGTTCCTTCCGAGGATGATATTGCCGCCGCCGATCCGGTCTCCGTTAAAGCGCACCTGCAGCGTTGTATAGTCATCCAGCTCCCGTATATAGGCCGGGGCTCCGAGATCATTCTGCATGAGCAGCGTAAGCTGCCCGTCCTCCCAGAGCCATTTCGCACCGGCCTCGCAATCCGCCTCCTGCATCCCCGGCAATACCTTTAAGGACTCATAGAGCGCGTGGCTGTCATAAACGCCTTCGAGGCTGATCACGGTGACCACTTCCCTCATCTGCATCAGCTTATCCAGGAAAGGCTCCAGTTCCTGTATCGTATCCAGCTCGTCACCATCCCTGCGGTGACTGTAATAGCGCAGATCCTCATCCCAGATGGCATATTTCGGATCCCCTCGGTGATCCGCGAGCTGATAATTCTCCTTTAAGTATTCTCCGAAAAACGTACAGACCTTCTTCGCCCCATAGGCGTTCATATGAGAATCATCATAAAAATCCGTGGAATAATCCAGCCCCACCTCGTCGATCCTGCGGTTGAAATCAAAGAACGGAATGCCGTTCTCCTCCGCAAAAACGGAGGCGTAATCTACCAGATGCTGGTCATCGTAGTCCGTCTGAAAAGGAAGCGCCATCAATACCAGCTGCGCCCCGTTCTCCTCACAGATCGTTTTCAGCTTCTTCATCCATTCCAGCTGGTCCTCGTTGCCGAGCTCCGGCTCGAAGGGATCCGGCTCCAGAGGCGTGACCGCATTGGCCGCCCAGTTGAGATATTCGCCCCTGGCCGCGAGGGCAGTCTCGTCATTTACAAAGTCGCGCCGTTCCAGCTCGCGGTATCTGGTATGAAAGATAGGCCAGCGCGTCAGATAATCCAGCATGTTATCGGAGACGGCCGGATCCTTTGCCGCATAAGCCTTCAGCGCCGGATAGGTATCCTCGGAAAGCGGGAAAGAAAGATAATTCCGCAGGATATTGTCGGGATACTGGTGCTTTTCATAGGTCAGCGCATAGAGGTCCACCAGGACCACACGGGGAGACTGGCTTTTAAAGAGATGTTTGATGCTGTAGTAGGCCGAATCCCGATCCATCGCGCAGATAGCCATATCAAAAGCCGAAATGCCGTAATCGCTCCAGAGGTAGGCGGGATAGATCCCCGTATAGACATGGGAGCTTCCGACAAAGGCAACGTCGACCGTATCCTCCGGCGTTTCCTCAAGCTGCAGGACACAGGACTGGAAGCTCACATTGGTGTCCTTCCAGCATATGATATCATAGGTCTTCAGCAGACAGAAAAAAGCCAGCAGGAGAAATACCAGGATCTGTACAAAACGCTTCATTTCCGCCTCCTAGAAATCAAAATAGATAAACTTCGACGAGTCAAAGTTTATACCGTATTCTCCCCATACGACCACCGCAAGGATGAGGAGGATGAACACCAGCCAGCGGAACCAGAGATCCTGTTTTAAGAGGAATTCTCCGATATCCGTTTTTCTGTATTCCCGCAGGAGCGCGACAAGCAGCATAAGGAAGAGTCCGAGGAAGAGTATCCCCGCTTCCCGACGGTCCAGCGCCCAGTTATACATGCTGCCGTCTACCAGTACCCAGGGATTGAATTTCACAAACATCCTGCGGATATATTCCAGGGACAGACGCAGCGAATGCATACGGAAAAAGATCCATGCAAAGGAAACCAGAACAAAAGTGATGAGTTTCCGCCCGAAGTGAAAGCTGAAGGAATCCTCCCGGAATTTCAAAAGCTTCACCGCTTTCTCACGGACAGGCTTCAGCACGCTCCCGGCGATCTGATAGAAACCGTGGATCGCCCCCCAGAAAACATAGCTCCAGAGCGCCCCGTGCCAGAGGCCGCTCAGCAGAAAAGTGATCATCAGATTCACATATTTCCGGAACGTTCCCTTGCGGTTCCCGCCCAGGGGGATATAGACATAATCGCGGAACCAGGTGCTTAAAGAGATGTGCCAGCGCCGCCAGAATTCCCCGATGCTCTCGGCAAAATACGGTGCGTTGAAGTTTTCCATCAGCGTAAAGCCCATCATACGGGCCGCTCCGATGGCGATAGCCGAATACCCGGCGAAATCCGCATAGATCTGGATCGCGAACGCCCCGGCCCCGAGTACCGTTTCCACGGTACCGCAGGCATAGACATTGTTAAAGACGGCATCCACAAAGATCGAGATCCTGTCGGCTATGCACATCTTCATAAAGAAGCCCCAAAGCATCAATCCGAAACCGGAACTGATCCCGTCCCAGGTCCAGAGGCGTTTCTTCGAGCATTCCTTCACCTGTGTCAGCAGGCTGCCGCTGCGTTCGATGGGACCGGCCACCAGCTGCGGAAAGAAGCTCACAAACAGCGCATAGTCAAGGAAGTTCTTTTCCGCCGGTATCTTTTCCCGGTACACATCGATGGTATAGCCCAGGCTCTGGAAGGTATAGAAGGAGATTCCCACAGGCAAAAGCAGACTGAAAGGACTCTGCACCGCCTGCACATGCAGGATGCGCAGCACGGCGTTCAGGTTCGACAATACGAAATCAAAATACTTGAAAAAGAACAGAAGTCCCAGATTCATGGCGATCACCAGGATCAGGATGGTTTTTTTGCCCTTCTTCTCCTTTGCCCGCTCCATCAGCCGTCCGGCCGCATAGGTCGCTACCGTGGAAAAGAGGATCAGGAGCACATATTTCGCGTTCCAGGACATATAGAAAAAATAACTGGCTGCCAGGAGCCAGAGTCGCTTGATCTTTCCCGGAAGGATATAATAGATCAGGATGACTATGGGGAAAAAAATCAAAAACGGGATCGAATTAAAAAGCATTGCTAATCTCCTTTACCGCAGAGATTATACATGAAAGCCTTTCAAAAAACAAGTGCGGCAGCATCGCGGGGAACAATAACGCCGGATGCGGCCCTTTGGAGCGCCGCTCAGAATTTGCCGGCCTGTTTTTAGTGTTCTTCCAGAAGAAATCGCTCCGTTGTTTTAACGATCTGTTCCAATTCCCCCGGTCTTTTGTACCTGTGATCTGTTCCCTCAAAGACCTTCCATCCTGCATGTATCCTGTCTGCGTATTCTTTTGTGTCTTCCGGATCCACCACATCATCCTTATCGCCCTGCATGATCAGGATATCCCCGGTATGGCACGCTTTTTCAAAGAGTCTGTTTTTTTCCAGATCCTCATAGAAATCATATGCGATCTGCATGGGCCGTTCATAACCCAGAGTCAGTTTTTCTCCGGACTTCAACTTATTGAATTCTTCATCCGACAGAAGATTTCGAAACACTTTATCCATCCTGATCGCCGGCGAACGGAGGATCACCCGGGAGAACGCCGAGGGATTTCTGTCCAGATACAGCATCGTAATATACCCGCCAAAGCTTGTTGCAAAAGCGTTCAGTGCTTTCCCCTTCCATTTTTCCTCAAGCGCTGCAACGGCATGATCCAGATATGACAGACACTCTTCTACACGGAATTCCTCATCCTTTGCCATACTCTTTCCATGAGCCGGCCAGTCAAAAGCTGCCACACCGATCCCCTTTTTATCAAGTTCATCCCGTAATGCCGCAATAACGGAACTCTCTTTATCACCTCCGAAGCCATGAAGACATAAAAGGATCTGCTCATGATCCTCACGGATATTGGAATACGAAGAAAACCCCTTTGGTACCTCCAGCCGCTTACGTTTACTTTCTTCTGTCAAACGATGTTTCTCAAGCCATTTCTCTCTGTATTGCTCCATTCCCTTTCTCCTCTCTTCGATCCTCGCATGATATGCCATCCGTTTTTCATTTTCTTTATCGGCTTTTTCCTTCTGTATCAGCTTCGCTCTCCGGTCTTGCCGGATCGATCCTGATCACCGCTTTATACGACCGTCCTCAACTTTCCGATAATAATAGCACTTTTAACGGACGCTCTCAATAATATTCAAATGACTCAAGCCCCCGATATATGCGCTGATCTGAATATACTCCCGGCCTTATGTTTCAGGGTCGCTCAACAGGCGGCTCTCTGACCGGCTGCCCATGATATACTGAGCTTAGCGATCAGTCAGACTGTCCGGGACAAAGAATGCTTTTCAGACAATGACCACCATAGCGTATACCAAAATCACATGGATTTACAACAATTCTGTATTGTGCGATAATGACTATGTATTTTACATAATTACCATGGTCCTACAGAGAGTCAACAAAACAAAAGTACAACAAACTGGAGATAAAAATATGGAAAATACAAATATAAACGGTGGATTACAGCTGTGTTGGGAAAGCGGATTATTGGATGAGATCGGGCTTGTATATGAAAAAGCGAACAATGATCCGAGTATAAAAGAACAGCTTATAAATCTCGAGATTACGGCTTTAAGCGAAGCACAGGCTGCCTGTAATTTCGGTGGTCTGCTTGCTGCTCAGGTAGGCAGCGTCTTACCCCCTGAAGCATTCAACAACCTGCCCGAAATAGATAAGGAGACATCAATTGTGATGCTGGCCGGAAAAGGGATATCGCATTTCGATATCAGCCACTCCACTTCCGAGATCACTGTAGGATTCAGCGAATATATCAATCTCAACAAGGCCTGCACGATTTTTAAGCTCATTAATTCCCTGGAAAAACTGGATGGGGCACTAAATGCGAATAACTCTTCCTGGACCCTGAAGCTGCTCATACCACTCGATGGAAAATCCGGAATGATCCAATGGGAAATGCTGATCACACTGCTTTATCCCTGGTTAAGCATTCAGGAAACATCTTCGAATATAGTTGCTCTGCCTGCAGGCCGGATAATGGATGCGAAAGCATCCCTTCAGGTAAATCTTAAAGAAAAATCCAAAAAGGATCTCTCAAGGATCTTCCTCATCATAGACGCAGTTCTATTCCTTCTTCTGATCCTGGGATTTGTGTTTGGAAACAGTCACGTTCAGGCAGGCCTGATATTCCTGTTTATCATATGGACGATCAGAACCGCCATTTATCTGTATGAAAAGCGGAAGAGGAATCCACAAAACTGATGCCGGTAAATGCATCTTTTCTATTTTACAATTGAATCATATATCTTTTTATCGGCCTCTCCGTCTACCAGGCCTTCCTTTGCCGCTTTCGAGATCACTTCGTCCGGATCGTTGAGCCAGGCCTCATCATAGACAAGAGAGGTCTTAAGTTTGTCCTGACCCAGAGCATGATTGTAAGCAGCATTATAGTACTCCTGCCTTTTTGCGGCATTATTGCTGATTTCTTCTCTTTTTGCTTTTGTAGACTCTCCATCTGACAGTCCGTCTTTTGCGGCGTTTACAACAGAAGGATCCGTATCCGTCAGCCAGGCTTCATCATATGCCAGATCTGTTTCCATACGGTCTTCACCCAGGGCGTAATTGTAGCAGGCATTGTAAACATTATGATAAAAGCGGGATTTTTCCGACATCTGATATTCTGTCTGTTCATTCTCAGGTTCCGGAACCTTTTCCGCTTCTTTAGTAAGATTTAACACATTGATAAGCGCAACGGCCAATGCTGCAACAACAAGAACCGCAGCAACGATGATCTTCACTTTTTTCGTATCATTCATATGTCTTACAGATCCTTTCCCGACGTGTCTGTTAATATTCTTTCAAACTATTAATCGTGTTCATATGCAGAATGCGCCAATGTTTTCGAACTAAATACATCGGATCAATTTTACCAAGAAAACAATAGTGTCGCTTGGTCAATCAAAATGAATATCATATTGTTTCATAGCCTCCTCCAGATGTCGTTCTGTGCTATCGTTTGTAAAATCATCCAGCTTGAATAACAGGTAGTAGCTGTTTACAGGATCTCCTTTTCCGC
Source organism: Lachnospiraceae bacterium (assembly GCA_016282915.1). GTDB lineage: Bacteria > Bacillota > Clostridia > Lachnospirales > Lachnospiraceae > NK4A136. The sequence continues at coordinate 42,881 of JAEELW010000042.1, read as the reverse complement.
AATAAATCCCGTCCAGACGTGTACATCCTACATTCGTTGGCCGCATGGTTCCTTCATAAAATTTCTCACCTACATCATGATTTGGATACAGATCATAGCCGGCGTGATCTTTCTTTCCCTTATAAAACTCCAGAATATGATCCTTTTCATCATAAGAATAATCATATATACACAGATTTCCCTGCGGTACATCCAGTTTTCCAAGATCGTTTACCTTCACTTTAAATATCGCTGCTTGTTTTGTGGACGGATTAAGTTTAAAGCATTTCATTGCACCGTCAACGTCATTCGGATAGGAAGATGAATACCATATACCTTTTGGCTCGAAAAATTCAGATCCTCCATAAAAAAATCCAGATTGCTTTGGGTATTTAAGATTTTCAAAATAGGTAAAACCCACACCATAGCTCATAGTAGAATATGACAGATATGGATTACCATCTGATTCATCAATTTCGGAAAAAACCGATCCGTCAAACGAATAACGGACTTCTCTCTCATCAAGCGGATTATACGGATTTCCGTTCGATTGTTTTACCACAGTATTTCCATAGCCTGCTCCAAAATCATAGATCATCTCTATAGATGACATTACCCATATAGATTCATCTTCAACGAACTTTCCACCCGGTCTGACAGCGATCAGGGAACTGGCCTCGTATTCCTGAACTCCCGGTATAACCCAATCATCAAAGGACGACCCTGAATCCTCGATTTCATATTCCTCTTCCTGTTCATCTTCCTCATATTCCTCGTGATCAGACGGTTTGTCTACGATAGATTCAGAGATCTGAACCGGAGATACCTTCGGTGATTTATGTTATCCTCTATGTTGCCCGGTTTTATTCTATCCACGCATAGAAAGGTACCGGTCCAAAATCAGTCTAATACAGACCTGCTCGGAATTCGCGCAAACGCCTTGTCATACCAAGCCAGGTTACTATCTTCCTCACCCTTTCCCCGACAGTGCCACCACCAGCTTGACGCGGTCGTGAATGCCCGTTTTGTCATAGATCGAAGAAATATAATTTTTGACCGTCCCTTCGGAAACATATAACTGATCGGCGATCTGCCGGTTGGTCAGGCCTTTTGCCAGAAGCGACGCCACCTCGCGTTCGCGCCCCGTCATCTCGCCGTACAGATCCACGGAAGGCGCCTTCTGCATCAGCGCCGTGAGCCGCGTCATCACCTTGGGATCCAGCACGCTCACGCCGTTCATCAGCTGGCCGATGGCTCCCAGGATCGCGTCCTTTCCGCTGTCCTTTAAAAGATAGCCGTCCGCCCCGTTACTGATCGCGTCGGTGATGTTTTTATCATCGTAAAAAGTCGTCAGTACCAGAATGCGGATATCGGGATAAGCGCGTTTGATATGCCCGATCAGCTCGATGCCGCCCATCCCTTTCATATTCAGATCCACCAGCGCCACATCGCAGGCCGCGCCGGTTCTTAAGATATCAAGTGCTTCCCGTCCGTCCTGCGCTTTACCGACGATCTCCATATCGTTCATGGACAGGATGATCTCGAGACTCTCCAGAAGCATCAGCTCATCATCAACCAGTAAAACTTTATACATCCTTTTTTCCTTTCTTTCAATACCCGGAAGACACGATCAGCGGCAGTTCGATAAAGGTCCGGAAACCATCTTTGTTCTGAAAGCCCGCTTCGCCCCCGCATCTTTCCGTATAGGCCAGGAGCTTCTTCAAGCCGAAGCCGTTTTTGATCCGTTCCTCTGCATTCGCATCACTAAACGCACTCTTTCCGTCATCCACCACCTCCAGACGCACATGCGCGCTGTCACCGCTAAGCCGGATGGTGAAATGCTCCGCTTTTCCGTGCTTCACTCCGTTGGTAAGGCACTCTTCCAGAGCACCGGTCAGAAATTCCGCATGTTCACGGGGCAGGAGCTGTTCCCTGTCATACACCTCATAGAGCCGGTCACAGCTGCGCTCCGTATCCATCTGGAACTCATCCACGATATTATCAAACCAGCAGATCAGATCCTTTACACTCACATCTTCCGCTTCGTTATCCAGGGCACGTACCGCACTGCGGATCGCGCCGAGGCTCCCGCGGATGCGCTCCGTGGCGTCATTCATCTTTTTGCGCGCTTCCTCCGGCTTCTTTTCAAAGAGCATGTCCGCGGCATCCAGCGTCATGATGGCGGCCGTGATCGAATGGCCGACACTGTTGTGGATATTGCGGCTGATATTCTCGCGCTCGATGAGCCTGGCGTTCCTGTCGATATAAAAGCTCTGTCTTGCCAGCTCCCTGCTGCGCCGGCTCTCGTGCATCTCACCCAGGCTGTAGCTCTGTATCCTCTTCCGCTCTTCCTCTTCCTTCCGCTCTTTTTTCTTAAGGAGATGACGGAAGAGCTGTGCGAGCGCGCAGACTGCGGCAGTCGCAAAAAGCCACACGATCAGGGACGCTGCCACGAAACCGGCGTCTCTTCCCTGCAATTGTGCATCCGCATCATAGCCCGGCACAAAAAGTCGCAGCAGAAAAATGAACACAAGGGTTCCGTCTGCCATCAGAACACTTGCAGGCAATCCCGGCCAGAGGAGGCAGGCAAATACGAAACAGCCCCACCACTTTCCGGTACATAACGAAAATAAGACCGCAAGGAGAAGCTGCAGTGCTTTCAGCCGCTTCCCCTCACTGTCCCTTACGTATCCCGCAGTAACGGCGATCATCAGCGCGCCCCCGAGCGCCAGCACTGCTGCCGCATGGCCCGAAAATGCCGCCGAGAACAGACTCAGCAGGATCAATGATATGATCGACGTTATGATCCCTGTCACTGTTTCTTTTCGATTACCTCCGTCCTGTCAAAAGCGGATCATTCTTTGATATCAAAGAAGAATGCCCCGTCCTCGCACTTTCCGTCCGTCTCAACGATCACATACACTTTTCCGGCTCCTGCCAGCGGAATGCTGTCGACCGTCTTTTCGCCTGCCGCGATCTTGAACAGTTCCTTCTTTGTTCCGTCATCGTCATAATAGACCGTTGCACTGCCGCTGCCTTCTACTTCCCCTGTATACGCAAGGACTGCTCCGTCTTCTTTTGCTTTCATGCTGAAAACATTCGTCCCTTCAAAGGAAGAAAAACTCATGGACGCGGAATCCGAATAGTCCGTCGTGATCAGCATCAGCGCCTTGTAGCTGGAAACATAGGGGCTGCAGCCCGCAAGGAGCATGCTTGTCAATATAGCAAAAACAAATACGGCTGTTTTTTTCTTCATTCTCTTTCTCCTCTCCTTAACTAAAACTCCGTCACATCCGCCCTGCACATGCTGCGTCCCTTCAGCAGTATGGTGGGCAGGATCACCAGCAGGTTCGATGCCAGGAAGCCATAGATACCGATCTTTGAAATATAAGGCAGATACTTTCCCGCCGGCCGGTAATACAGTTCATTTCCGAGGAAGATGAACAGAAGGATCAGCACTGCCCCGGCAGCGATCGCCAGAAGGTCCATCAGAAGGATCTCGGACGCGCATTTCCCGAAGACTTCCTTCTTTGTCAGACCGATGGCACGGTATACGCCGAACTCATAGTTTCTCGCAATATACAGACCTGTGATGACCGAATTGATGATCACCGCAAGGATCGAGGATAACAGAACGATACCGACGCCGAAGATCAGTTCAAAAGGTGCAAACTGCTTTTTGATCTCGGTCCTGAGGTTCGTATCCACATGTCCCTTCAGTTCTCCCCTGATCCCTTCGATATAGCTGCGCAGCTCATCCCCGGAGTGCGTCCGGCTAATGATATTCATGCGGTAGGTCACATCCGTATGATCCACATAGAAGAGGATATAGCTGTCATCCTCCAGGATGGCGTCGAGCCGCCATGTCCCGCTGATATTCTTATGGACGGAGGCATCCACGGTATCGCCCTTCTTCAGCCCGTACTGTCTGGCCAGGGCGGAGGATACGCACACGCTGCCGTCCTTTATATCCGAAAGATCCCCTTCGATCCCCAGCTCCGCAAATGCAGTCTTCATATCCTCCGGCGAATTGAAGACCACCGAGCTGCTGCCCATCTCAAAGCCCATGGTACAGATCCAGGGCAGGCCCGGATAACCGTATGCGGAGCGGTCCAGAACGATCAGGTCCTCATCCGCCATCAGGCGCTTTCGCAGCTCCTCATAATCCTTTCCGTCCTCATCCGCCGAAACCCCGCTCACGACGGCAAGCCTGTCGAAATAATCCGAGGCCCTGTCCCAGTAATAGTATATACTGTTGATGTAGTTTCCCGCAAGTGCGAGCAGGGGGGTAAAGAGCAGCAGGAAAATGACCACCAGAGCCTTTCCCTTGTTTTCTTTTACATAGTATAACGCTGATAAAGGTCTCATCGGCTTATCTCCCCGTCCCACATCTCGATGATGCGGTCTGCATCCTGAAGGATGCTCCTGTCATGGGTGACTACAAGAACCAGTCTTTCGTCGGAATACTTCTTGAGGATCTTCATCACGTTATAGGCGTTCTCGTGATCCAGCGAAGCCGTAGGTTCATCCGCAAAGATCACGCCGGGATCGTTGATCATGGCTCTTGCGATGGCTGCTCTCTGGCACTGGCCACCGGAAAGCTTTGACGGCTTTTTGCTCCATTCTTTCTTCCCGAGACCCAGCTCCTGAAGGAAATCCTCCGCCTTTTTCTGCACCGCCGGTCCCCTTTCCACGGCCGCTACCAGGCAGTTGTCCATCGCGCTCATATAAGGCACCAGATAGTGCTTCTGGAAAATGAAGCCGAATTCCTTCCTGCGCAGCCTTTCCCTCTCGGAGCCGCTGATGGAAGTGAGTTCGGTACCGTTATAATCCACGCTCCCTTCCGTAGGCGTCTTCAGCGTGGACAGGCAGTACATGAGCGTGCTCTTTCCGCTGCCCGAAGGCCCAATGATCCCCACCATCCCTTTATCGGGCAATGACAGATCAAAACCCTTCAGCGCATAAGTCCTTGCATCCGTGTCCATGTCGTAGATCATGGAGATATTCTTTACTTCAAACATTTTCCCTTCCCTCCTACTCTTCTATAGCATCGATCGTCCTGATGGTCTTAAGGCTTACAAGTACCGGTATCTGCAGCACTCCCATGATGAACAGGTAAGTCGCAAGTATCCGGCTGATCTGTTCCGGATAGACCACATGTCCTGCAAGTCCTTTCGGTTCAATGATAAAGGCATTCAATACAGCGCCGCACCCCAGGGAGAGCAAAAGTCCCACAGCGCTGCCCAGTCCGAAGAGGATCAGCATCTCCTTAAGGATCATCCGGTAGATCTCGCTCCGTCCGTAACCGATGGAGGCATAAAGACAGTATTCGTTCACGCGGTTTCGCATGAAAGAGATATAGGCTACCAGGACCAGGACCGCCATAAAGCTCATCACGATTGCAAAGATGGTCGTGATCACCATATCGATGGTATCTCCCACATCTTCATGATAGGTCCTTGCATACTCCGCCGCGTCCAGCACCTCGTCCCCGTCCTGCGGTGTGATCCCCATATCCTTCAGGATCCCGCAAAGATCCGTGGTGTTCTCATCATTATAGACCACGATGTACCAGCCTTTATTCGAGCCGCCGTTGGGAATGCCTGCGGATACCATGTAATCGGAAGTGATGGTGCCGCTGACCTTAAAGGTCTCACCAAACCAGTCCTTCAGATACCAGTCGCCGATCTTCAGTCCGTTGTTCTTCATGATGGTCTCGTCCACCAGGATCTCTCCGGCTTCTTTCGGCATACTGCCTGCCGTCAGCTTCGCATCCATATGATCGAGAAAGCCCTGTATCCGCTCCGCTTCCATCAGCGGGAGCTCATAGCTGAATTCCCCCATCACCGCCTGGTAATGATTGGCAATGACCTGGTTGTAAAACGCATCCTCGATACCGGAATGAGCCCTGAGCGCTTCGATCAGTTCTTCCTGCTTTTTATCGAAAGCCTCCTGATAAGCTTCCCTGTCCGGGATCCCCTCTTCGTCCTCATAGTCGCTGCGTTTCAGACCGTAGGCCTCAGGGCCAAGATTTATGTAGGAGATCCGTTTCGGCATCTCAAACATTATGGTCTTAAAACTCTCCGATGTGGTGATCAGAAGGACAAATACCGCGTACATTGCCACACAGGCCAGAGCCAGAGAGCTGACCAGCACCGCCACCGTTTTTTTGTTGTTCTTTACATATTTCCATGCCGACAGTTTTGAATTCATCATACTCTCCCTTCCTTTATGACCTCATCATATCGGAGTCTTTCCAATAAAAAAAGTGACCGCGGTCATGTTTTTGATCTCCGCACCATGACCGCGGTCACATGTTCCTTTATACCTTCCGTACCAGCAATTCCACAACAAAGCCGTGGTCATTGTAGTATTCCATTCCGCCGCCCTGTTTTTCCATGTATCTTTTTACCAGATACAGCCCCAGGCCATAGCCTTTCTTTTCCTTCGCATTCGCGCCGCGGTAGTACTTTTCGCTTACCAGCGGCAGTTCCTCTTCCGGGATCCCCGGTCCGGAATCCCGTACCGTGATGCGTATATAGCGCTCATTATCCTTTCCCGGCCGATCCGAAAGATCTTCAAAAGACACCCGGATATCCGTTCCCGCATATTTATAGGAATTTCCGACGATATTGTCCACCACCTGCTCCATCCGCAGCGGATCGATGCTTACCAGGCATTCGGGGATATGCGAATCCAGGATGATGTTTCCGTAATCCTTCAGATTGGTGAACCAGGCTTCGATACGGCGGGAATCGCATTCCGTCACCCCGATCTTTATCTCATCCATATCTTCCAGGGTGGCGTTGAACACATTCTGTACCAGATTGCCGATCGTCTCGGCCTTGCTGCGGATGATCTCCGATTTTTCCAGCGTATTCAAAAGCTCTTTACGCTGCTGTTCATTAAGCTCTCCCTCCAGCTTCTTCCGGCAGCTCAGCTCCAGCACCTCGCAGGTCGCCTGAATGGTGGCGACAGGCGTTTTCAGGTCGTGGCTCAGCTCCGCCACCAGTTCCCGTTTTGCATGCTCCGCCTCCATTTCCCGCTGCTTTGACCGTCTGAGCTCTTCCCGCATCAGGTCAAAGCTCTCGGTAAAATCCCCGTAATATACTCCTCTGCGCATGGGCAACGCCACGTCCAGATTTCCTTTGGCGATCTCCTGGGCAAGGTCCCTCAGTTCCCGGAGCGGCCGCAGTTCCCTCAGCCAGATCATAAGGAGAAAGACCAGTCCCGTGGCAAAAAGGATCAGCCAGACGACCACGAGACGCGTGATCCTCTGCAGTTCCTCTGCTCTGAAAGAGGCGTTGATACCGTTCCATACATCTTTATAGATCTGCAGCTCTTCATCACTGTAATTTGCCGGCGTCAGGCTTTCCGGCCGGATAAAGGCGAACAGAGAGATCATCACCGCCAGAAGCAGCGCCATGAGCACGATATATCCGATCACAAGCTTTCCGTAGCTCTTCACTGTTTCAGCTCCAGTATATAGCCGGTCCCCCAGACCGTACGGATCAGGGTCGGTTCGTTGGGATCCTCCTCGAGTTTTTCGCGGAGCTTCCGGATATGAACATTGAGCGTCCCGTCGGAATAAAAAGTATCTCCCCACACCTCTTCAAACAGCCGGTCCTTTGTAACGATGGTGTTCCGATGCTCAAAGAGACATTTCAGCAAGGCGAATTCCTTTGCCTTCAGCGCGATCCGCTCTCCTTTTAAAAGAACGGTCATGGTCGGCTCATCCAGAACCAGTTCTCCATCGCCGCCCGCCGGCTGCGCGCTGCCCGCATTCAGCTGCTTCAGCTGTTCCACACGCTTGAGGTTTACCTTCACCTTTGCGAGCAGCACCGAAAGACTGTAGGGCTTTTTGATATAATCATCCCCGCCGATGCTCAATGCGATCAGCACATCATCGTCGCTCTGTCTGGCACTGATAAAAAGGATCGGTAGCTGGTACTCCTCACGGATGCGCTTGCAGACCTCAAAACCGGAACCGTCCCCCAGGTTGATGTCCAGAAGGATCATATCCGCTTCGTTCTCCTTAAAGAACGCAAAGCAGGACGCAGCACTGTCCACGTACTGCGTCCTGATGTCAAACATCTCAAAATACTCTGCTGTCATTTTTGCAAGTTCGCTTTCGTCGTCGACGATCAGACAGTCGTAATGCATGTTCCCCCGGCACCTCCGCCCAAAGCTCTGTAACGGCTCTATTTTACCAAACCATCAGCATTCCCGCAAGCAGACGATACTTTCAGGACTCCTTCTGTCCGGCCCGCCGCATCGCCGGCAGCTTCGCGTTCCGGACCCAGTATAACCGCACTCTCGGGCAAGCATTCATCGCATTAGTCCAGATATTTTGCGGCCGTTATACTAGTCCTCCGTGATCATCTCGACCGGTTTCAGCGACCTTACCTTAAGGCCGGCAAGTGCGGCGGCGGCAGCGGCCGTCAAAATGATCCCCGCAAAACTCACCAGCATCCAGACTCCCGATATGCTGAAGCACACATTCTTTACTACGAAGAGGGAGAATGCAGCCTTGACCACGGTACCTCCGGCAAGGCCGGAAAGCAGCACGCCGATCAGCGCTCCGAGGCTTACCGCCGGCAGATTGGAGAGCATGATCTGGCAGAGCAGCCCGCCCGTGGTCTGGCCGATGGCCTTGCTGATCCCCATGCCCCGCCACTCACGGCTGATCTTGGCTCGGATCACCAGCGATTCCACAAAGATCACGATCAGGATGGTGATCCCCGCGATCGCCATACAGATCAGCGACATGCTGGAGGAAACGGTATTCATCGTGTTCTCCATGAAGAGCCTTTCGTTCAGGATATTCGTATCCAGATCCCTTTCCGCTGCGAAGGCTTCGACCTGCGCGCTCAGCTCTTCGAAACCCACGCCTTCTTTTGCCGTGAGCATATAGCTGTACATACGGCTCAGATTTCCGCTCAGGATCCTTTCGACCCCGTCGATCCTCATATAGACCGTTCTCCCCATTCTCTCCACTCTCTGGTTGATACCGCTGATCATAAAGTCCGCTTTGCTGCCTGCATATTCGATGGTCACCACATCCCCGCATTTGAGGCCCAGGTCGTCCGCGACGCCCGCGGTTACCAGGATCTCATTTGCCCTCTCCGGCATCCTGCCCTCCAGCATATTGGTACTCTTCGTATTTTTCATATCGTCTACCGCATAGGTAAAGACAGCTCTCTTTTCGTCCCCCGCAATGACCGTCGGTTCAAAGCTGAACTGTACCAGCAGGCTTTCGACGCCGGGCAGTTCCCGGAACTCTTCGGAAAGATCCTCATCCGATCCCACCGTAACGGAGGCATCCGCCATCTCAAAAGCCATGATCTTCAGAAGGCCTTCCGGATCCTTCCCGAAATTGTCCACCATCCCGAAGCCGATCAGGGTGGAGATCACCAGCAGCGCGACGATGAACACCATCAGAAGATTTCTTCCGATACCGCCTGCAAACTCTTTCAGCGCCATCACTACCGGTACCGGCAGCGGGGTCCTGTCAAAGGTGAAGAAATTCTTTTTGAAATTGTGCGTATGGATGCCGCCGCGCAGTGCATCGAGCACCGTGATCTTCCCATACGCCCGGCTGTCCGATGCCGCCACAAGGGCTACGACCAGGATCAGGCCCAGCAGCGAAGCGACTGCCACAGCAGGGTTCACCGGCTGGTTCCAGGTAAGTCCCAGTATGGAAGAGACCAGATCCCCGAAGGCTCCGAAGCTGATCCCCGCCGTAAGCATTCCCGCCAGTGTTCCCGCAAAGGCTACCAGCGTGATCTGCAGGACCAGGGACAGGCGGAGCTCCTTCACGGTGTAGCCGCTTGCCTCCAGTATCCCCGTATTCTTCAAATTTTTCTGAATGAAGTTTTTGATGCTGAAGGAGATGATCACCAGGGCGATCAGCATGATCAGCGCCGCAAACGCCAGCATGACAGCCATCACGATCATCGGTATGAACTGGGAACCGCCCCGCATCATTTCCCAGTTGACCAGCATATAATCCGACTGGTTCACGCCCTCTTCCTTCTGTGCATGTTCCATGATATATTCTTTGTATTTTGCACCGATCTCATCTTCCAGCTCCTGGGTTCCGAAATCTTCACTTATCGCACTTTCCGTCATGCGCCCCTTGTAGATTGCTCTTTTCACGGCATATCCCTTATCCGTCAGCTCATCGATCATCTCCGGGGAAATGCATATGCTGTATATCGTGATATTGATGGTCGAGCAGAAGTACGGATCCTCCAGATAGCCCGCCACATTGAACTCGTACACATCGTCGCCAAACTTCAGCTGCAGGGTATCCCCGATGGCAAAGCCGGCCATCATATTGAGCGGCAGGAGCACATCATTCTTCTCATAACTGCGCTGCCCCCCCTGTATGGTCATCAGCTTCTTTTCATTGTTGATCTCTTCCGCAAAGAACGTGTACTGCATATACTCGCTCTGCTTTTTGTTTTTAAAATCGGCATTGAAACGTAACATGGGCGTCCGCTCGTATTCCGCCAGATGCGTGTTCTCCCTAAAAGCGCGTTCCGCTGCATCCGTCTCCGCTTCCGTATCAAAGTTCATCAGCATCACATGGGCGCCGTTGACCGCCTCAAAACGGTCATCCATCACATTGCCGAGTCCCGTAAGGATCGTTGCGCAGTCAAAGATCAGGAAGGCTGCGATGAAGGTGAGGATAAAAAAGGTTATCATGTCACCTTTCTGTTTCTTCATATTGTTTTTTGCGATAAAGAATAATTTATTCATTTTTATCCCCCTTTACCATCCCATCTCCTGCAGGAAATCCTTCAGCTTCTTGTGTCGCGCCGCCGCTTTTTCCTTATCGGGATTGCTTTCATCCTTGTAGTCGCCGGCGTATTCCCCCAGCTCGCATTCGTCCGAGATCACGCCGTCCGCAAGATAGATGATGCGATTTCCCCGCTCCGCCGCGCTGATGGTGTGCGTTACCATCACGATGCTCTGCCCTTCATTGTTCAGCTCCGACAGGATATCCAGCACATTGGTGGTATTCTGTGAGTTGAGAGCGCCGGTAGGCTCATCGGCAAAAAGCACTTCCGGACTGTTGATCACGCCTCTTACGACTGCCACTCTCTGCTGCTGTCCTCCGGAAAGCTGCGCCGGAAACTTGCGGGAATCCCTCTCGTTGATCTCCACCCTTGCCAGCAGCTCCTTTGCCCTTTCCGCCAGCGCCCTGCGGTCTTTATTCTTCAGCAGCCCGCTCACCATTACATTGTCCAGAGCGCTCATGGAATCGTTCAGATAATTCTGCTGGAACACGAAGCCCGCATGATTTCTCCTGAAAAGCGCCAGTTTGTCATTTGAGAATCCCGAGATCTCGATGGCGCCGTCTTTCTTCGTCATCCCTCTGCTGTCGTCCTCCACATAATAGCTGACCGTTCCCAGCGAGGGTCTGTCCATGCCGGACAGCGCGTAGAGCAGCGTGCTCTTTCCCGATCCGGAGTTTCCCATCACCACGGTGAAATCTCCCTTGTATACCTCCAGGTTCAGATTCTTCAGCACATGCTGCTGTACCGTCTCATTTGAAAAAGTCTTGGAAAGATCTTTTGCCTTCAATATCACATCTTTTTTCATTTTCATTTTTCTCCTTCTGTTTTCTCCCTGTATAAAAAAACTTCCGACGAACTCCTGTTGATCGTAATATACAACAGCTTCCGCCGGAAGTCTTAAGCTGATCCTTCTGTATTTCTTAATTGTTTCTTAAAACAAAAGAGGCGCCACATTTCTGTGACGCCTCCCTGCTGATTGAATGACCCGCCGATCAGTTAAAATACCAGAGACTTCCGACAAAATTCTTAAACTGCGGAGTGACCGTATATTTATATGTTTTACCGTTTGATGCTACTACATTACCCTTTTTGATCTTAATATCAGAAGAAGCAGGCTTTGTCCATTTTTTGTATGTCTTTCCGGTTATGGAATACGGCTGATCTTCATCCATGCGGATCCTGAACTGTCTTCCTTTATTCTCCGTCCAGGTAAGCCCCCAGGAATTTTGGTATGTAATAATCAGATCACCGAACAGGAATTGATCAGGATCAGAAAAAACCACATCTACATTTACCGGATCGATCGTATAGGGTATACGGCATTCCACCGTTTTTGCCACCTTATTAAACTGGGATACGGCCTTCTTTAAAGTTTTGAGCGTCTTCCCCTTGATGCCCATCTGCTTGGCGATCTTTGTATTCACAGAAGCTTTTACCGTGAAATAACCATCCTTCTTGGGATTTGCTTTATAATTCACGGTTTTATTATTCTTCATGGTAAATTTCCACTTGATCACATCACTGCTGTAAGTCCCGGGGATGGCCAGCGCACTCGCGATATCATATAACCCGCTCTTTGTAACGTGGATATTCAGTTTCTCGGGTTTGATCTTTTTTGCACGATAGCTGATGTTGCTGTAATAAGCAATAGCCGCATTTACATTATATACGCTTCCGTTAACCTCATATGTACCGGCGTTAAGCGTAGCGGTTTTTTCATTTCTTGCATAAATATAGCTGAAAGTGGTAGCAGCATACTGAAACTCTTCTTCCTCACCCACTTCCGGAACTGTCTGATCCTGCACATCGGCTTTTACAAGCTCAACCGGCTCGATGCTGTATGTGATGGTATTTTCACCATCAAATACCTCATAACTCTCTCCCGGCTCAAGGCTGTCAAAGATCGCCTGCTCCTCTTCAGTCAGATCAGCCTCTTTAAACTCTGCTTCCTCTTCCGCCGCGTCCTCCTCGACGACAACGTTCTCGCTCACAACCGCATCATCTGCTGCGATCACGGGCAGAACCTCTGCAGTCAGCATGGTGAAGGATAACAATCCTGCTAACAGTCTTTTTTTCATGATTTAACCTCCAAAATGATTCCGGGACATATGTCCCCCCTTCCGAAAAGCAAATATAATTATAGCATGAAGCTTACGGCGGTGACAAGTTTATTCCTTTGTATAAAATGCCAAAAAAAAGTCCGAAGCCGCACCCTTTTCTCACGTTTTTTACAAAGCGCCTCATCCGTGATAAAATGCTCCGGAGACTTTTAAAAATTTTTTTTGATTTTTTTGTAACGAAATCCGATCGTCTCCGTCTAATCACTGAGATCAAACAAAAAGGATGCACGAGGAAGCATGGATAAAGTCACTGCGGAAAAACTATATGAAGCCTTTTATATGAAGGTCTTCTCCTACGTGATGACTCTGACGGGAGACCGGGACGAAGCCATGGAAGTCACACAGGAAACTTTCTTCCGGGCGATCACCACGGAGAAAGAGTTCCGGGGCGAAAGCGAGAGCTTCACCTGGCTCTGCGCCATAGCGAAAAACTTCTTTATTGATGAAAAGCGGCGGCAGTCCAAAATGGAGGAACTGCCTCAGGAGGAGCGGCCGGATACCGCAAAAGGTCCGGAAAAAAGTCTGGTCGACGCCGATTCCTCCATCAGGATCCACCGTATCCTGCATGCGATGGAAGAGCCGTATAAGGAAGTGTTCCAGCTCCGCATTTTCGGTGAATTATCCTTCCGCGAGATCGCCTCGATCTTCGGAAAAACGGAAACCTGGGCCCGGGTTACTTATCATCGTGCAAGGATGCAGATCAAAGAAAGGATGGAAGAACAATGAAATATGAATGTAAAGTAGTTGAAGACCTCCTGCCTTTATATAAAGACGACGTATGCAGCGACGCCAGCAAAAAGGTTGTGGAGGAGCATCTGGCAGAGTGCCCGAAATGTTCGGACCTGCTGAGGTCCCTGAAGGATAACGTGATCGACGAACTGATCCTTCGCGAAAGGGACGATGTGATCGGATCACAGTCCAGATTTTTCCGGAGGAAAAGCGCCCTGGCCGGGATCATCATCGCCGCGGTCTTTGCGATACCGATACTGGTCTGCCTCATCGTTAACCTTGCGAGCGGACAGGGCCTGAGCTGGTTCTTTATCGTACTGTGTGCGATGTTCATCCCCACTTCCCTCTTCGTAGTGCCCCTTGTGGCGCCGAAGAACCGGATGCTCTTATCCATGGGGTCGTTTACGGCAAGCCTGATCCTTCTCCTGGCAGTAATAAACATCTATACCGGAGGGGACTGGTTCTTCATCGCAGCGTCCTCGGTACTCTTCGGACTCACGGTATGCTTTATGCCCTTTATCGTCTGCCGGAGACCGGTCAGCACAAAGCTTAAGAATACGAAAGGCCTTGTCGTGATGGGCAGCTGCACCCTGAGCTTTTACCTGATGATCCTCTGCATCGGCCTGTACACGGATGCCTCTACGGTCATCCCGATGGCCATATCCATCAGCGGCCCCATCATCGCGATGACCTGGCTTGTTTTCCTGATCATCCGCTACTTCCCGCATAACGGGCTGGTCAAGGCGGGCCTCTGCATCATCGCCCTGACCCTGTTCTCCTACTTCGGAACAGAAGCGATCATCTATCTGGTACACAGATCCATCGGATCCACATCCGTTATGGTATGGACAGAACCGTCCCTGCTCTTTATGACCATATGCCTGGCCGTCGGCGCACTCTTCGCTGTGATCGGCCTGCTCATCGGAAGAAAAAAAGGAGGAAATGAAAAATGAATACACTGACAAAGATCCTGATCCTTGTTTCGGCGGCGGCCATCTCGCTCTTCTTCGGCGGATGCGCCTTCCCGTCGGTGACCAACTACGTCTACGACGATGCACAAAATTATACGCCGGGCGACCGGGACATTTCCGAAAAGATCGAAAGCATCGATATCGATTATCTCTCCGGAGATATCACACTGGTGGAATCCGATACGACGCAGATCACACTGCGGGAGACTTCGCGCATACAGCTCGATGACAGCCGGAAGGTACACAGCTGGGTCGACGGTTCCACCTTACATATCCGCTACTGCGCCTCCGCCAAACGTCTCGACCTCAATGATCTGGATAAGAAGCTCACTGTCACCCTGCCCCGTGACACGGAACTGACACTTCTGAAAGCGGAGCTGACCTCCGGCGATATCGACGCAGGCTGCATCGCGAAGGACATCAACGTCTCCGTCACTTCCGGAAACGTCAGTATCGATCAGCGCGGATACAGCGATGATATCCGTATCCACGCCACCTCCGGCGATATCGAACTCAGCGCGGAAGCTGCGGACAAAACGGATCTTAAGGCCACCTCCGGAAATATCACGGTCACGGCAGACAGCATCACAAGTCTGCGCTCGGACGCCACCAGCGGCAATGGAAGCTTCCGCTTCCTGAATCTCCCGGAACTGAGCGAGATCGAGGTAACTTCGGGCGACATCACGGTCTATATACCGCAGGACGCAGATCTGACAGCGCAGATCGAAACCTCCAGCGGTGATCTGTACAGCGACATTGAGTTTACGAAAAACGAAGACAGTTATACCTGCGGAAACGGAAAAAACCGGATGAAGATCGACACCTCCTCCGGGGACGTGTCCTTAAAGACACTGCCCGAATAAAGAAGCGGCCGGAAACGGCCGGATAAACCGCCACAGGGAAAACCCGCAGAGTTCACACAGCTGTCCTCTGCGGGTTTTTCCGTTTATTGTACCGGCAGTTCAAAAAAAGTATCGGGATACAGCGAGAAGATATTCCCTCTTGTCGTCTGCCCGGCGTAATAGATGCCCGGTGATGCGTATCGGTCATAAAAAAGCTTTTTCACGCTATGCTTTTTCCCGCTGTCATCGATCAGATAATAGTTTACCTCGGTGTGGCTGGTCCTGTTGGTACCGGTACCGCTCTCAACGAGCTTCTCTTCCTTTTCGGAATCCACCAGCTTCAGTTCCGTAAAGAAATAGCCATCCTTTCCGGGATCCTGCCCAAGCCTCGGGACCAGGAAATTCACAACGCCGAAGATCGCCGCAACGAAAACGATCATAGCCACGACGAAACTGCAGAGTATGATCCTGAACGAGGCTGTGGCTCCTTCCTCCATTCCTTTTAATACAAGGCGGAAGATCGAGGTGACGATGAACCATACAAACACGCCGGCGAAAAGGACCAGCAGAGTGATAAAGGTCTTTTCTCCCTCCTCGGCATCTTTCACATATTTCGCATGATCTTCCTCCAGGATATCCTGTGTGAGGAGAGTCTTTCCGCCATCCGTCTTCATCTGTTCGTAGCGGGCAGTCTGCTGCTCCTCATCCTTATTCTGTTCGATCAGGCCTTTGATCATGATACCGGCCATTATGGCAAAGATCATAAAAAAACCAACGACAAAGAGCCTGGAGACTATTTTTTTTGACATAGCGTTTTCCTCCCTGTTTTTTATACTCGCGATCAGAATTATCTGCCGATTGCAATCCGTTTCCGCGGTATATGCAGTTAAACCTAATCGTTTGCCTTCGGCAAACAATAAGCTTAACCAGTTTATCTGATGATCTCTTCTATGGTGGTAACCGTGCTGAAGGTGCCCTTGTTCTCTGCGAGGATCTCCTTCATTTTAGCCAGTTCAAAATAGGTCACGTAACAGATCAGCGTTTTGTTCTCGCCGGCAATGGCTCCAAAGGAATTCAGGATCGTACAGGTCTTGTTCAGATCCTTTTTGATCCGCCGGATCAGTTCATCCGCATCCTTGGTGATGATGGTGACCTGCTTGATCGCTTCGAAGCGGTCCGTAAAGCGGTTGATCACGGTCGTCGCCACAACATAGACCAGCAGGCTTAAAAGTGCGGAGGTACGGTTAATGAGGATAAATACCGCGAAATACACGGCGGCGTTAAAGAGGAGCAGTATGATCGTCATGCTGAAGTTCTTTCCCGTTTTACGCTCCGCGATCTTGATCAGGATATTGGCAAAGATCTCGGAACCGTCGATACAGCCGCCGAAACGGAGGATCAGCGCCAGCCCTATGCCGAGGATCGCCCCGCCGAAAGCCACAGCCAGGAAATGTTCCGTATTCAGCTCAAAGGGGATCTTTTCAAAGATACTGAGTCCCACCGTATAGACCGCTGTCCCCAGCAGCGCCTTGGCTCCGAAACGTTTTCCGAGCAGCCAGGTACCCGCGATCAGGAAGGGCAGAAAGATCAGCATGACGAGGAGTGAAAGATTCACTCCCGTAAGCTTGTTTATGATGATGGCGATGCCGGCCGTTCCGTAATCAATGGCATCATTCGGGATCAGGATACAGATGACCGAAAAACTTGCGATCAGCGCGCCAACGATGATCATTAAGCAGGAAAACAGATGATTCAGTATTTTTTTCACCATTTTGCACGATACCTTCTTTCCCTTCATGCAGCATATGCAGGTCTGCGTTTCTGTCATTGATTATAATCCACGGAAGGGATTCTTTCAATCCGCGGACCGGTGACACTTAAAGAAAGCCTTTTTTCTCAGGAAACATCTGCGGATCCTTCAGATAGAATTCCGGAATGGTCCCGCTGATCATCTCCGTTTCGCTGGCATGCTTTTCCTTCCGCGTGAGTATCACCAGGGTAAAATTGACCGTGAGGGTGCAGATCAGCGCAAACAGCGCACAGGCCAGGTACAGAAAGACATTTTCCACTTTATACTCCTCCTTCCCGGTCAAGCTGAGGCAGCGGCCGGCTCGTCATGATATTGTACTGTTCCAGTGCCACCATCTGGGACATGAGCGTTCCTGTCATGGTCAGAAGGATCGCGATATAATATGCAGGCTGTGCCTGCGGCATGAACACGGACACCAGAAAGCCGCCCAGCGACGCAAAAAAGACGATCCATATACCCGCCAGCATCCTGCCGGTCTTCACTCTCCCGCCGGAGCGTATCAGTATCGTGCATCGGATCACCAGAAGCTCCACGATAAGAGTAAGCATGCCGGAAAACATCCTCGTCATCGTATACTGCCGTTCCCCGAATAAAGGTGCCAGGGAGTTGATCCATAAAAGCACGGTGAGCATCAGCGCGATCCCGATCCCGATCATCGCATTTCGCTTGCTCATCCTCCATTCGGCGGAGTCTTCCAGCCATACGTAATGCAGATATTTATCCCTGTCATGAGCACTCAGATAGCCTTTGTCATCCAGCCTGTGATCCCGTATGATGATCTTCTTTATCATCGTCATCAAAAGCGTGGTGGAGATCACCGCAAAGAACTGTGAGGCGACAACCAGCGAATCCGGCTTCATCAGGGTCGAAAAGCAGAGCAGTACAAATAAGGGGATCGCTTCGAGAAATGAAGTGAGCAGGAATTTCTTTTTATCCACCGGCATATCCCCTGCGATGCGCCCCGTCTGGCCGTTCACCACCGCATAGGATACGCGGTCCTCCGTCCTGTGGGACAGAAACCATACCGGAAACAGAGCGGAATACACCCCCGTGACTTCGGAATCCATGGCCGTGCGAAAGAGCTCCAGCTGGTCCGGAGAAAAGCTCGTAGCCGGAAAAGCCTTATGCAGCTGTATGGAATCGAAGACCTTATCCTGCGCGATCTTCCTGGCGTTGTCCTCATAGATCCCGTAATCAACATCTCCCATATCCGCATAAAAGCCGCTGAGATATGCCGGATTGAAATCCACCAGCGCATGGGCGTCGAAAGGAGCGATCTGCCGGCTGAAGTGATCGTCAAAAGCTGCGGATGCATCATAGAATATGCCCTGATACCTTGCGTCCAGCCATCCGCGGCATTTATAATTCTCCGTGCGGACCCCGCGTCCTTCCCGGATCGTCTTCAGCCCGTCCAGGGATAAAAAACCCGACAGCCGCACATCATATCCCCAGTAAGGCATATAGATCCCGCGGAAATTATCGAGATACTCCGCCTTTTTTATCTCTTCCGGAACGAACCACGCTTTATTGACATAATTCAGGTAACGAGTCTTACACGCCTCCCTGCTGATCCGGAACGGCGCCAGAAAACGCGGCCTGCGCTTCTTCTCCATGCGGCTTTTCAGCATCACGCTGCTCCCGCAGTAGCTGCAGAAACCGTTGATGGAATGATCCGTGGAATAAACGCTTCCGCCGCACTGCGGGCACTCAAAAAGCGTAAACTCCATCTCTTCCGCATAGTTTTCGGAGCCTTCCGCATCCTTCGGATCCTCCCGGGAACCGCAGGAAGGACAGACGAGCAGCTGGGATGCGATGTCAAAGTACTGCTCCCCGCCGCAGTTGACACACTTACTCATTTCTGTTTTCCGCCTCGATATATTTTTTCAGTTCGTCAAAGCTGCCATGCGGATATGCTTCTATGTCCACGCCGGTTTTGTTGATCAGGCAGTCGGTCAGGAGAAATACCTTCATGCCCAGTTCCGCAGCGATCATATCCTCTCCCACGTCGTTACCGACCATCATGCATTCCTCCGCCGCAAGGGCGGCACGCCGGAGCACTTCACGGTAATAATCCGTATTGGGCTTGCAGTAGCCGATATTTTCATAGGTGGTAAAAAACTCAAATTCATCCGCTTCCAGGCCGGCCCAGCGGATCCGCAGCTCCGTCGCCACGGAAGGGAACAGAGGATTTGTCGCCAGGGCGACACGGTATCCCTGCCCCTGTATCCAGCGGACCGTCTCCGCCGCCTTCGGGTTAAAGCCGGTAAACTGTTTCGCATCTTTGAATTCGTTGGCGTAGAACTCATCAAAGAGGCCTTTATCTTTCAGCTTCTCCTCCCCGTATATCGCTGCAAAATCTTTCCAGAATGCTTCTTCATTATTACAGCTGCCGTCGTTTTTCACCATTGCGGCCGTCCCGTGCCAGATCGACTTCACCAGCTTCTCCGCCTCGTATCCTCGCGGCGCGGCCTTCTTTGCCAGCAGCTTGAAATATCCGTTGGTAAACTCTTCCATATCCATCGGAAGCAGTGTACCGTCCAGGTCGAACATGATCATTTTCAGTGACATTTCTTTATTCCTCCGTAGCTTTTTTTGGATCCGTTTCGTTATTTACGGTGTCGTGCAACGAGCCTCAGGAGCAGGCCCAGAAGCCAGGTGACCAGGCAGAGTACCGCAAAGATCAGTATCCCGACCGGATATCCCCAGTTCAGGAAACCGTAGATATCATTTCCTCTCACTCCGCGGATGATCGTATTCAGCATGTATACCGTACCATACAGAAGCGGTGGGATGATCACCAGATGATTGTCCCGGAAAGTCATCTTTCCCGGAACAAAGAAAAGGAATTCCACCAGGGCCATCAGCGGGACGACCAGATGAAAGAAAAAATTCGACTTCACATACATGGTACCGAAGCCGTACAAGGGACCGAGAAAACCAAGGACCACCAGAAAGGTAAGCCCTACGGAACAGGCCGAAATATATTTCCAGCGGCTTAACGCCTCCGTATCCTTCTTCCGGGCAAGCTGTATGAGCCAGGCTGCGGCAACGGAGCCGGCAAAAATATTGGACAGTGTCGTAAAGTATTTCAGATTGGTAAAACCCTTCGAAGAAAGCCGGCTTTCCTCCGGATCGAAAAACATCCTCAGCCAGGCATAGAGCACCAGAACAACGATCAGTACATTATAAACGGTAAGAAACTTTTTCTTTTTCATAAAACTCCCGCTTTTGTTTACACCCTCCCGACATCAACGCCGAAATGTGTCATGATCTGTGCCCGGTAATCAAAGCCTTCCGGAAGCTCCTGCTGCCAGCCGAGCTCCTGAGCGGGAACCGATGCACGGAAATTCCTTCCCATAGCGATCCCTATGCAGGAATCCCCGTCCGGATTTCCCCAATCCCGCTGCGCAAAAAGGGGCAGCTTTTCCGGCTGTTCCGAATACGCATAGGCAAAGGCAGGGACGGCTTTATCGCTCATCCACAGAAGGATATTCAGATAATCCCATACCGGCGGCAGCTCCGAAACATGCGCCCTCAGGGTAAGAGCAAGGCAGGTCCACGGCGTCCCGGCCAGGCTGCGTACTTCCGCGGAAAACGCCGATTCATCGCTGTAAAGCTCATAATACCCGGCCAGCTGTTTCTGCATCTCATCGATCGAGCTGTTATTCAGAAATATATAAATACGATATCCCCGCAGATCCGGAAGCTCATCGAACGCCCCCGCTTCCTCATGTTGATCAAACAGATCCGCCATCCCTTTTCCCTCCTCTCACTATATATTCACATACTCCGATCATTATCCCCTTATCATCATATATCTTTCCGGGCGTTTCATCAAGGGAGCAGCTCTGTATAAAACTCTTGACAATCATTACCATGCGATATATTATTTGTAGCACAATGTGAATTTCCTGTACCGCCGGGATCCCGTCCGCGGTACATCCGAGCCGGCATTTCGCCGCTGATTCACTTACAAAACAGCAATCCGCGGTCTGAAAGCCTTTGCGCAGTCTTATGTTCGCTCCTTTCATTCCGCCACCACGCGAAAGGAGAACGTCTATGTCACATCAAACGCCTAAACCGGATCTTCAGTTCCAAAATGCCACCGGCCCGGTCCGGATCCGAATGACCAATGATTATCTGTTCAAAGCCACTCTTCAATCCAACGAGTTTGCCCTCGCGGGGCTTAGTGCAGCCCTTCTGCATCTTCCTCCGGAGAGCATCAAAAATGTAGAGGTTACAAATCCCATCATCCTTGGTGAAGATTACGAGGAGAAAACTATCGTCCTGGATGTGAACGTATGCTTGAACAACAACACGCGACTGAATCTGGAGATCCAGGTCGTCAATTATCATGACTGGCCGGAACGATCCACTTATTACGCCTGCAGGAATTTTGCAAGACTCCATCACGGCGAACTGTATCGCGATGTAAAACCGGCACACCAGATCGGGATCCTCGACTTTTCACCCTTTCCGGATCATCCCGCCTTCTACAGCACATACCGGCTCCGAGATGATGCTAGCGGCAGACTTTATACCGATAAATTCAGTATCCGTGTCCTGGAACTCAATAATGTTTCCCTTGCGACAGATGAGGACAAACGCTATAATATAGACAAATGGGCCATTCTGTATAAATCCAGAACGTGGGAGGATATTAAAATGGTAGCATCAAAGGATCCGGCGATCTTTGCCGCGGCAAACACCATATATAAACTCTCAGAAGACGAACGCATCCGCCAGCAGTGTGAAGCCCGCGAGGATTTTCTCCGCCGTGAGCTCGCAACACAAAGGGAACGCGAAGAGTTGCATGCGCAGCTTGCCCAGAAGGATGAAGAGATTGCCCGGCTCAAAGCCCTGCTGGCAGAAAAGGATAAGTAAACTCCAAAGATCTGCCCCCTATTTCTCCTCGGTAGCTCACCTTTTTATTCCTTATTCTCCTTTGATTCTTTTGCCTCCGCAGCTTCTTCCTCTTCCCCTTCCGCATACAGACCGGCGGTGCGTTTCTTTTCGGTCACAAGGATGTGCTTATCCGGACGGTAGTCGGAGAAGAAGCGGTCAAAGAAACGGCCGCGGGTATTGCTGTAGTCGCTCATGCCGTTGAAATAGCGCAGCACGCGGGCCACATAATGCACATGCAGGCCCGGGAAGCGCAGATGACGGCGCTGTTTATGACCGGAGATCTTCTCGATCTCACGTATGCCTTCATTGATGGCCCAGAACGGCACCGTCAGCGGTGCATCGTTCAGACGGATCGGGTTTTCGATCAGAAGCTGAAGCAGTCCGACCGGCGTGTCTGCCGTTTCCTGTCCGCCCTTTTCTCCACGCAGGAAAGCCAGCGCAAAACGCTCGTCGGCCAGCCCGGCACGGCGCAGTTCGTGACGCTCCACCGCCGGATACTTTTCTTTATCCGCCGCATCAAAATAGCCTTCCATTGCCTTGGAGGCCGCTTTCAGACGTTCCTCATCCGCTTCCTTCAGGCGGGCAAACTTCCGGTCAAAGCTGATGGTATGCGGCTCCGCAGGCGGGTTGTCCGGAAGCACCTGGATCTTTTCCCCGGGCGCGACGGTATCGATCCCGGGCTTTGCCGCAGAGAGGTCTTCCGCAAACAGATCCGCGATCCTTATCACGCTGATCTTTATTTTGGAAGGATCCGTCTTCTCACCTTTTGCCTTCTGTGCAAAGGCCTTCGGCACGGGGAAGCGGATATTGATGGCTTTGCTGCCGGGCTCCTTTGCAGCTTTGGCGCTCAGAGCCTGTCTCATTGCCTCCTCCAGTGCCTGTACCACTTCCTCCTCACTTACGTCCGCCACCGGCTCATCCAGGATCGCCTCGACCTGATAGTAGGCTCTCTGCTGCGGGAAAAGTTCCTCCAGCAGTTCCGCCAGTTCTTCGGTCTGCGGCTCCATCGCCAGTTCCGCCTTTTTTCCGTATTTTTTCACGGCTGCCACTGCCAGACAGCCCAGCAGGATCCGTATATCGTCGATCCTTACATTGCTGTGCGCATACTCCACCGACAGCTTCCCGCTGGGGCGCCGGTGCACCAGCAGGAGCGCCTGCGGCGCCTCTGCCTCTCCGAGGTAAAAACTCATCTCCTTATCGATAAACTCCACGGGATCCGCGAGCTTCGTAACATAAGCCCTGTCCCTGCCTTCCGACAGCGCATCACGGATCAGCCGCTCCGCCAGATCCCCCGGGATCTCCGAAAGGGCTGCCGAAGTCTTTGCATATTGTTTCAGACGGCTGTCATCCTTTTGTTCGGCGGGACGCACGGCAAAACGCGTGCTCACGCCGGCCATGAAGCGGAAATGCCAGTCCGAAAACAGCTGCCCGAAAACTTCAAAAGAATCTTCAATGGGGATGTCCGCCGTAAAGGCACGCACACCGCTCTCCGCTTCCGCTGTGATCAGCTCGGCCAGGAGCACATCCGCACAGCCTCTCCGTCCCCATTCGGGATTCACATAAAGCCAGTGGATGCGGCAGACCGTCTCATTGTCCGGCGGCAGCTGCTCCTCTTCATAGACGAGAGCACCCACGCCGCAGATCCGTTTGCTGATGCTCTGCAGAATGCCGATCGCCTGAAAACGCCCCAGCTTCACGGCTTCCCACAGATCCACCGGCAGTACGCAGCGGAAAAGTTCCGCATTGGAAGCATCGATCTTCGAGACCAGCGGTCCCGCTTTTTCTTCAAATACCGCACGCAATGCCCTGCTCGCCTTTAAGAGCTCCATGCCGTATGTGGTACAGGGATGAAAACGCCTGGCCAGATGATAGAGCGTGATGAGGCGCAGCATGCACAGATCCTCCAGTGCCTGCCGGTTATGCCTCTCCGGGATAAAGCTGTCCGCAAGGAGCTTCATACTCCTTTTCAGCTTCACGGCCAGTTCCAGATCCGCCTCGTGTACTGCAAGGAACAGGGCGGGATCTGCTTCCGTGATCTGCTCTTCTCTGATCTTTTTCAGTTCGGAAAGCTTCGGAGCCAGGAAAAGTTTATCCTCTGCCATATGCGTTTCTCCTTCCCGTATAATCAGTCTTCTTTATGCAGCGCCGCGTTGATCGTTTCCAGATATGCATCGATGACGATCTGCCGGTCAAACTGTGCCTCCATGCGTCTGCGGCCGGCCAGTCCCATGCTGCGGCGTTTTTCATTCGGCATCGCCAGGAACTGCTCGATGCAGCGGCACAGCTCTTCCACGTCACCGCCGTGATAGAGGATACCGCTCACGCCCTCTTCCACCGTCTCGCGGCAGCCGGGGTTGTCCGTTGTGATGATCGGACGTCCGCTGGCCGCGTTTTCCAGAAGCACATTGCTCATGCCCTCGCCATAGGTGCTGGGATGGATGATGCAGTGGGAACGTTCCACCCAGGGCCGTACATCTTTCTGGGAACCGCGATAATAAACGATCCCTTCTTTTTCCAGCAGGGCCAGATCCTTTTCGTAATGTGCCTCTGTCGGCTCGATGAAGCCCAGCATATTAAATTCGGTTTCCGGATATTCTGCCCGGATGCGGCGGGCGGCTTCGATATAATCGTCCACGCCCTTGTCGTGCAGCACGCGCCCGATATAGTTAAAGATCACTTTTTCGCCGTTCTTTCCGTCCCCGCCTTCCGGATATTTCTGCACGGGGAAGCGCTCTAACGCCACGCCGCTGCCGGGGATGAGACGGTACTGTCCCTTCACCATGCCCAGGCGCTGCGCGAGCCGCATGTTTACGGCATTCTGGAACATCATGCAGAAGGAACGGCGGTAGGTCCATTTGAACAGTCCCATGATCAGGCTCTTCTTCAGTCCTTTTTCATTGACCACCGAGCCAAGCCCCGTTAAGTTGTTGATCACGGGAATACCCATCAGATAGGCCGCCATGCCCGCATAAACATTGGGCTTTGCCGTATAGGCCAGCACCACGGCGGGGCGGTGTTTCCTGAACAGCTTAAAATAGTGCAGCAGAAGCTTTGCATCCTTCACGACATTGGTGCCCCGGCGGTCGATCTCGGGATCGTCATAGATGTACTCCATGCCCTTGCGGATACCGAGTTCCTCCATCACCTCAAATTTCGGCCCGTCCGGACAGGAGATGAGCAGACGGTATCCCTCATCCATGATGGCTTCGATCAGTTCCAGACGGAAGCAGTACACATCGTCGTCATTGTTTGTGAGCAGCGCCACCATCGGCGCGTTTTTCAGAGGCGCTCGGTGAAGCTTCCGGTAGCTTCTGTCTTTTTTGCCGTAGATCTTCTTGTATTCATAAGGATACTCCGGCATCTCCCCCGTCTTTCCCCCGAAAGTCGTGGAAAGGATCGCATCCAGCGTACGGAAGATGATGCGGATATCGTAAAGGAGCGACCAGTGCTCCAGATAGTACAGGTCCAGCGCCAGCTTGATATGCAAAAGCCTGTCGGTATATGCCTTAGCCGCATCCCCGTCATCCAGGAAGAGGTCGCCGTGGGTATAATTGAAGATGCTTCCCGGACAGGCCAGTCCCGGCAGCACCTTCAGCGTCTGCATTTCATCTTTCGTATAATACTTCCGGACGATCTCCACATCCTCGGGACGCGGTCCCACAATGGACATCTCTCCGCGCAGGATATTGATGAGCTGCGGAAGCTCGTCGATCTTGCTCTTGCGGAGAAAAGCGCCCCAGGGGAAGACACGGCTGTCTTTTGCAGCCGTTATGGCGCCATGCCTGTCCGCTCCCACACGCATGGTGCGGAACTTATAGATCGTGATGGGCTTAGCACCCATGCCCATGCGTTTTGCCCGGTATAAAACGGGCCCCGGGCTGCTGAGCAGTATCCCGATCGCCGCGATCAGAAAGACCGGGCTTAAGATCACCAGCGCAAGCACGGCCAGCACACGGTCGGCCGCCTCCTTTACAGCGCCGGACAGGGGTTTTCGATAAATTGGAAGAAGTTTCTTCATCGTTCAAGTCTCCGTATGGTCATCAGCACCTCGGCCGCATCCATGCAGCACTGATTTCCCCAGAAATGCGCCTGATGCCGCAGGGCCTCCGAGGATCTGGGATGCGGGTATTCCCGTACTTCACTGTGATAACTTTCAAAGGCTTTGATCTTCTGTTCCAGTACCTCGGAGATATCGATCCAGGTGTCGGGAACGAAATTCCTGGGGAAGCCCCATTCCGTACTGGAGGCCGTATAAAATCCGTAAAACTCCCTTATCCATTCGCTGGTCGGACGGAACGCCACCTCGGCCGCCTCAAAAAGGATGCGGTGGTCACGGTTGATATCGCAGCCCGACTGACAGTAGATGATGTCCGGCCTGAATTCCTCCGAGATCTCTTCCAGCGGCGTGATCAGCTCGGTGAGGGTATAGGTATCCAGCTTCTGATCGGGATATTTCAGGTGATACACCTTACTCACACCCATGATCTGCGCCGCTTCCGCGATGGCCTTCGGCTGTCCCACGTCACCGCCGTAGCGGAGGGATTCGCCCTCACACATGATGACGCTGCGCACCTCATCTCCGGCTTTTACATGGCGGATCACGATCCCGCCGATCCCCAGAAGCTCATCATCGGGATGTGCCGCTACTACCAGTACCTTATGCATGTCTCTCCTCCTTCATTAAGCAAGACCGTGTCAGCTGTTCTCAAACATGCCGCTCAGCTCCAGCTCATATAATTCTTTTCCGAAATACAGCTTTCCGTCTTCATCCCCCAGCATAGTTATGGCGATCACCCTGTCCTTCGCAGCCACGCAGAGCGCGCAGCCGTGCCCGCCGAAACCATAGGCCGTACCGAGTATCGTTCCCGGCGCTTCGCTGCACGCAAGCGGCAGCACCATGGCTTCCCAGAGCAGATACTTTTTCCCCCCGAGGAAGCTGAACGCTCCGGGATAGGGAATGGTCAGCGCCCGTATAAAATCATAGACCGCATCCGCGCTCTGTTCCCAGTTCAGGAGCCCGTCCTTCGGGCGGCGGCGCGGGAGGATCTCCTCATCGCTCTCATTCTTTATGGGCAGAAGCGGACGTTCGCCGCGCTCCAGCGCTGCGACCAGATCCGCAAGCATCTCCGCGTTGGTCTCCGCCACCTTATCATACAGAGTTTTACAGGTATCAAAAAGGGTGATCGGAAACGCCCTCTGATCGGCGATCTCGCCGGCGTCCACCTCTGCGGACAGCCACATCAATGTGTTACCCGTTTCCTTTTCGCCACGGATCAGTGACCAGTTGATGGGAGCGCTTCCACGATTGTGCGGGAGCAGAGCGGCGTGTGTGCCCACCGTTCCCACCGTCGGGATCTCCAGAAGACGCGCCGGCAGGATCTCGCTCCAGCCCATGACCACCAGCAGGTCCGGTGCCTGTTCCTTTATGATGCCGTATGCCTTTTCTCCCTTGATCGTATCCACAGCATAAACGGGGATACCGTATTTTTCACAGATGCCGCCGTAATCCCTGCTGCCGGCGCTGCGCTTTGCAAAAGCCTCGTCATCCAGAGTGATAAAGCCCGTGATATGCCCGCCTTCCGCTGTCTGCGCAAAGGCTTCCAGCCCTTCCTCATGATTTCCGATCCAGCAGATCCGCATGTTCTCCTCCCGCAACAGTTTCACCCTTTATAAGAGCTCTGTCACCATTCTAGTTTCCGCGTTTACTCCTGTCAACGGCAGCGGCTCCCGTACTCCCGCACGTACTCCCGCAGACCGTCCATATTCATTTACCGCCTTCCGCGATCTTTAAACTGTAATCACTCCGGTCCAGGGAGAAATTCACATTGTAGTAGGGATCTCCCTTTTCCAGGATCTCCTTCCATTTTTCACGGAAACGCCCGCATTCCTCTTCATAACGTGCAGCACCCGTGCCTTTCAGGTCGCTGCCCCGTGAGGCGGATTCGTAATGGTAAAGCTCGCAGAAGGGCGTCCAGATATTAAGATACCCCTTCTCCCGCAGGCGCAGGCAGAAATCCACGTCATTCAGAGCCACGCGGAAGCTTTCGTCCAGTCCGCCCAGCTCTTCATAAAGACTCTTTTTCACCATCAGGCAGGCGCCCGTCACGGCCGATACATCCTGGGCGTAACAGAGCCGCCCCATATAGCCCAGATTTTCGTAATTGACCTTGTAATGACCATGGCCTGCGGTGCGGTGCGCTCCCAGACCAAGCACGATGCCCGCGTGCTGTATGGTACGGTCGGGATAATAAAGCTTCGCTCCCACGGCGCCCACATCCGCGCGTTCCGCGTACATGAGCAGCTCCTCGAGCCAGTTCAGTGTGATCACCTCGGTATCGTTGTTCAGGAGCAGAAGGTATTCTCCTTCCGCCTGCTTTGCCGCGAAATTGTTCACGGCGGAATAATTGAACTCGCCTTCGTATGTGAGCACCCTGATCTTCGGATGATTCTTCAGCTCGTCATAATAGGCAAAGATCTCGGGCGAGCGGCTGTTGTTCTCGATCACGAGGATCTCAAAATCCGTATAGGTACTCTTTTCGAGGATGGAATCGATGCAGCGTTTCAGCACCGCCTTCTGCTCGCAGTTCGGGATCAGGATCGACACCTTTGCCCCGGCCAGCAGCGGATAATGGATACGGAAGATCGTCTCGAAAGCTCTGGTGGATTCGATTCGGAAATTGTCATACCCCAGGGAACGCAGATGATCTGCCACCGCGCCCTTCGCAGCTTCGATCGCATATTCCTTGGCACTGATATCCGCAGCCACGCTCCCCTTGTGGGATCGCCAGTAATAAAGGATCTTCGGGATATGCACGATATGCTGCGCACGCGCTGTGAGCCGCAGGATCATGTCGTGATCCTGGCTGCCGTCAAACTGCGTGCGGAAAAGCTCCGTACCATCCAGAAGGCTGCGTTTGAATACCGAAAAATGGCAGATGTAATTGTTTGCCCGCAGATTGTCCGGAGAAAAATCCGGCTTGAAATGCAGGGTGATCATATTGTCCACACTCTTCCCGTGGAAGGTGGTCTCGTCACAGTAGATATAATCCGCATCCTCGCTGCAGATCGCTTCCATATAGTAAAAGAGCGCGGAAGGGTGCAGGATGTCGTCATGGTCGTAAAGACCGATGTATTCTCCCGTAGCCATCGCAAGGCAGGCATTGGTATTGCCCGAGATGCCTTCGTTCTTCTCCAGCTTTTTATACAGGATACGCGGCTCTGCGGCGGCCTGCTCCCTGCAGTATTCGCCCACATAGGCGTGAGCGTCGTCCGAGCCGTCCGCAAGACAGAGTTCCCAGTTCCGGTAGGTCTGCCTGAGTACGGCATCGATGGTATCCTTCAGAAAATCCTTCGGGGTATTGTATAAGGGCACAAGAATAGAGATGCGGATATCCTTTGAAAACTTTACCGCACTCTGACGTGCCGCTTCCTCCGCATCCGGAAAGCTCGCCGTGCCGTGCTGCGTCCGTGCCTTTTTCTCTATGCTCTTGCTCTTCAGCTTGCGCGCGATACCCCGCGGCCCGCCCAGATTGTGAAGACGGGTCTTCTGACGGGATGCCCAGTGGAAACAGACGCGCATGGGCTTGGAAAGCTTCCAGGGTGTGCTGTTCTTGATGCGGTCGATCTGCTGCTTCCGGTCCTCCGCCAGAGCCTGCGCCTCAGCGAGACGTGTGGCGAGCTGGAGGTTCCGGTACTGTTCCACGGCAAGCTCTTTTTTCAGTTGTTCAATGCTCTCGTTCTCTTCCATGGTTTCTTTCCTTTGTACCGCGTTTTCCTCTCACTCCCCGATCAGGATCGGCTCCTCGGCTTTACGGAAAAGGCGCTGGCGGGAGATCAGGCTTTTCGCCTCCACCCACAGTTCATATTCCCCTGCAGGCAGGGCTTTCGCGCTGAAACGCAGAGCCAGCCCGCTCAATTCCGCATGAACGATACCCTCCAGGATCCGTTCGGAATCCGGACGGTAACGCCGTATCACCGGCAGTTCCCATACTCCCTCCGCAGAAGTGAGGTAGGCCCGGTAACGATAGATCGCATTATCCTGCCATAATATATGCGCATGCAGATCCAGCAGATAGTTTTCTCCCGTAAGATCCCTGACAAAACGATCTGTCCGGATCACCAGTGTCTCATTCACCGCCTGCTGCCTGGGATCCGTATCTGCGATCTTCAGAGCCTCGTTCACCGGCAGCAGTGCATCCTCATACGGATAAGCCGCTTCGTAGCGCTCGCTCATGGCACTGAGATAGCGCGAATCATAAGGGTCCGCTCCGCGGTATGCCGGATTGCGATCCCACATAAGTTTCAGCGCTTCCTTCAGCCGTTTCAGCTTTTCCTCATCGGCACGGTCATCCCCGCGCGAGAAGGATTCCCGGTGGAAGAAACGCACATCGTTCCGGATCACGCTGCGGTATCCCTTTGCAGCAAGCCTGAGGCAGAGATCCACATCATTATAAGCCACCGGCAGTTTCTCACAGAAGCCGCCCAGTTCTTCAAACAGAGTGCGCCTTATCATCAGACAGGCTCCGGTCACTGCCAGCACATTACGTATGCCGCGGTTCCGTCCGCGGTCATAGGAAACGCCGTCGTCCCAGCCCTGCAGCCGGTGCATGGGCCTTTCTCCGGCAATACTCACGCCACAGTGCTGTATCCGCCGGTCAGAGGCTTTTGCCTCTTTCTCTTTCGGACCGCAGTCCGGAGGCGGCACATCCTCCGCACGGTAATAAAGCTTGGCGCCCACGGCACCCACACCCTCACGGTCCAGCTGGCCCGCCATGCGTTCCAGCGCGTCCGTGCTGATCATTTCCGTATCATCATTCAGAAAGAGCAGGCGCGTTCCTGCCGCTTCCTTTGCTCCCAGATCACACATGGCGGAGAAATTGAACACCATGGGCCGGTATATATAGCGGAAACCGTACTCTGCTGCCAGACGCTCATAACGGCTGCGGCACAGAGGACTGCTGCCGTTATCGATCACGAGGATCTCCGCCTTTTCCTCGTCATAATATTTCCGGACCGATGCCACACAGCTCTTCAGCAGTTCCGGGTGATCCTTCGAAGGGATGATGATGCTCACAGGCCCTTCTTCCGCCGGCCTGTACACAGGATAATCCAGACCGTCCGGGTCTGCTTCAAAAAACGCTTCCACCGAACGCTCCGCAAGAAAAGCTTCCTTTATCGCCGTGTATTCCGCTCCGCCTCCCTGCGGTGCGGAGATCAGCATCTTATTCACCGGCTTCGATCCTTCTGCAGGCATGCGGTGGAAACAGATCTCGTCCAGCAGGGCCGGCTCCCCCATAGCGCCGAGCCTCAGACACAGAGCATAAATAAAACGGAAGCCTTTATCTTCCCTGCGTTCCGCCGCAAGCATCTCAGCCGTTGTACGCCGCAGCGCAAACATCCCGCCGATGTAGAAATACGAAAGAAGGGTTTCCGGAGACCAGCAGGGTTTGTGGTAGGGAAAAGCACAGATCCCCGATGCGTCCTGCTCATCCTCATCGGTGTAGAGCCAGAGACAGTTTTTGTGTTCATCAAAATACTTTTCGATCGCCGGGAAGGCTTCCTCGGGAATAAATCCCCCGTCCTCCGCAAAGAGGATAAAGTCACCTGTCCCGCACAGCTCCTCCGCGCAGGCCATGGAATAAGGCACGATGCTGAAACGCCGCTTATCCCGTCTTTTTTCAACCACGACCCCGCCGGCAGGAAGGG
The DNA here is from genome assembly GCA_016282915.1 of Lachnospiraceae bacterium. GTDB lineage: Bacteria > Bacillota > Clostridia > Lachnospirales > Lachnospiraceae > NK4A136. The sequence goes on along the minus strand of JAEELW010000042.1, from coordinate 11,015 downwards.
CGCTTCCCATCCCCCTCTGAAAAGCCAGGTCCTTTTCATAGGCACGCAGAGCCCGCTTTGCGAGGATCTGCTGGGCGGTCTGTTTCAGACCGTTCTTCCGCGGCTCATTCAGGATCCCGGGCGGCAGTTCCTCTGCCTCCTCCTTCACGGATTCCGCGGGTTTCTGCACCGCATTCCCGAAGCGCTCGTTCAGTTCTCCCAGTGCCAGACGGCTCCCCGTCACCTGCTTCTGAAAGATCCTTTCCTTCTTCCAGAGCTCTGCCATATCCCAGTGCGCCGGCGCTTCGGGTATGACCCTGGCGATGAGCTTCGTCGTAAGAAGCATCCCGCAGCTGTTATATTCCCGGAAAAGATACAGTCCGCGGATCAGGTTCTCCATCGGATCACCGCTCCGCTCCTGCGTCCATTCATAATCGATCAGCTGCCAGCAGCCGGGACGGCCGATCAGATTGGCCATCTGCATATCCGGATTGTCGGCGCCATGTTCCGCTCCATAAAAGACAAAATCCCGGTAGTCCTTCAAAAGCGCAGCAGCCGCTTCCCGGTCTCTCCTGCGGAGCGCACTTTCCAGCATTTTCTCCATGGTCTCTCCCTCCAGGAAGGGAAAACGCACGCCTTCTCCGTCCTCCGTAAGCGCCGCCTCACAGACCGAAAGACTGCTTCCTTCATAACGCTGCTTCAACAGTTCCGCGGCTGTCAGGATACCGCGGATATGTTCCTTCGCCGACGCAGTCATAGGATATTTTTCCACACGGCGCACGCCTTCCTTTTCCAGGATATCCGTACGTATCGCATACTCCGCTGCGCGGTCGTTGGAATATTTGCTGTAAACAGTCTCGGGCGCGGGCCCCAGAACGACCAGGTAGGAATTGGAAAAGACCGGAAAAAGGCCGTCACGGATCACGGAATCGTAGGCGAGTCCCTCGTCAAAAAGCTCCATCCGGTCGCGGTCCAGCCGCAGACGGTTCGTGCACAGCTCGCCTTCCTGCGGGAGACGCCGGTCGGAATAAAGGTTCATCATGAATTTGTAATCGGGGTAGGGATAGTAGAAATGATATTCCGGAACGCCCTCCCTCTCAAAGAGCTGCTCCAGCGCCGGTCTTGAGAAGGTGCGCACCACTCCTCCCCGGGGGTAATCCTCGATCCCGGTAAAATACTCACCCAGATGATCCTCGCGCGCACCGCCGAAGTATTTCATGCCCAGACGGTTCTCGATGGCGATGATCACACGGCCGCCCTGCTTCACGTGCCTGCGGATGATGCGCAGGAAACTCCCGTAGGGGTCCTCATCATGGATATAGCTTGCGGCGTATTCAAATACGCCGATCAGAAAGAGCGCATCATAATCCGTATCCAGCTCCGGCTCGATATCTTCAAAATTTCCCACATGGATACAGATGTTTTCCGCATCCTTATGACGCCAGGCATTGATCCGGCTGCGTTTTAAGGAAAGCTCCACACAGTCCAGACGATCCGCCGCTTTCGAAAGAGCGCCGCTGATGGCGCCGCAGCCGCTGCCCACTTCCAGGACTTTTGCCCCTTCGGGAAGCTTCAGCCAGCTCACAATATTTTCACGCAGATCGGAAAGATGATAAAGCACCGGCCAGGAGAGACGCTCCGCGATGATCTGCGGAAAATCGGCCGAATCGTTCTCCATCGCGATGGCTAAAAGCTCATCCTCTACGGCACCGTCGCAGTACAGATCCCTGCCGCCGTAGTGTGAAAGATCCAGTATCACTTTTCCGATCCGTTCCATCTGCTCAGACATCCCTGACCTCGATCCTCGAATTCATGTCATAATAGCCAACGGTATTCTTGTCGCTGATAACGCTCACATGCAGCGCATCATAAAGACGGTGGTATACGGTGAACGTTTCTCCCTCATATCCGGTCAGACCGAAGGAAAGCAGGTATTCGCCGCCCTGCAGATCCATCTTCTGTGAAAAGACGATCTCTTTCTTTTCTCCGGCCTTCATTCCCGTCAGAAAGGCTTTCTCAAACATCGTATTGGTCCCCGTGATCTCGGTTCCCTTCACATCTTTGAAGGTAAAGGCAAAGATCGGCGAGGGCAGATCCTCTTTCGCCTCCACACGCATCGTGATGGAAAAACTGCTGCCCTTGATCAGCGCATTGGTATGCAGTCCCTTATCATCCGTGATGAACACTTCGGTGATGCAGGCCTTTCCCGAGCCGTATTCCAGCGTCTGATCGCTTTCCCCGGCCACCTCCGGAAACGAAAACGCTTCCGCGCCGGTCTCCGCCGCATCCTCCTTTACCGCATACTGCCCCACCAGCACCTGCTTGTACAGGTCCAGCATTTCCCTGGTCCCGCCGTCGCCGAGCTTCACGCCTTTTTCCAGAAGGATCACGCGGTCGCAGTATTTGGCGACGCTGGACATATCATGGGTCACAAAGAGGATGGTCTTGCCCTGGTTCTTGAATTCCTCAAACTTGCGATAGCATTTCGCCTGGAAGAACACGTCGCCCACGGAAAGCGCCTCATCCACGATGAGGATCTCGGGATCGATGTTGATGGCCAGCGCAAAGGCCAGGCGCACGAACATACCCGAGGAATAGGTCTTCACCGGCTGGTACACATAATCGCCGATATCCGCAAAAGCAAGGATATCGTCCAGCTTCTCGTCGATCTCCTTTTTGGAAAAACCACTCATGGTACCGTTCAGATAAATGTTTTCGATCCCGGTATACTCATTGTTGAAACCGGCTCCCAGTTCCAGCAGCGCCGAGATGCGGCCGTCCACCTTCACTTCTCCGGAAGTGGGGGTGATCACACCGGTGATGATCTTGAGTATCGTGGATTTGCCGCTGCCGTTGGTACCGATGAGCCCCACGGTCTCGCCGCGGCGTATGGAAAAGCTCAGCTCCTTTAACGCACTGTGGTCCTTATGCTTCGGCCCGCGGCAGAGGTGCAGCGCTTCGCGCAGGCGGTCCGAAGGCTTCTCATACAGATGATAGACCTTGCTGACCTCCCGCACATCGATGACGATATCCTGTTTGTTATCTTCTTTCTTTTCCATATATGATGTATAACTGTCCAATTTATAGTACATCCGCAAAGTGGGGTTTCAGTCGTTTAAAGATCAGCCGTCCCAGCAGATAGAGCAGGATGCACACCCCCCAGAAATAGAGATTGATCCAGCCGTCCTCCCAGAACCAGCGTTTATCAATAAGTGCTTCCCTGTAGCCCTGTACCACATAATAAACCGGGTTGAGACGGAAGATAAAACGTAATCCTTCCCATTTTCCTTTTAATAAACCCAGATCCCAGAGAATGGGCGTGGCCCACATACCGATCTGCAGCAGGATATTTATGAGCTGTGTCATATCGCGGAAAAAGACGACGATGGCGGAATTGATATAGCTCAGACCAAGTGCCAGGGCAAACATACAGAGACTGTAATACGGCAGCTGCAGAAGGTAGGGATCCAGCGGCTGGCCGTAGACGCAATACATGATGAAGAGGATACAGAGGAAAAAGATGTGGACAAAGCAGGCCGCGCAGAGCTTGACCAGCGGAAGGATACGGATCTCGAACACGACTTTTTTGACCAGATAATGATACTGCAAAAAAGCCTGCATCCCCTGCATCAGCATCTCGCTGAAAAAGAACCAGGGTACCAGGCCTGCCGTGAGCCAGAGTACATACGGAGCTTCGATGCCGCTGGCCAGAAGCTGGGAGCGGTTTTTAAAGACCACTTCAAATACAAAATAGTAAAGTGCAACCGTTATTACCGGCTGCACCAGCGCCCAGATAAAGCCCAGATAGGAACCGGAATAGCGTGCCTTGAAATCGTTGACCGCCAGCTTTCCGATCAGTTGCCGCTGCTTTTTGTTCATTAAAAACGTTCCTTAGTTTTTCTTATATTCCTTTATCCCGCTCCAGTTGCGGTCACGTTCGTTGATATTGAGTTCCACGCCTTCGGGGAGCGGCCAGTCGATCCCCAGATCGGGATCGTTCCACCGCAGACCGCCTTCATCGCCGGGGTGATAAAAGTCCGTGCACTTGTAACAGAATTCCGCGTAATCGGAGAGCACGAGATAGCCGTGTGCAAAGCCTTCCGGGATATAAAACTGCTTACGGTTCTCTGCGGAAAGCACCACACCGTGCCACTGTCCGAAGGTCGCCGAGCCTTCGCGCAGATCCACCGCCACGTCAAAGACCTCGCCGCGCACCACGCGCACCAGCTTGGCCTGGGGATGCTCGATCTGGAAATGAAGGCCTCTCAGCACACCCTTCCCGGAGGAAGACTGATTGTCCTGCACGAAAACGCGGTCGATCCCCGCTCCCTTAAAGTCATTATAATTATAGGTCTCCATGAAATAGCCGCGTTCATCACCGAAAACCTTCGGCGTGATCACCTTCAGTCCTTCGATACCGCAGCTTTCCACCGTGATCTGTCCCATTTTAATCCTCCTTTTTGAATCCGTCCCAGATCAGATCGAGATCCACCCTGGTATTGATGCCGTTCACCGTGCCGCCGGAGGTATACTGCCAGATACTGAATTTCCCCGTATACAGGGGATTGGAGCGGTATTCTGCCAGCCAGTGCACATAATCCTTCAGTTCGTCGTCTATCATATTATCGCGGAACCAGTAACGCCCGGAATAGATCCCGGCATTCAGTCCCTCACTCTCGATGGTCTCGCAGAACGCTTTGATGATATCGGTACGCTGCCGTGCCGTCAGGCTGTCGGCCCTGCCGTTGCCGCCGGCGCCCTCCACATCCAGAAATACCGGATACTCGAGCTTGTAATCCCGCACAAGGGCCACCACCATGGACGCTTCTTCCACGGCTTCCATCTCGTTTATCGCCTGGGTGAAAAAATATACTCCCACACCGATGCCCGCCGCCTTGGCGCCTTCGATATTCTCCTTAAAACGGGAATCCTCGATCAGGCCGCCCTGCGTACAGCCGCGGTAACCGCAGCGTATGATCGCAAAGTCCACGCCGTCCGCCGCCACCTTTTTCCAGTCGATCTCTTTCTGGTATACGGAAACGTCGATGCCGAGGACCGCGTCGGTACCTTCCCATTTGCCGTTATGCTCGGTCTCGTCCGCATCGTTGGCCGCTTCCTGCTGCCTTCCGTCCTCGCGGGCGGTATCCACCTCATCCTCGCTGAGGATATAGAGGCCGATATCCTCGATCACCTTGTATTCCAGCTCTTCCTTGACGCTCACACGCATGGGATCGGGCGGCACCTGAAAGCCCTTTACCCCTTTCAGCTCCACGAAATATTCCCCCGCGGATACATCAGGGATATAGATCCTTCCGTCCTGGTCCAGATCCTTGAACTCGCCCAGCGGATCCACTTTTACATAAAAAGGATAGCCGCTCACCGGCTTTCCCTCTTCATCCGTGACCGTGATGCGGATGTCCTTCACCACGCTGCCGGCGAGCAGATACAGCCGGTCCGTATGCGGCGCCGCATCTTCCGAAACGCTCACGGACGGCTTCGCCACATCGCTGTCAAAAAAGAGCTCATCGTTCAGGAAAGCTTTGTAGGGATCTTTTCCTTCACCGACCGTCTCCGCGTCTGCTCCGGTCGGTTTCTCCGCGCTCCGGCTCTGCTTCTCATTCACATACCAAACGAGCAGCAGCATAAGAAACACGACCGAGACCGCCGCCAGTATTGTCATGTTTCTTACTTTTTTATCCATATCCTACAGTCCGTTTGCCACCTCGGTAAGGTACTGTCCGTATGCCGTCTTCATCAGCGGTTCTGCCAGTGCCAGCAGCTGCTCCTTATCGATAAAGCCGCGCTTGAAGGCGATCTCTTCGATGCAGGAGATATAAAGACCCTGGCGTTTCTGAAAGGCCGATACAAAATCCGCCGCATCCAGAAGAGCATCGTGATTGCCCGTATCCAGCCAGGCAAAACCGCGGCCCAGGGTCTCCACATGGAGCGTTCCCGCCTCCAGATAGGCATTGTTCACACTCGTGATCTCGATCTCGCCGCGGGCGGAGGGCTTCACTTCCTTTGCGATACGCACCACGTCATTATCATAAAAATACAGGCCGGGTACCGCATAATTACTGCGGGGATGCGCCGGCTTTTCCTCGATGGAAAGTGCTTTGCCCTCACTGTCAAATTCCACCACACCGTATTCACGGGGATCCCGCACGTAATAGCCGAAGATCGTGGCTCCCGATTCCCTTGCCGCCACTTCACGCAGAAGCTTTGAAAAACTCTGTCCGTAAAAGATATTGTCGCCGAGGATCAGCGCCACGCGGTCCGATCCGATGAATTCCTCACCGATGATGAAAGCGTCCGCCAGTCCGCGGGGCGTCTCCTGTACCGCATAGCAAAACTGCATGCCCAGCTGGCTGCCGTCCCCGAGCAGTTCTTTAAAAACCGGCAGGTCCCTGGGCGTGGAGATGATCAGGACCTCGCGTATATCCGCCAGCATCAGGATCGACAGCGGATAATAGATCATGGGTTTGTCATAGACCGGCATGATCTGTTTGGATATCGCCTTGGTCAGCGGGTAAAGCCTGGTGCCGGAGCCTCCGGCCAGAATGATACCTTTCATCAAATGCTCCTCTCTGCGCTTCCGCGCTCAGCGGTTGGCATACATGCTTTCGTAATACTTCTGATAATCGCCGCTGGTCACGTGCTCCATCCATTCGCCGTGCGCCAGATACCAGCGTATCGTGAGACGTATCCCTTCCTTGAAGCAGGTTTCGGGCTCCCAGCCCACCGCTTCGCGGATCTTGTCTGCCGCGATGGCGTAGCGGCGGTCATGGCCCTTGCGGTCTTCCACATAAGAGATCAGATCGCGGCTCACGTTGGCCCTGCGGGGGTCATCGACCGGCAGCTCTTCCAGCAGCGTGTCGATGATGATCTCGACGATCTCGATATTCTGCTTTTCGTTATGGCCGCCCACATTATAGGTCTCGAAAAGCTTTCCTTCCTCCTGTACCAGATCGATGGCCCTGGCGTGATCCCTTACATAGAGCCAGTCACGCACGTTCTTCCCGTCGCCGTAGACCGGGAGCTTTTTCCCATGCAGTGCGTTGTTGATCATCAGCGGGATCAGCTTCTCCGGGAACTGATAGGGTCCGTAATTATTCGAACAGTTGGTGATATTGGCGGGGAAATGATAGGTGTCCATATAGGCGCGCACCAGCATGTCCGAACCCGCCTTGCTGGCGGAATAGGGCGAATGGGGCGCATAGGGCGTGGTCTCATAGAAATATCCGCCGTCCTCAGGCAGTGAACCGTAGACCTCGTCCGTGGAAACATGAAGGAAACGTTTCCCTTCGGGATAGCTTCCGTCCGCCTTTTCCCAGGCCGCGCGCGCGCAGTTCAGCATATTCGCGGTTCCCAGTACATTGGTCTGTACAAAGACCCCCGGATCCACGATACTGCGGTCCACATGGCTTTCCGCCGCAAAATGCACAACGCGGTCGATGTCATTTTCCGCAAAGATCTTCGTCACCAGCTCCCGGTCGCAGATGTCACCCTTGACGAAGGTATAATTTTCGGCATTTTCAAATTCCTTCAGATTCTCGGGATTCCCCGCATAGGTCAGCGCGTCCAGATTGATGATGCGGATATCGCCACCGTATTTTTCAAACATGTAATGGATGTAATTGGAACCGATAAAACCGGCACCGCCCGTAACCAGATAAGTTCTCATATCCTCTTCCTTTCTTTAATACCCCAGATAGCTCCAGTTTAAGTCCACGTTGCCCTTGATGCCGTCGATCGAGCCCTTGGAGGAATACTGCCAGATGTCATAGTGCCCCGCGTAATCGGTCTGCTTCGTATAATGCGCAAGCCATACACGGTAACCGGAGAGCGAATTGATATCGATCATGTTTCCAAACCAGGACTTGGAGGAATAGACGCCGGCCGTATAGCCGCCGTTACGTATCGTTTCGCAGAAAGCCCTGCACACAGCCGTCCTGCCGGCCTTGTCCAGCTTGTCCGCACGGCCGTTCTTGTTCACGGTAAACTCCACGTCGATAAAGATCGGATAGCTCACTTCATAGGAAGAAGCCAGACTTAAGCACATGGAGGCTTCCTCTACGGCTTCCACCTCGTTCACGGCCTGGGTGAAGAAATAGAGTCCCACCTTCAGCCCTGCCGCACGCGCTCCCTGGATATTGCTGCGGAAGGTCGGATCCTCCACCAGCACACCCGTGGCGGAACCGCGGTATCCGCAGCGGATGATGACGAAATTCACGCCTGCATTTTTTACCGCCGTCCAGTTGATGGACCCGTTCCACTTCGACACATCGATCCCCAGAATGCCGTTTTTGTTATTCTGCACCAGGATGCCTTCTTCATTGAAGTGGTAATCCACGCCCTTGATCACCTGATCGCCGGTCACGTAATTGCCGTTCTTGTCAAAATAATAAGTATTGCCGTTCAGCGTCTGCCAGCCGGTATAGATATACTCGATTTCCGTCTCGATGAAGAATTCCTTCTTCGTGTAATAGTCCGCATAAACGGCTTCGACGTATTTGTCACCGTCTTTATAATACAGCTGCTTACCGTTTTTGTCAGTAAGCTTCGTTGTCTTGTCTTCCCTGGGGTCCTTATCCCCCGCCTTTGTGGGCGTAGGCGTCTCATCGGCATTCCCGCCCTCTGCCTTTGTGGGCGTGGGGGTCGCGCTGCCCTCCTCTCCGTCGCCCTTTGTGGGCGTGGGATCCTCGCCCTCGGTGGGGGTCGGTGTGGAGGTGGGCGTCTCCAGCGGGATGCTGGTAGGCTGTTCCTCACCCATTAAGATGCTGCCGCTCTTCGTCACGGATGCCGCGGACGCTGCGGATGCCGCAGGTACAGGCACCGGCTCTGGAAACTCTGCTTTGGCGGAGCTGTCGTCATTCTTTTTGTAAGCCGGCTCGGGTATATCCTCCGCCTTTACCTTCTTGTATCCGTCGGAGCCTTCCTTCGGCTTTTTGGACGATTCCACCCATTCCACCGTATCCTTGTTGGCAGGTTCCGGCGCTTCCTCAGGCGGCTTGCTGTTGCCGGTATCCTCGGCACCTGCGTTCACCTCAGCCTCCGTTTTGATCTCGTCCTTTACATCGATCTTCTGATAGACGATCTTTTCCCGGACATTGACCGAATTGGGAACGTCCACGAATTCGTAGCCCTTTGCATCGGCCACGGCAAAGCGGTACTGGCCGCTCTTTACTTCTTTTTTGTAGATGATGCCGTCCCGGTCCTCATCCTTCAGCTGAAGGGTCGCGCCGCCGTCCGGCGTGAGCACCACTTCAAAGACCACGTCGCGGATCAGACGGTCCGTTCCCGCATCAATGAATTTGATCTTGATATCCTGCTCCACGGAAGTGAAGCTGAGCTTCACCTTTGTGGTCTCGCCCGGTTCGGGTGTGGGCGTGGGCTCGTCTTCTTCGGGAGGCGGCACCACGTTCTTCTGTGCTTCCGCCATGGCGATCAGCCCGCTCTGCCCGGCAGTGCCGATGGCTGCAAACTGCTGCCCCACATCATACAGCGGAGGCTCTCCGCTTTCCTTTCCTTTTTTCGACAGAAGGAGCATGATCCCGCCCGCGATCAGGCAGAGCAGGATGGTTGCTGCCAGAAAGATCAGGGCAAAGCGCCTGCCGGATCCTCTGCGGCCGCGGGTCTTCCTGCGATGAGGCTTTTCGTGCTTCCGCGGTTCCGCGACCGGTCCGTCACCCTCTCCGTCGTCCTCTTCCTCTCCGGATCCGATATCATCGCTTTCTTCCCGGCGCCGCTCCTTCCTGCGCCGGTCCGTATCGTCAAAATCTTCTCCGAGACTGATCAGCTCGCCCGTTTCAAAGATCCGTTCCTCTTCCGGATAATCGTCCTCTGTTTCCGGCGCGTTATCACTCGTCCCGGGATATTCCGCATCCCCCTCCGGATAATCCGCTGCGGATGCTGGAACAGCTTCCTCCGTTTCCGCATAGCCTTCCTCATTTTCAGGAAAGCTTTCATCCGTGTCCGGATAAGCTTCTGCGGCATCTTCCGCATACTGCGCTTCCTCTTCCGGAACCGCAGTATCCTCAAAGGATCCCTCCTCGTTCAGCGCATCACTGATATCGATCTCCGGAAGCAGATCGTCGATATCGGCGATCTTTATGGTATCAAAAGGAACGCCGGAACGCGGAGCGACGACCTGTGTCCTCGCTTCCAAAAGCGCCGCCCGCTCCGCTTCCGCGCTTTCGTCCTCTTCCTCGCCGCTGTTCTTCAGGCCGCCGGCATTGAGCTGGTCCAGGGACGGGATCGGCCGGGTTTCTCCCATATTCAGCGCGATCTCATCACTCACATCCGTGAGCAGCATCGTATCGACGGATACCACGCCGTGGAACATCTTATCTTCGGGACTTTCATTCTTTTCCGCTTTATCCGCGGCAAATTCCTCTGCCGGGATCAGTTCCTCCGCAAGAACGGCTTCTTCCTCCGGGAAGTCGTCTCCCTCCGGCAGCTCATTGATCGGAAAATCATCCTCAGCCTCGCCGTCATCGCGGATCCCGTATACCGGCTCCTCTTCATGGTCTTCTCCGGCGTCATACTCTTCTTCAGAGAGAAGCTCTTCCTCCGAAGCCTGCTCATCCTCCGTCTGCGCCTCTTCGGAAATATCTTCCTCTCCGGACTGCAGTTCTTCCGGAACATACTCTTCTTCAGGCTGCTCCTCTTCCGATAGATACCCTTCTTCGTTCTGTACTTCCTCCGGAGCATACTCTTCTCCGGCTGGCTCCTCTTCCGGTACAGCCTCTTCCCCGGTCTCCGTCCCGGAAAGCTCCTCTTCCGGAGACGTGCTTCCGGAGATCTCCTCCCCTTCCGGTTTCTCTTCATCCTTCTCCTTACGTCCTGAAAGTATTTCGTCTTCCGCAGGAAGGACCGGTATGGTCGGCATAGTTCCTGTAGGATCCAGATCGATGATATCTAAATTGTCTTTCCAGTCTTCTTTCACAAAAACCTCCGCTCATCGCACGTTATGTAAACAATTTATTATATCCCAAACGGGCGATTTAAGCAAGTCATGTGCTGTTTACGGAGTT
>JAEELW010000041.1 GCA_016282915.1 Lachnospiraceae bacterium | reverse complement strand
TCCGTGTCGATGGCGTTCTGCTTCAGTTCATCAGTGAAGCCCTTCAGCGACTCGTTCGCCTTTTTCTTGTCTTCATCCGACAGATTCTTCTGCTTCAGGATCGCCTGCTGCGCCTCGATCTTTTTCTTCAGATCCCCGTTCTTCTTCTCAAGGGTCTCCATTTTCTTTTTGTTCTCTTCGATGCTCTTTTCCCGTTCTTCTTTTACCTTGTTGGGATCTTCCCTCTCATCTTCTTTTTTCTTTACCTTCTTGTCATGCTCTCTCTCTTCTTCCAGGGCCGACTTGTTTGCTTCGATCTCGGCGGTCAGCTTGTCCTGCTTTTCCTTTTCCTTATCTTCCGCCTCTTCATACTTGTTCTTCTCTCCCTTGCCGGCCAGCTGTCTTGACTTGCTCTTTAAGTAATTCGTAGTCTTGGCGGACAACACGAAATTGGCATAATCCGTAGCTGTATCAAAATAGCTGATGGGGCTCTCCAGCTGCTGGGCTGCCTCACCGCCCAGGAAGCGCAGGAATCTTGCTCCGGTATGGTGGAGATTCTGCCTTAAGTAGCTTCTGTCGATCTTCATCTCGCCCTGGCTCTTGTCACCCAGCGCTTTATAGACCTCTTCGTCACCGGCGGCCAGTTTCATTTCGTTCACGGTACGATAGACAAACTGCAGCGCTCTGGCAAAGAGCTTCCAGTCAAACCTGGTCTTGCCTCCAAACCAGGTTCCCCGGTCCTGGACCATCAGCTGGTTTGTGACCGTAAGGTTGCGCTCGGCCTGGGAAACTCCCTTGATCTTTGAGAAGTCCATATCGTCATTGATCTGTGTGCTGCACAGGGATAACAGGGCCTTTTCATATGCTCTTCGGCCGAGTTCCACATTGCCTTTATTGTTGATAAACTCATCCGCCAGATCGTTACGCCCCTTGGGATTCACATAGTCACGTTCTCCCTTGCCGATAATGTTCAGGTACAGATTCTTCTGGGAGACATCCAGGATGTCCCTGTGCTCAAGGGCACGGTAGAAGAGATTCTTTTCCTCCGGCGACAGGGCGGTAAATCCTGCCATAAGGTCATCCATGACCGTGTTGTTCTTAAAGCTGTATTTTTTGATATCCGCCTTATCCTCCGCATAGGCCTGATGGATGATACCCTCCATTGTTTCTTCCTGGCTGAGCTCGTCCTGAGTAAGGAGACGGGGCATATGCCTGTAATAGAAGCGGATCTCCGGAGAATCTTTCTTGTAATCCTCCCTCGTGATCAGTTCTCCGGCCATTCTGACCGTGGAGATACGAAGCCGTTCGTTTTCGATCTCGTTGACAAAATCGATACCCCTCTGCAGAAGATCCCAGTCCAGGGCATCCCTGCGCTTTAAGGAATCTGCAACAAAATCACTCTCCTTAAGCTCTCCTTCCGAAAGCTCCTTATCGTCTCTTAGCTGGAAACTCAAAAGCTGTCTCATGGATTCGCATATCAGCTTCGGATCCGCAGCCTGCTTTAAGGCATCAAGCCGTCCCTCGCTGCTCTGCAGCTTATCAAAGATCTCGAAACGCTTTTCGGAATTTACAAAAGGTATCAGTTTCGTCTTACTGTCCTTCATGGCGGAATTGTCAAGCACGGTCCTGTCCTGCAGCACATAGATCAGCAGCGACTGCTGGCTTACGGTAAGGGCCTTCACCTGCTCCATGATACCCTGGATACGCGTGCTCTTATCCTTTGCACGTGTCTGGTCGCTTTTCTGATATTCCATCAGTTTATTCAGGAACGCATGCCGGTCATCAAGATCCACATTCAGGACTTCCCTGTAGTTTTCATTCTTGAAATCCTTGTGCTTTGTACCCAGGTGTGCCCTGAAGGAATCCGCAGCCTGTGCTATGGTCTTGCTGTCCGCCATCCTCATGTAATCCTTCGGACGCAGTTCATCCCGCTGGGACTCGATCTGTTTTACAAATACCAGCGCCTGGTCGAAGAGGGATTTGTCCGCAAGCACCTTTGCACCCTTGCCGGACGCGGTAAGGGCCCGCATGGCTTTGCCGTAATCCACATGAAGGCTTACCTTCTCGCTCTTCATATAAGACATGATATCGTTTCTGGCGGCCTTTACCTCCGTATTGGACAGCCCGTAGATCGCCCGCATGGTACCCCGCTCTTCGGTCTTGCCCACATAAAGTCCCATGGCAAAGATCTTCTTCTGGTCATCATCCAGCGCATTATAATCCTTGATGAATTCGTCCCCGAAGGAGCGGATCATATACTGCTCGAAATCGTTCTGGTCTACGCCGCCCGCATAGATATTCTTTTCGCGCATATCCAGATAGCTGACCTGGCCGTCCTTTACCATAAGCGCCTCACGGCTGAAGCTGTCAGCGATACGCTCTGATACCTTGGCTTTAAAAGCGGCAACATCAAATACACGTGAATGGTCATCCATCTGCGCCTTGCTTTCTTCCAGCATATCCGATACAAAGTACTCGTAAAGCCCGTTGACATATCTGACCTGATCTGCCTTTTCAAGCAGGCCGGTATAGGAATCGCTCTTTACTGCCTCTTCGATGGCAGAAAGCGCTGTCTCCGCATGGGTAAAGAAAGCTTTCTGCGCCTCGATCATGTTGGAGAATTTGCCCAGATCATCTGCTGAGCGGTCATTGACCATGAAGAGATATGCGCGCATCTTTTCGCATGCATCCCTGTGGGCAAGCTTTAAAGAGGGCTGGCCGAAACTGAGCTCATCCAGCTCATGCAGCTTTTCGATATAGGGCATGATCTCCTTGGACACCTGTTTAATGGACAGTTCAAGGCCCTCCTCCACATCGACGCTTGCCTTCACGTACTTTGCCAGATATGCGACATAGAGATCCACCGCATAATCAGGAAGGCCTGCCTTTGTTTTCCCGTAATCGTAGATGGCTTTCAGGCGCTTCTCTTCTTGAACAATATGATTATCATTTTTGGTGACCCAGTCGACAAAGCGGTCTGCCTTTTCCAGGATCCCGCTGTTGACGCGTATATACTCATCCAGACAATCTGCCAGGATATCGGGATACTCCGGAGCGCCGCCTTTCTTCATGAAGTGCTTCTTTGCTTCCCTGAAGAGCTCCTTGTCTTCTTTTTCTCCCTTGCTTATGACCTGGGAACCGTCCTGTCCCTCCTTCGTATAAATGAGGGCTCTCTTCTTGTCACCAAAGGCTTTTAGCTCATCCAGTCTTCCACCGAAAAGGGCGTTGCTGTACGCGGTCCTGCCTTTTGACTTGACGGTCTGCACTGCCAGAGACGCTTTCTTACGCTGCTCCAGACGTTTCCTGGCGCCTTCGCGGTATTCCTCGGTGAAGCTGATATCTGCTTCCAGCTGGGCGTTGGTCTCTGTGACAAAGTATTTGGCCCTGTCTTTGACCTGCTTTTCAAAATCCGCTGCCTTTTCCTTGATGCAGGGACCCTCTACGTGGGTAAGGAACGCCTCCTTCGTATTCCGGATCTTCCGCTTCTGCTCTTTGGTAAGGGAATTGAGCTTTTCGTTCAGTGCCACATCGTCCATACCCTCGGCATCCGCCACATCATATTCCGTACTGAGGATATACTTCACGATGGTCCTTTCCGCCAGTTCCGTGTTTTTGATATAATGCCGCGCGATCTCTGTATAAAGCGCCTTTAACGTTCCCACATCATAGGCCTGCTGTATGCAGTCGGGATCCGTGAGGACGTAGGTCTCTATGTTGTAGATCACCCCGTCCGCCTTACGGAGCGCCAGAGCGGAAGCCTTAAAGCGCTTCTGCTCATTCTTCTTTGCCAGTTTCAGGATATCGGAATCGGCAAAGAGACCGCCCTCCACGATACTTTCCTGTTCTTTGATCTTCTTTTCAAAATCGGGCTGATCCACGAAATACTTGGCCAGCTCTTTCCGGAGCGTATCGTGCGCGTCTGCCATATTGTGATGTACGGATTTTTCGCCCTTTACACCCTGCTCCATGATCTGCTTCTGGGCATCCAGGAGCCTCTTGTTCCAGTATGCAACCTGCTCCTTTTCACTCTTATCCTTAAGCTCGCTCCAGATCTTTTGCGAGGACTTCTTTTCCCCGTCCATCAGATTCCCAAGTTCCGTCTCTATAAAGAAATCATTGACATAGGAATACTGTTCCTTCAGGGCTTTCCCGAGAGGTGACAGTTTTTCATAAAGATTTTTGATGCGCTCCCCGGCAACGGTATCTGCCGGGTCGATGAGATCCTTAAAGATCGCGTCGATCTTTACCAGCTCATCCCAGAAGGGTGCCAGTTCTCCGTCCCCGTAGTTTTCAAACATTCTCCTCCGGGAATCATAAAGGGCTACCGTATCACACAGCTGTGCGGAAAGCTCACCGTTATCACTGATATGGGACAGAAGCATACTTGAGATCTGTCCGATATTGCCGATACCGAATCTCCGCTCATTCTCCTGGATCTCATCAAACTCCTCTTTACTCACATTCGTCATGTCGGCGGAATGTAAGATGTCATCGATACGCTTCTTGTCCTTCATCATTTCGACGGCAGCCTTATCCGCATCTTTATGGAGTTTATTGACCTCATCCTCCAGTACCTTGATGGTCTCCGGATTTACATTTTTACCGGTCTTTGCCTCTTGCTTCATCTGGGACAGCGTCTCTTTAGCATTCAGATACTGCATGTTGAGGCGATTGGCTTCCTCCGTTTTCTTCTGAAGCTTTACATAGTCCCTGTTATACTTATATCTGACTCGCGTATGATCAAACTTCATATGCAGATAAAGCGGTGCCAGCTTATCCCGGAGGATCTCCCTGAACTTCGGATCACTGAAGCGTTTCAGTTCATTTTCCAGTTCGTTCACCTTCTGTATGGTGTCCTTGGACTGTGCATACATGGCAGACCTGTACATGGAACTGCCTTTCTGCGACTTGTCCGCCCAGAGCAGGCCCTGACCGTTTCCGCCGTGTCCCAGAACAAGGTCGTGGTAATCGAACATGGACATCTCAAGCAGATAGTCGGCCACGGGAGGAAGCGGAGTGCTCTTATCTTCGTTATCCTTCGACCTTCCCTCCATGAAGATGTCGCGGATGGCGGAAAGCAGATCCTTCCCCTTGTATCTGGGATCCTTTTCGTGTGTCTTTTTAAACCTTTCTTCCAGCCTTTGATCCGGCACAAATTCAAAGACTTTTCTCTCGGGGATGGCCTTCTGCTTCTTTTTGCCTTTATTCTCCTCGATCACTTTTTCGATGTTTGCATTCTCTGCCTTATAATCATGGGAAAGCATCGCAGCCAGCTTTTTGTACCGGTCCTCCTGCCCATTGCCCTGATCCTCCAGTGTCTTGTTGATGATCTCGATGATCCAGGTCTTTACCTGCTGCACCGCTTCGGGGCCGAGTTCCTCCAGCAGTCCCCATACCTCATGGGCTCTGTCGAAATTCTTAAGCCGCTTTGCAAAATACGTATCCTTTTTAAACCAGGACTTGTCATCCTCAAGGATATCGTTATAACGGTAATGGATCTTTCCGTCACGCCGCTGCGCACTCTTCCCGAGGCTGATCATGATACGCTTGTAGTGGAGTTCATCCTGAGAGGAGAGCATCTTCTGCTGATCGGCAATGATCTTGCTCATCCCTTTCGTGTCCGTCTTATGTTTCATCACTTCCAGAAGGGTATACTTACGGATCTCACGCTGTTCTTTCGTTTCCTTTTCCTTGTCGGATTCCTTAAGGAGATTTTTCACCCCCTCGACCACATCGTCCGCCAGCAGATTGTTCCTGAAGTAATTGAGCACGGTCTTGTACTGGCTGATGGACAGGCTTTCCAGTTGGTCCAGGCTCTCGATATTCTTAAGGAAGGGGAAAAGCTCCTTCAGCTCGGGATTACAGCAGACCGCGCTCCCGATATTATCGCAGAGAAAATTCCTGAGCTCCTGATCCGGGATGAGATCTTCGATCTCCGGCGATTCAATGAAATATTTGCCGCGCAGGAGTCCGGCAAAAGTATAGTCATCCTTCCGGATCACATTGATATGTTTCACCTTGCCCTTTCTCACATAATCGTTCACGGGCTCTTTTTCATCCAGGAATTCCTTCCTGTCGATGTATACCTTCAGCCCCTTCTTCTTTTCCTCGTGCTTTGTCTTTGCCTCGATATCATCCCGGATCCACGTACGGATCTTTTCACGGAGCTTTTTTTCCTCCGCCGAGGTCTTAAACCAGCCTTCATCCGGCGTGTCTTCATTCGCCAGTCTCCAGGCTGCCATATATTCCATCCTGCCCATGAGCCAGTTCCAGGTATTACGGGTAAACTTTTTCCCTTCGGTCTCCTCGGTCAGCACGGAATCCACCAGGGTGATCAGCCTGAGTCTCTCCCTCATACGTTTGGTCCTGCCGCCGATCTGGTCTTCTTTATTAAGGTTCTTCCAGAAACGTCTGCCGGAATACAGAAGGGCAGCGCCGGACTTTTTCAGCTGTTTGCTGAACACGCCCTTCTTCATGGCCTTCTCGTATGCGATATTGTAGTCGTTTTCCATCCTGGCCGCCTCACGGTTCGTGACGGCGATCCTGTCCATATACTCTTCTGCCAGATCACGCACAAAGTCATATTTGCCGAAAAGGATCTTGTCTCCGAGGAAGGCCAGAAGCCCGGCCCGGACCTCATAATACGTGAGATAGCTGAACTTGTCTCCCACCATATCCTCGATGAGCTTATCAAGATCTCTTACATTTTCCTTGATCATCTCATAATCTTTATCACTGAGTTTAACCTCACCGATGATGATCTTCCGGATAGCCTCGCTTTCGTAGATATCCCGGCCCCGGATCTGAAGATCCAGTTCCTCCGTGACCTTATCATAATTCTTCCCGATCTCCCGGAGTTTTTCGAGTCTTGCATAGTCCTCATCATCCTCCACGATATCGTCCAGCGTAAACAGAAAGGCCAGCCCATCCTCCATCATACAGGAGGGGCTCTTTAAGAGCTTGTTCTTGTATATATTCCGGATCTCGTCATCTACCAGGTCAAAGCGGAGGTTCACGATCCGCTCGATGGAATTGTACTCCTTCAGGCTGCCGTATTCTTTTTTGTCATAATCTCCTCTCTCAAGACGCTCCAGTTCTTCCATCTGGCGTTCGTATCCGATACCGAGATTACCCAGCTGCTGAACCTGATCCTCACTCACATGATTCCCGTAAACACTCATCAGCTGCCGCAGGAAACGGTTCCGCAGCTGTTTCACATCCATGTCATGGATCTTTTTGAGATTCTCGAATGCATGCCGGTTCATTTCCTCCACATTGGCCCGGTATGCCTCGGGACTGATCCATTCATGACCGAAGAAATCATCGTATGCCCAGTCTTCAAACTTCCCGATCACCCAGTCTTTCCGGACATTCTTTGTATTCTTCACATCATCCTTAGTCGCATCCTCTTTCCAGACACCGGTACGGAAGAAGAGCACCATGGCCGGCGTAGCCTTTTTCTTGTTCTGCTTTCTTAAATACTCTTTTCGTTTCTTCGCATCCGTGATGAGTACTTCCTTCTTCTTGCGGGTGCTGAGTTCGCTCTGTTTTACCTTTGCAAGCTCGGCGATCATATCCTTCTTTATTTCCGCCTGCTTGTTCTTTTCGATGTTCTCCCGGGTGACCATGCTCTTTGTAAAGAGATTTGCGGTGGTATTCACGGAAAGGGCATAGGCATCCGCCCAGGTCTTGCCCGTAAGCTTCCACTCCCGCATCTTCTGTTCCGCCACAAAGATCCCCACCTTAGCGGTCTTCGCGTTATTCAGGATCACTTCCACGGCGTCACGGCGCTCTTTCCCGTCATCGTTACGGGGGCTTTTGTGATCCTTCAGATACTTATTTGATTTCTTGATCACGTCATCAAATATGGCCGCCAGGATCTTGGCCTGTTCCTTCATGTCCTCCGGATCATCGTAGATCTTTTCGCCCAGGGCGAGCTGCAGCTTGGTAAAGGAATCTTTGACAGCTTTCATCTGTGTGCTGTCTTCTTTTCGGTTATCACGTCTTCTTGACCAGAGGGCGAGTTTTTCTTTGTACATGATATGCTTCGGACTGTCCACAAGCTCACCGGCCATGGCCTTGCGCGATATGATATCATAGCCCTTGGATACATCCGCCGGGATGAAACCGTTCTCTTTCCACTGGGCCAGATCGGCGGAAAGGTTATCCCTCTCCTTCACGAAAATATCCATAAGGTCACGGAGCAGATCTCCGCCGGGCAGCGCTTTGATCTTCCCCTTTTTGCCGATACGGTCCGCCATGTTGCCGTTGACGTAGCGGTTCATATCACCGATCAGTTCCATGTAATGCGCTTCGATCTCTTCCACCCGGTCTACCGTGGTCACAGCGTCAGCCAGAATGCTGTCGAGAGCCTGATACTTAGCCATGATCGTCGATATGGCAGGAACAGCCATCAGTTCGTCATCGATGAGTATCTGGTCCACGATCATGCCCTTAAGCTCGATCTCCTTTCCGAGCCTTTCATAGTCGGCAAGAATCTTATCATTACCGTTTAAGGAAACCTTCTCCTGCTCCCAGAATTCATCATCACTGCAAAGCAGCGAGAGCGTTTCCTTCTTTCTTTGGAACGCCTGTAATGCTTTCTTGTCACGATATTCACTCTTTACTCTTCCGCGCAGTGCATTGATGTCCTCCATACGCTCACGCTTCAGAGCTTCCCAGCGTTTCTCCCAGAATTCCGGCTGATACCCGCTCATCACGGGCTTTTCTTCTTTCACCCCGGATACGTTCGAGCTGCGTTCCTTCTTCATGGCCTCGAAACGTTCCGCCTTCTTTTCATCGATGTGTACTTTCGTTTTAAGATCCACACCGGCAAGGACTTCCTTATCCTCCTCAAGCTGCTCGTTTTCCCAGGCTTTCTTATTCGTGGGCAGATATACCGATTCCGTCACCTGGCTGCCTAAGACATCCCTGGACACGGAAATACCTTTTTTGTGAGATACATAGAGCAGATCTCCCACTGCGCGGTCCTGGGCGGTAAAACCGTTTTCCTGGTCATACTCCAGATTCGGGTAATCCTCTTTCAGTTTCTGAACATCCCCCACCTTCGAAAACCAGGTCATCTCCGCCGAGGTGCCGTATCCGGAACGGTCCAGGAAAGTATCCACATCCGCGGATTCCTCCACCTTCGGATTGGAAGAATTGGCATAGATCAGTTTCTGACCATCGATACCCACGATGGTCAGGTAATGACCGTTCCTGAGGAAGGATACCGCATTACCGGTCTCCAAGACTTCCTTAAGCTTATTCAGCAGGGTCACCTTCATATCGTTGTAGGTCCTGTCTGCTTCTTCCTGCTGCTCTTTGTCATAGGGAACCGGGATCTTTACCCCGTTCACCGTTATATGTGTTTTATACTCTTTACTGGGTACCGCAAAGGTCATCTTGTGAAGGGCAACATCCTTGCTCCGTTCAAGGAAATAATCGCCAAGCTCATATATATTTCCGACTTCGTCCTTTCCCCTTCCGCAGTAAGTATCGATCTCAGCGCAATAAGAATCATACAGACTCCGTACCTGTTCAAGGCCTTCCTTTTTGCTAATATCAATGCCGAGTTTCTGCGCTATGATCCCCTTCATATCATCAAAGTTTTTGAACCCCGGGTGATAGCGGCGGATCCTAAACTGGTTGGCCTCGTTCAAGCCCGTAAGTTCCCCGTTATTCTTAAGAAACAGGTTAAAGGAAAGCGAAGCGGAGCAGGCATAGCAGTTATTGGGATCCTGCTGCACTCCCGCTTCTATGACCTGGGTGGCATTGGGAAGCCGGTAATGATGATCGGGAAGGGGCGCATTATTCTGATGCTGCACTCCCCCCATCGGCTCCGGCATATTTTTTTCGACCTTTTTCAGGGTCGCAGTTTTTTTGATCTTATTCTCTTCCGCCTTTTCTTTGTCATCCTTCTGACGGAGCTTTTCCTCCTCCTTCGGAACGGCCTGAAGGTTCTGCTGGCCGGCAAGCAGGCTTTCGTTCTGCTTCTGTTCCTGCTGCAGAACGGGCTGTTCCTGCTTCAAAACAGCCTGTTCCTGCGGTTTCTGCTGTTCCCCCTGTATAACAGGCTGTTCCTTCTTTACCTTTACCTGCTCCTTGTCTTTTTCTTTCATTTGCCTGAACCTCCTCTTTTAAAATGGATTGGGTTTTATTATTTATATCATGCTTTCTGCTTTGCAAAAAAAGTATCGATCTCCCCTACGATCTTTTCCTTCGGAAGGGATTTCAACAGATAGCCTGCAGGTTTCAGTGCCAGTACGCTTCTGACACTCTCTGCATCGTCCCTGCCGGTGAGGAAGATGACAGGGATATCCCCCCGCTCGCTGTCGCTCCTCAGCATCTCAAGAAACTGTTTCCCGGAGCATGCGGGCATCTCATAATCCAGAAGGATCAGATCCGGTCTTTCCTTCGAGAGAAATGTGATCGCGTTCAGCGCCGAATTAACGGGAGTTACGCGGTATTTCTCATCGAGCCAGCTTTTGATGGTCGAAAGCATGACGCCGGAATCGTCCACCACCAGGATGTGTTTTCTGTTTATGAAGTCCGCATCCTTACTGACTTCCTTTAATACTTCCGCCGCCAGCTGTCCGGCGTTTACGGGGCGGTAGAATTCGCCCGCGATACCGGCCGGAAAATATTTCTCCTTCATCTCCTCGATCGTCTCCTTGTAGCCGATCAGGTAGAGCGAACAGTTCTTATCCGCACAGAGATCTCTCAGGTAAGTCAGACCTTCCCTGTCAGATTCGTTCTGGTCGTCGATGTAGAGATAGACCAGCGAGCCGATCCGGCTTTTCACATCGCTCAGGTTCTTAACCTGAAGCGTCGAGAACGTACATTCCACTTTTTCCGCTTCCAGTTTTTTGATGATGGACTGTACGATAAATGTCTCTCTGTCAGAAACAAAGAGTACCCTTGTATCAATCATCCTCACTTCCTCCGCTTATCAGCGCGAGCATACCGTCCCTGTCCAGCTCCGCCATTTTTGTTTTCATCTCTCCGTATATCTCCTTAAAATCATCGGGTAAACGCACATCAGCAAAGGTATCAAAAAGCTCCTTTGCGGTATCAAAGTCAAATGCTTCCAGAAGCTCAGCCATTTCGGACAGACGTTCCTTCAGCTCGTCTTCGGAGATCGCTTCCCTGTCGTCATCCCCGTTTTCCTTTTCGCCGAATATCTCATCCAGCTGCTCATAGTACCATTCGTATTTCTTCAGGATACCCTCCGTATCCTTTCTGATCTTTTCGGTATCGCCTTCCCTTCCGGCCGTTTCCAGCGCCAGCGCCTCTTCCGAAAAAGCAAGGGCGCCGATCAGCCTTGCGGAGCTCTTTAAGGCGTGTACCTGTATCGTATAGTCACCGTATTCCTCTTTTTCAAAATATTCCTTTATCATCCCGATCCGCATTTGGGCCGTATCATGGAAATTGCGGCAGATCAGGATATAGGCCTCTTCTCCTCCGGCTGTCTCCATACCCTGTGCGGTATCGATCCCGTCGATCTTTGCGATGCGTGAAAGCTCGCTGTCTTCCGCCGCAGGCCAGCTTCCCTGCCGGGTGTCCGTATCCGCAGCAGCTTCCTGCATTTCTTCCTCAACGAAGATGATCTTTTCATCCGGCAGATAGCTCTGTATCATCGCTTCCAGCTTTACCCCGTCCAGAGGCTTGGAAAGATAGTTCGTATATCCCAGGGACAGATACTCCTCCCGGGCGCCCTTTACGGCATGCGCCGTGAGCACGATGATGGGCGTTTCGGCATTGAGCGGGCACCCGGCGCGTATGCTCTGCATGGTCTCTTCCCCGTTCATTCCGGGCATCATGGAATCCAGCAGAATGATGTCATATGCTTTTTCTTTTGCGCGTTCTACGGCTTCCTTTCCGCTCTGCACGGTATCCAGCTGTACGCGGATCCGCTTCAGAAGGTTTCTCGCAACGATGAGGTTCATCTCCACATCGTCGACCACAAGGAGCTGTGCATCCGGCGCGTGGAAGTGCTCCGTATCCGCAGGGGCCGCAGTCTCTTCCTCTGCCCTCTCCCGGAAATCCCCGATCTTTTCGGCGTTGATCACGGGCTGCGTGATCCGGAAGCTGAAGGTGGATCCCTCCCCGTATACGCTGGAGACTTCCAGCCTGCTTCCCATCTTTTCCAGCAGGTTCTTGGTGATGCTCATGCCCAGGCCTGTGCCTTCGATCTTTTTGTTCCTCTGTTCCTCGATCCTTTCATAAGGAGAGAAGAGTTTTTCCAGATCCTCGGCCCTGATCCCGATCCCGGTATCCGTCACGCTTACCATTAAGACGATAGCTCCGCCTTCCGCTTCTTCAAAAGCGACATCGAGGCTGACCTTTCCCTTCTCCGTATACTTCACGGCGTTGTTCAGGATATTGATGATGATCTGTTCGATCCGCACTTCATCCCCGTACAGACCGTCCGGCGTATCCGGATCAACGTTCACCTCCAGTTCCAGCTTCTTCGCCTCCGCCTTCGGCGCGATCATCGTCATGATGCCGTTGAGCAGCCCGGACAGGCGGTATTCCCCAAGCACCAGCTCCAGCTTTCCGGATTCGATCTTGGAGAAATCCAGGATATCGTTGATCAGGGAGAGCAGCGTCTTTCCGGCACTGAGGATATCGCGTGCATAGGTCCTGATCGCCGCTTCTTTGGACTCCCGCATGATCATCGTATCCATACCGATGATCGCGTTGATCGGCGTACGGATCTCGTGGGACATATTGGCAAGGAAGGCCGACTTGGTCCGGTTTGCATCCTCCTCCATGTGGAGCGCGCGCTCCAGCGCCTCCGTCTTTTCCCGTTCCAGCTGGGATACGACCTGTTCATGCCGTCCCTTTTCTTTTTTCTGCTGCGACCAGAGGGCTCCCTGCACGATGGACGTTACGATAAAGGCGATGAACGTAAAGAGCATGATATAAAAATACACGAGGAAGCCCGTATTTTCATAAATCTCTCTTTCCTTTGAAAAGACGTAGGTCTGGCTCGCCAGTATCCTTCCCTTATCATCCAGGACGTTGATGACAAAATCGTGCTCTCCGTATGGGATATCGTAATAAGTCACGCTTCCGAGCTTGCTGGAAAGGACCGTGGTCTTTTCCTTATCCACGCCGTTGAGGTAATAGCTCACATACGGATCGGAAGTGGTATAATTGTTGATTTCCAGATCGAACTCAATACGCTCCGTTCCTCTGGGGATCGTGATGGTCCCGATCTGGGTCACATCCTCGAAGACGCCGTCCCTTTTGATCGAAGTGATCTTGGTACGGTAGTCCCCGACGCGCACCTCATAATTGTTCAGGTTCAGACGGTACACGCCGCCGGTGCCGCAGATATAGATCTGCCCGTCCTCCGTGATATGATTCCAGGCATTGCTCGTTATGCTCCCGGGAAGCCCAGCTTTGCTGTCCAGCAGGACATAGGTATCCATGCTCCCGTTAGCGAGCAGCGCACCGTAATCGCAGATATAGATGCCGGCGCCGCCCAGGACAAAGATCTCCCCGTTGTCATTAAATGCGATGTCAAAATTATTATAATAGGGCATCTTCAGTTCCCGGACATTCAGCTCCGGATCCATATAGCAGAGACCGCTGCCCGTCAGCGCAAAATAGCCGTCGGCGTATTTATCCTTCACGATCCTGAGGACTACCCCGGAAGAAAGCCCGTCCTCACGTGTGATATAACGCTCCGGCTTCCCGTTCCTGATCACCGCGATCCCGTCTCCGTCCGTTCCGCACAGAAGGCTGTGGTCCTCCGTCTCGAAGATGTTCAGGATCGTTCCGCCGCCCAGATCCTTTCCGAGCCTGAGCCTTGACTTTACCTTCTGATCGTGGATAAAGAGCATTCCCGCGTCGCTGGAGCTTACGACCGTACCGTCGGAAAGAACGCTTACCAGGCGGACATTTTCTTCCGCTCCGTCCCAGCCCAGGTACGGAAGGACCTTTCCGTCCTTCGTGACCTCCACCAGGCCCATGCCGTAGGTTGCGAGCAGAAGGTTCCCGTCGGCGGCGATCTCCATGCTCCGGATCCGTACGCCGGATAACTGCTTGGTCACATTGTTCTTCAGGCTTACCCCCGTGTTTACATCCAGGATCCTGAGTCCGTCATTGGAAGCGACATAATAATATCCGTTCCAATTCCTGATCGCATTACAGACCGTATTCTTTTCATTGCACAGTTTGAAAACATCGGTAAATCCCGAACGGCCGAGACAGAGCAGTCCGCACCTTGACGAAGTAAACCAGATATTTCCCTGATAATCACGGAATACATGATCGATGGAATTGTTGAAACTCCCGCTTTCGATCATCGTGAAATGCCCGGTAGTGTCGAAACAGCCGATCCCGTTGTCCGCGGCGACATAGATGATCCCGCTCTCGTCAAACCAGAAATCCCGGACCGTCTTCATACCCTGGGCAAATTTACTTCCCCTTTTTTTAAACGCACCATCCCTGAATTCATAGATCAGTATCGTTTCCGTCTCCGTCCCGATATAGATCGCTCCGTTACTCCTGTACTTTATCCCTCTCGGAGTATGTCCGGAAAGCTCCAGCGCTGCCAGCAGCTCCCCCTTTTCATAACAGCTGATCTCCCCGAGATTGGTCATGACGATCATATGCCCTTCTTTATCCGGCGAAAGATCCCTGATGTTTCCGGCCTCCGGGATCGTCTTAAGGATGCGGACCTCGCCGTTATCATACTCTGCGGTAACGAGTCCGCCCGTCGTCCCGAAATAATACAGACCGTTGCTGTCCCTGGAGATGCACTTCACGGAATTGGAAGGAAGCCCGTTGTTCATATCAAGGGTACGCCAGGACATATCGATGTTTAAAAGCGTAACGCCCGCGTCCTGCGTCCCCGCCCACAGACGGTCTTCTTCATCGACAAAAAGCGACTGAACCGACCTTACGCTCTGCAGATTGTCCATGAGGATGAAACGCGAGCCGTTAAAGCGGAACAGGCCGCCGTAGGTTGCGATCCACATGGAACCGTCCCGCGTCATGGCGATATCGTTCAGGCAGCCGCCCACAAGACCGTTCTCACCGTTATACAGCTTCTCGACAAAACTGATGGGATCCTTCGCAAGGACAGGAACCGCGCCAAAGATCAGTGAGGATAAAAGGACAAGGAGCAGTCCTGCCGCTATATTCCCGCGGAGCTGCTTCTTCAGTTCGGCCGCCCGTCTCCGTTTTCCGAAATTCCTCCGGATATGCATCCCGAACCAGATCAGAAATGTCGCGGCCAGCACATCCGTAAAGCCGATAAAAAGCGCTGCCACCGTATACCTTAACCAGGCGGGAGAAGACAGACTGCCGAGATAATCGATGACCGCATCCGTAGTGACAAAGCCGCTCCTTCCGTCGTAAACTTTCAGATTGACCGGGAGAATGACCGCCGCCCTGACACAGGCAAAAAACGCGGTAGCGCTGATGATCAGTGAAAACTTCGAGAAATACGCGTTTTTCTTTGCAACGAGTCCGGCGGCGAGCGCAACGGCGATATCCGCGATCAGAAAATACAGATCGCCCGGGCTGAACAGACAGGACAGGACGCAGCTTGCGGCCGCTGCTGCCGCCCCGCTGAGCGGCCCCGCAAGATAGGCCGCCAAAATGGTCCCGCACAGGTTCAGATACGCCGGCAGCTCAAGCGAAAGTGCAAGGTAACGCCCGCAGATATTCATAAGTATGGCAGCAAACAAGATCAGGATATGCTTCTTCCATCTGTTCATGATCCGAGATCCCTCTCACCCATAATATCCAGAAAGGCCGTAACGATCGCAGGATCAAACTGCGTCCCCCTGTTTTTGATCAGCTCTTCCCTGATCTGTTCACGCATCAGCTTCTGCCGGTACGGCCTGTCATTGCTCATCGCATCGTAAGCTTCCGCGACCGCAACGATCCGCGCGATCAGCGGGATCTCCTCCTCTTTCTTTCCGTACGGATAGCCGCTCCCGTCGAAGTGTTCATGATGGTAAAGTGCGGCTTCTTCTGCCTTCGGGATCGACGTGGCCTCCTTCAGGATCTCCGAAGCCCTGACCGTATGCCTCTTTACTTCCGCATATTCCTCCCGCGTAAGCTTCCCGTTTTTCCGAAGGATCTGCTCACTGACAAAGGCATTTCCGATATCGTGAAGGAGTGCCGCATTGTATACGAGATCGCAGTCGCTTTTATCCATGCCCATCTTTTCGCCGATCATCCTCGAATAGAGAGCGACTCTCTCGGAATGTCCTTTTGAATAATAATCCCTGGAATCGGCCAGTCCGCAGCAGATCTTGAAGGCATCCCCGAGCACCCTGTTCTGGCTCTGGATCCTGCCCTCAAAACGGACGGTCACCAGAAAGACCGTGCCCAGGATCATAAACGACAGTGCCAGCAGTGCAAATGCCGCGATGAAAAAACTCCCCTGTTTACCCTCCCATACCGACTGGTGAAGCCGGTAGGAAAGCTCATAGGCATTCAGGTCCACATCGCCGGAGACACTGTACATGATGATCCCGCATACGCTGGAACCCGACATGTCGGCTGTTCCTTTGATCGGCACCTCTTCGGAGACACCGGCATCCGGATGGTAGATCAGATAATCCCCGGGCGTGAGGGGAATGAGCAGATCCTGACCGGCATGGTAATAATTGATCTGCAGATCGTTGTAATCAAAATCACGCAGATCGACCGTCTGGGAAAGTTCCTTTCCCCTTTCATCAAACTGATGGACTTCAAACTTGCCGCACCAGGCATTGTTTAAATAGCAGTTCTCCGTGATCTGTATGCGGATATACCAGTCCTCCACATAGGTATGGGCATTATTCGTCACGACCAGATCGTAGATCTTTGCGTTCAGATCCGTCCCGAGACCCGTATCCGTCTTCAGCCAGGAATCGGTCGAGCCTCCGCGCGGATGGATATCCACCACCACCTGTGTGGCCGAAGAATCCGGCGTGACCACTCTCCATTCCTCATTGTAGTTCTTCACATTGATCGCATGGATGACAAAGAGCACCAGTATGACCGCCGTGATCGCAAGCAAAATAAACGTAAGGATCCTGATCACTTTTTTATGATTATCAACCTTGGTCATCTTTATATCTCCTGCTTATGATCCTTCTCTCAAAACTCTCCTTCGGAAGAGGCCTGTCATAATAATAACCCTGGATGATCTCGCAGCCGAGGGACAGAAGCGTATCGACCTGCTCCTTCTGTTCCACGCCTTCCGCCAGCGTTTCCACGCCGATCGCATCCGCGAGCTTTATCATGGAACTGAGGATCGCGAGATCCTTGGCGTAGGCCCTGTCCACAAAGCCCTTGTCGATCTTTAGCGTATCAAAGGTCACTTCGCGCAGAAGGCTTAAGGAAGAACTCCCGCTTCCGAAATCGTCAACGGCCACCTTATAACCCAGCCTGTGAAGGTCGTCCACAAAAGCCTTCAGCACGCTGATCGGAAATTCGTCCGTGGTCTCGGTGATCTCGATCTCGATCATCTTCTTGGGTACATGGTATTCCTTCACGACCGCGTCGATATCGGCCGCAAGCTGCGTATTGGAAAGGTTTCTTCTGGAAAAATTGACCGAGATCGTCGGAGGCACCAGCCCCTTCTCGATCCAGGCCGCGATATCGGCACAGACATGCCGCAGCATGTAAAAATCCATATCGCACATCAGATCCCTGGTCTCCAGGATGGGAATGAACTTCCCGGGAGGGATCAGCTGGCCGTTACGCGCCCAACGGACCAGAGCCTCCGCGCCGCAGAGCATATTGGTCCTGGAATTGACCTTGGGCTGGTAATAGGCAACAAACTCCTCTTTTGCCATCGCCACGGGGATCTCGGACGCATATTGTTTCTCATCCTTAAGTGCCGCCTTCAGCTCGGGACTCATATAGGTCACCTTATTCCCCACTTTCTTTCCGTAGCTGTGGGCGGAATGGGCGTTGGAAACGATCTCTTCCCCGTTCAGATCGTCTTTCTCTATCCGGTACACGCCCACATGGGCGCTGATAGTGATATCATAATCCGTCCCCCCTTCGGTGAAACGGACCCTGGTCGACGCAAGCTGTGCCAGCAGCACGTCCAGGTTCCTCTGCAGTACCACCGCAATGAAACGGTCGCCGCCCTGCCTTGCCAGGATCTCGTCCTGACGTAGGATGCCGCCCAGTATCCCCACATACTCCGTGATCACCCGGTTTCCGATCTCCATGCCGTAACGGTCGTTGACCAGGCCGAAACGCTCCAGGTCGAAAAAGACGGCAGCATACTCTTCTGCCTTTGAAAGCCGGGCCAGCTCATCCAGCTTCGTGATACAGGCATTCTCGTTGAGGAGGCCCGTCTTTTTTTCCGTAGTTTCCAGGATCTTTCTTTCCCTCCGGTCCTCAACACTCTTGAAATAGACCGCATAGATCAGGACGGCAAGGGCCGTGGCATTTTCCGAATTCCCGCTGAAACCATGGATGAAGCGCTCCCCTGCGATATTCAGGATGATAAAGGCCACGCCGATCAGGACCGTCAGCAGTTCGCCGGCCCCGTCGGACAGATCGCATTTCAGAAAAGCAAATACAAGAATGAGTGCAAGATATAGAACAAGTATACCGTATGTCGTAAAGAAAAGCGGCCCGGTACCGAAGGTGTTCACCTCCGTATAGGAAAAGACCAGCGGGGACGCCAGCGGGATATTGATGAACATGATCAGGGAAAATGCAAAAAGCGGAAGTCCCGTGAGCAGTTTCTTTTTCTTACCCTCATCCCTTATGATGATCAGAAGCATCTGATATATGATCGCCGGCCGCAGGATATAACAGACCGTCGAAAGAAGCATCCGCCAGATGCTGGGCTCCGGAAGGGCAGCAAAGTATTCTTCCACGGCGGAAAAGACCGTCTCCAGCACAACACAAACGAGGAGCGCCAGAAAATGACCCTTCACCCTGCTGTACATCTTTCGGTTGAAATAGATCGTATAAAGCAGGATGACCAGTACGAATATAAAAGTATAATACCTGCCTAATAACTCGCCAAACGTCATCTCTCAGCTACCGCCGGGCTCCTTCCCTGAACAGCATACAGATATTTGAATATTATACCAGAAAATTCACATTTTCTCAATCCCAAGTATCTTCAGAGACCATATTATAAAAAACTCCGGGAAGGCATCCTCCGGCTCTCCTTCGATCAGGACCGGCAGGATCTTTTTCCTTCCGCGGAGCTCTGTAAAGCTTTCGATCTCTTTCCGTCTGCTGCGGTTCCATCTTCCCTACCGCATCTTATAGAGCTGTATGGGCAGTTCCCGGATCTCTTCAAAAAAGTCGTCCGGACCGGTGCTTCTTACTCCTGCCGCAGCAAGAAAATGAACCGTCACATCCTCTTCCGCATCATGGGAAAAGATCTCCTTCAGGCGGGCGAGACAGATGCTTATACTGATCGTATCCGTGCCGTAGAACCAGGGCACGACCACATAGTCGTCATTTTCTTCCAAAAGCAGCACCGCCGTGACCCTGTTATTCTTTTTGCATACGATACCGTCCGCAAAACGGTCCCTGTCGATATCAAACCAGGGGATCTGCAGTATGGGATCGTGGGGCGAATTGAACACGAAAGGATAGAGTTCCTCATCTGTCACGTCCGCAACGGAATCGATACATACCCCGGCGTTCTCGATCCCGGTCACATAGATATCCTTCATTCCGGAAAGAAGCACTTCCTTACAGGTATAATCTCCCTCATCGAGATGGAAACCGTTCTTCTGTATCAGCCGCAGTTCTTCCCCGCCGTTCCCGGTAACAAAGAAAAACACCGGGAGCCGGTCTTTCTTCGGCATGCTCCTCACCACTTCCAGGATCTCCTCCGACACCCTGCGTTTATCGCAGCGGCCGGCCACGAACAGACGGCGCAGGCTCACATATCCGGGCAGGATCTCGAGCACCGCAAAACCCATGGGCCGATCCCCGTCCTCATCAAAAACGCCGATCCCGCTCAGCCGTCCCGAACGTATGCCATAGATCTCCTCATTATCCAGAAGATGCATGTAATCCCGCAGATTACCGCCTTCGATCATCTCAACCGTCATAGCTTAACCCTCTTTTATCAGCGCGTCGATATCGAAAAACTCCGGATGCTCCTTTTGGTATTTTTCCTCAAAAGCTCCCTGCAGTACATCCGTATCCCGTTCATCCGTTTTGGCGGCTTCCTCTTTGTAAAAAGCCGTAAAAGCCTCCACATAGGCCTTGGCCATACCGTTGATCTTTTCCTTTAATGCATCGGAAAGCTCTCCTTCACTCTTTGCGTAAATCTCCATCTTCCAGGCGTCCGCCGATTCGCTTAAAAATCTTTCTTCTCCCATCGTCAGTTCTTTCATGGTCTCCTCCTTTTATCAATAAGCTTCAAAACCTTTTTCCGTTCTCATCATCTGAGTATTATCGTTGATCGAAAACGCCTTTCGGTCCGTCGTGATATAGTAATCGATATCCGGTCCGCAGCCGCTCATAAACCGCAGCGTATTATATCCGTAAAACGCAAGGAGCGCCGTTATGGCCGGTTCCTCCGCATATCCGTATCCTTCCCGGATCTCCAGCTCACGAAATGCCTGATAGGTTTGCGGATATTTTGCCTTGAATTCTTTGACCAGGCTTATTGCATCTGTGAAGTTGATGATCCTGGCATTTTCATTCAGCATCATGGTAAACTGGACCGCCCCCACCTTGTCACCGAATTCCCAGCTGTGGTTGCTTGCCTTTTTATCGATCCGGTCTTTTTCCTCTTTGCTTCTATCCTCGGTAAGCTTTGATCTTACCGCGGTATAGGTTCCTTTCCCGTAATTTCCGGCACTGTAATACTGGCGGCTGTTTTGTCCCAGTTCACCCTTCAGCTGTTCTCCCAGTATCTCCGCATCCTTCATTTCGCCATAGGGATTGATGGAATGGTACATCTTGATCCCCAGGGGCGATTTCTTTTTCTCATCTTCGAAACTGCGGACAAGCCGGGGCTTATGTGCTGCCCAGCCGATGGCATTGAACAGTCTGGTGGACAGGTTCGGAGACTGGTTCTTATCCGCACTCTGATCCTTCAGGCTATGCAGGATCTCTTTCATATGGTCATCCGCCGTCTGCCTTTGTTCTTTCGTGAGCACTTTGTTTTCGGACAGATCCTGGAAGATCTGGTTAAACTGGGTCTTGCAAGCCTTTTCCACCACGGCTTTTTTCTCTTCCGTATTCTCATCGTCCTTTACGGCGCTGAACTCCTTGTAAGCTTCGCCGGCATCCGCGGTGATGGATCCGTAGGTATCGTTTAAAAGCGACTCCACCTTTGACTGTACCTGCAGTATCATCGCCCGCCTTCTTTTCCCCTTGGGCGTACGATAGGTAGTCCTGGTGCGGATATATTCATCACAGCTTTCTTTCAGCCGAGAGAGAAGATTGATCAGTTCAAAGGTATCCCCCTGATCGCTGATCACATTATAGAGTTCCAGATCCGTTGCCACACTGTTAAACTCCGGCGAATTCCCTCCACGGTCACTGTTCTTTAAAAAGACTTCCATCTCTTTTAAGCTGAAGTTTTCATAGTAGCCCGCTTCCTTATCACTGAAGTTCTTATTCCCGGACTTGTCCAGTTCTTTTTTCCTGTCCTCGGTGAGCCTGTGCCATTTCTTTTCCAGTTCATCTTTCCTGGTCTCATGGGCCTTCTTCTTTTCTTCCCATGCCTCAGGCGAAAACATAGTCTGCTGTTCCAGGTTCAGGAAACGCTTGTTCATGTCCCGGTATCCCAGGTCTGTCGTCTCCTTTCCTTCTTCCCGCTGCACATTCAGCTCGTACTCTTTCAGCCTTTTTTCTTCCCTGTCCAGCTTAAAATCCATTGCTCATTCCTCCTTATCCCATAGATTTAACTATTTTTCATGATCTGTGCCACGATATCCATTCCGACCCGGAATCCGAACTTAAAGATGTTCGCGTTCACAACATCCTTCATGACCTTTGTAAAGTCATAGCTCTTGATATCCGTCTTTTTTGCAAAGCGCTCCTCATAAAACTGTTTTATGCGGCGGGTACTGATCTCCTGATGGATCTTATAGAGCTTCTCCCTCAGTGCATCCAGTTTTGCTTTTACCTGTGCCGGTGCATCCTGGGCAAGCAGGCCCTGCTTATCCATGTTCTGCATATAGAGATCTTTATACTCCAGAAATACCGCTTTCAGCTCCGGTCCCGAAGGCCGCTCTTCTTCCTTTCCGTCTACCATGACCTTCGTAGGTGTCTGGTCTTCAAACAGCATCTGCATCTGCTTTTCCACGCTCTCATAATTCAGTGCGTTTTCCAGCATGACACCGACCGCCTTCGACAGAGGATTATTCCGTACACGGATCTTCTGCACACCGGTATACAGCTCATAGATCTCGTCCGTAAGCTGCTGCTTTTTGTTATCATTCAGTTTCTTGCGGTCCTGCAGGGAACGCAGTTCCTTCACTTTTGCTTCCAGCTGTTTACAAAGAGGGATTTCTTCAAAATATGCCTTGAGCACATCCTCCACCGCCTCTTCATCAAAAGCTTCCAGCGCGTTCATCAGCTGCCCCGAAAGGCGGGCAAAGCCGCCGAAAAGCTGATATACCGGTGCCTTGACATCCATGGGCTGCATTGTGACGATAGCATCCCTTCCGGCATTGATCTGCTCGGGTGACCCTTTTTTGTCACGCCACTTTGCCTTATAATCCTCCCAGGCCACACGGTACTGCTCATAATCCGGCTCCACCATGATCTCGTTGCCTTCCTCATCTTGTTCCATGGTCTCGTCCGTTTTCAGGGCTTCCGAAATACCCATGATACCGTTTAAATATTTCCGGTCGAATTCCTTCCGTTTATCGATCTCCGCGATACCCTTATCCAGCTGTGCATCCTTATGGGTATTATCCAGGATCCCCTTCACGAAGTCTTCCTTATTCACCGGTTCAAGCATATTGATATAAGACTCAAAGACCGCTTTCCGGTCCGGCAGTTCCTTCTTCTGGTCCACCGCATCCCGGATCTGTTTTGCCACCACATTCTGGATGTAGTTGACCGGATCCGCGTCTTCATAGTTTGTATGGATATTATCCAGCCAGTCAATGTCCTTCTTCAGGTTCTCGACCATATCATTGATGTCATTAATGGATTTCTGCAGGCGCAGCTGTCCCTGGGAGAAATTGTAGATCGCCGGCGGAAGCTTGATCCCCAGTTCCTGGGCCTTGATCAGGGCGCAGGAGATACGCTCTCCGGCCTGCTTCTCATCACCCATATCCATGATTTTTTCAAATTCCTGAAGGACTTCGGCTCTCTTATCCTCATCATAGAACTGCTCAAAAGCAAGGTCTTCCTCTGTTTTGTCTTCCTCATTTTTCTTTAAGAGCAGGTCATTAAAGGCCGCGAAAAAGCCTGCGGCATTCCCCATTCCGGCAGCTGCGGTCATACGCGTGATGCAGTCCTGCTGGTTCGCGTCGAACTTTGCCGCGTTCCCGAAATCGATCATGGTCGCCTTATCCTTCGATACCATGATGTTTCCGGCATGAAGATCTGCATGATAATACCCGGATTTGAAGATCGCTTCATCCACCCAGATATTGCACATGTCCGCCACCAGATCCCTCTGCTTTATGAGCTTGTTTGCCTCATCGACAAATCTGTCCCTCCACTCTTTGGTCTTTTGAATATTCTCCTTGTTAAATCCTACCTCGCTTACATTTTTAAATACGCTCCTCATCTCTTCCCGAATTCTTGCCATCTTCCTTAGGATGGCGTCCAGGGTATCCCCCTCTGCCTCTTCCTCGATCAGGCAGTTGGTGGTGGCGTTGAAGAGCTGGTTCAGTTCCACGATCTTTACGTTCGTTTTCTTTCCCCTGTATACCTTTCCGAGTTCCACCACATTCTCGGCTTCTTTTGTAAAGTTCAGCTCCGCGTAGAAATTCGAAAGCTGTCCCTTATAGGTCTCATACATGCCGTTGCTTTCATCCGACTGCTTTGCGCAGTCCAGCATCACCTTTTCCTCACGTTTCATGCGGTTCTGGACATCGGAACGAAGCAGCTTGATCACAACGGGCCTGCCCTCCACCGGCAGGTTCGGGCCGTAGATCCGGCAGCGGAAGGTCTCGCCCACGGTAGCAGCCCCCAGGCTCTTTTCCACATCGATCTTCGTTACGGCCCCACCGGAGCCCTCGATCAGGCCCAGAAGCTGTGCCTTTACCACACGCTCCGGAATGGGCGCCAGTCTTGCCTTCACATCGCTCATGGCCTTACGGATCTCCACGGGAAGCGACTCTTCCGGAAGCCCCTGGAGCATCTTCTGGAACAGGGGACCTGCCCCGCGGATCAGTCCCGCCAGGTAGTTTGCCCCCACCTTCAGCCGTTTCTTCTCGGCCCGGTATGCGTCAAGCTGCTCTCTTTCCTGGTGCGTCAGCGGCTGTGCATCAAGATTCCGTTCGACCGCCAGGCTCGGGTATTTCGCAAGCTTACGTTCGCGGATATCCCTGAGCAGCTCCTGATCGGAGGGTTCCTGATAATCCACCTTAGTGGACAAACGGAGAACGGAAGAAAGCATGCTCCGCTTGTCGATGGCGGACATGGAACGGAAATAGTTTTTAAAGACCGTTCTGGTAAAGAGACCCTGTCCTTTTTCACTGCGGCAGGCATTCTCCATGATCGCTTTCAGACTGGTCTCTTCATCCTTCTCGGTTTTGTCAAAGATGCTGTCCGTCATCTCGCTCACGTTGTCCTGCATGATGTTGCAGGCATTATCAATGCTCTTGTTCACATCCGTGGCAAGCTGTTTCAGCTTAAGGTTTAACGGCACGAGATTCCGATCATTCAGTTTCGTCTCGATCTGTGCTTTGATCTCATCCACGGAACGGTTCAGATCCGTTTCCGCCCCCAAAAAGGAAGTGATATCCCGGAGTCCGAAAGCGATGACCCGTTCAAAGCTTGTCTGCGTCGCGCCTTTCACTTCGTCAAGGGACATCTTCTTAAAGATGTCGCTGATCAGGTCATTATCCGCATCCTTCCCCTGCTTGATCAGCGTAGCGATGGCCCCGGAATTTTTTAAAAGGACAGTGCGCAGATACTCTTCCGGCTGGTCGGCGTTTTTATCCATGATAAAGGTATCCTCGGTATAGACAAAATCCGCCATCAGGTTCTGGACCGCCTTTTCTTCCTCGCTCCAGTCGTTGCGTTCGATCCGGTTTTCGATCTCGTACATGGTACGGACCTTGTCCTGCATCAGGCCCTGCCGGTGCTCGTTGATCTCCAGAAGCTCTGTCATCTCCATACCGTTGATCAGGTTTTCGGATTTGACATTGTTCTGTATGGCCTGTCTGACCTCGTCCTCCGTCATCTCTCCACGTAAGAGACGTATCGTATAGTTGGTCATATTGGTACGGAGGATGGTGGTGAAAACGTCCTTCTGTATCCCCAGACGCTTTGACAGGTACTCCGTGACATTTTCACGCAGCCTCTGATGCTGTCCCGTCGTCAGATCCCCGGCGCTGCCGTATTCTTCCGCCAGCTTCAGGATATTCTCATCTCCGTAAGCCGATGCTTTTTTGAAGATATCCCCCTCGATATGGTTGCTCAGGTACTCCGCCGAATGATCCAATCGGTACTGCTGCCCGTCCTCCACAAGGAAAAGGGTATTGTCTTCTTTCTGCAGTAAACGGACGGTCTTTCCGTAGATCTCCACATACTCTGCCCGCAGCTGCCCCGGCTTGAATTTCTTCAGGGCATTATAGAAGGCCATGGTTTTTGCGCATTCCGCTTTCCTGGTGGCTTCCCTGATACCCGGCTGTGAAAACTTCTCCGAGAAATCAAAGCCTTCCCGGAAGACTTTGGCCACCTCGCGTCCTTCCCTGCTCAGCTGTATGGGGCCATACAGATCCTGAAGCGGCTTATCCTGACGCTTTACATCATTGGCATGGGTCTCGGTCATATGGAAGATCTGTCCGAAAGTGGTACCCTCTTCCAGCTGGCCGGCAGCTTCGGAACCCTTTGCCAGTTTGATCAGGTCATTCTGGAATGACAGGGACTTCCAGACATCAAACACCATATTGTAACGCCGCTTCCCCCGGGGGCTCTTCGGCTTACGTATCGCCAGATAATGCTCCATGCTCTTTACCGCAAGTTCAAAAGCAGAGGAGACCTCCACCATGTTTTCACGGTCCACCGTCACATCCTTCATATTCTCCAGCGTCATGGAAAGCCGGATCAGATCGGCTTTGAGCTCCTTCATCTCCGGGGAATCGGATTTGGATTTCTCGTTCACCAGAAGATGGGCCAGGTCAAGGGTCTGACGGAAGCGGAGATTCTGGGTATCGATGTCCGCCAGCTTGTTGACATCCTCCGCAAAGCTGTCCCCGTTATGGTAGCGGTACAGGATCAGATTGATCTCGTCCAGTTCGGCCCTGGTATCCATAAGCTTCCCAAGCTTCTTCATGGCCCTGTAATTGCTCTGTTTGCCCAGGCTGTCCATATCCACGACCATACGTTCCTGCCTGCTCTGGATCTGCTTAAGGTCATTCTTGTCATAGATCTCCCTGCGGTCCCGGGGCATATGCTTTTTCACCTGGCGGCGCGTATAGTCCAGGTTGCTCTCATCCCTTGCCTTTTCATACTCCGCCTGTTCCTGTGCCGCTTTCTGCCGGCTCAGTTCATTCAGCTGTGTCATCGATGCCTGCATATTCGCTGCCAGTTGGTCGCCTTTCAGCTGCATCTCGTCATCGATGGTCTTGTGGTCATTCAGTAACTGCGGATCCTTCAGCTGCTCTTCATCATGTTCCTTCATGGATTGCCCCTCCTTATGCTCAAGTATACCTGCGGTATCCCGCAGTTCCTATCCCTCTTCCTTAAACACCTTCCGTCATAAGCCGGTAATACCTGCCTTCATAATGCGAAAAGCCCAGCTTTTCCAGTACCCTTACGGAGGCTTTGTTTTCCTTCTCGGCCCTGGCGAAAAAACAATTGTGCCCCAGGGTCTCGATCCCGTACTTTAAGATCGCCCTGCAGACTTCCGTGCAGTAGCCCTGTCCCCACAGATCCTCCGCAAAGCAGAAACCCAGTTCGTCACATTTTTCATCAAACATCCAGTCGTAGGGAAATTTCTCCCGATTGGCATCGATGCGGTGTTCCAGTCCCGCCTCACCGATGAGACGGTCTGTTACTTTGTCAAAGACCGCCCACATGCCGTAGCCGTATTTCCCGTAGATCTTTTCGATATACTGTCTCTGGTACTCCGTCTGCAGTTCCGGTTCCCAGAGGGGTTCGATGAAATCCGTCATATGGGGACTGTCGTAAAGCTCATACTCCAGGGGGACATCCTTTAAGGTGATCTCCCGGACATAGCAGCGCTCGGTCTCCAGTATTCTTTCCGTTTTCACTTCTTCTTTTTCTCTTCGATCAGTTTCCCGATCCTGTCCGCTTCTTTATTCAGCCTTTCAACCTCAGCCTTGGCATTCGTCTCCTTCCGGATAGCCTCTTTGATCTCGGCTTCGATCTTCGCTCCGCCCTTCTTTTTCTGCTTCTCCTTAAGCTTCGCGATCTTTTCCGTATACTTATCGGCATCCTTCTGCTTTGCCACTGCTTCCTTTTCGACGGCGCTCTTCTGGTTCGCAAGGGCTTTGAGCTGCTCTTCTTCCCTCTTCTTCTTACGTTCCGCCTTTGCCTTCTGCTTCTCCTGATAAGCCGTCTCCAGTCTGTTCAGTTCCGCCTCACGCTTGGCCACATAATTCTTACGGTTCGTCCGGTATTCCTCATCCGCTTTCTTATCCGCTATGATCTGCTCCTGTGTCTTTTCGATGCCCTTTTCCTTGCGTTCCTGATCTTCGGCTTCCCTCTTTAAGCGGGCGATCTCGTCCTTATACTTCAGTCCCAGTTTTCCGCCGGCACGGACATAATGATTGCTCAGACAGTTCCCCATCTCCGTCACAAAATCGGGAAGATAATCATTGTCCTCATAAAGCTTCGGATCCACATTGCTTTCCGCCAGGCATTTCATATGTTCATTCAGCGTCGTGACCGCGCAGTTTCCGTAGGCGATAAGGAAATCTTCCAGTGCCTTGTCATATTCCTTCCGTGCCTTTTTAAGGGTCTCGGGATCTTTGGCATCCTGCACCGATTCCAGATGTTTCTTTTTTCTCTTAAAGTCCTGGAAGAAAGGACCGATCTTTCCGAAGGAAGCCGCGACCACATTGGACAGCTGGGCTTCCAGCTCAGACTCTTCCTCCCGGGTAGAAAAGCCCGTCACATTTTTCTTAAGCTGCTTCATGGCCGGGCTGGTGATCACATTGGCCACTTCCATAGTCCTGGCCGCAGCCAGGAAGGCCTCTTTTTTCGCTTCAAGATCTTTTTCCTTCCCGCCCTTCTTAAGAGTTGCCAGGTAATCATCCATGGCCTCCGAGGCATTAAGGAGCTTGGGTCCAAAGTCTTCGATCATATACTCCAGCTGCTCAAAAGCCTCCACATCATAGCCTCCGTGTTCGGTCAGCGCTTCGTTTGCATAGCCGGTATAGGCGCCATCTTCATTTCTCGCGGTCAGGATCTCCGAATTGAGCATATCCATGGAAAGCTTCTGCTTGGCACTCTCCATAGCCTTCGTCAGCTCTTCGGGAACCGCTTCCCCTTTGTCGATATAACTTCTGACCTTGTAAAAATCCTCTTTGATCTTCGCAAATTCCGCCCTGTTATTAAAAATGGAATCCGTTTTGATCCCGGGATATCCGGGAAGGAAACTGCGGGCAAATTTCCCGGTCTCTTCCTCGGAACCATCCAGCTTCCCTGCGCTTTCCAGGATCCTGTCCGCCGAATCCACGGCAAACTGGGACAGTACTTTGGAGTACGCGGAACTTTTGTTGTAAACGTATTCCCCCTTCTCATTTTTCACACCCAGCATGCCCTGCAGCAGCATGACGGGATCCGGTACATTCTTAAACTTCGGATCCACCGTTATGCGTTCCATATTTTGAAGGGTCTTTGCGATCTCCACCGCGGTATCCTTGATCTCCAGCACACTGTTTTCCAGGCGTTGCTGGCACTGGGAAAAGTTCTGTATCTCCCGGGGGAGTTTCAGTCCCATCTCCTGTGCGATGGAAAGGGACAGAAGGATCTTTTTGCCGGCATCCTTCTGGCTGCCCAGGGCAAAGATCTCCTTTAACTTCTTTTCGTATTCCCTTTTCTGGGCCAGCGACATACGGGAATAACCCACATAGCCGGGCTTGCCTTCCAGCTTTTCATCCTCCGCTTCCGCAATGCCTAAGAGTTCATCAAAGGCATCCACAAAAAAGTCCGTACGGTTCGCCGCTACCGCCGTCATCATCCCCAGGATCTGGGTGACCTTGGAATCCACCAGGACCGTGGCGTTACCGTAATCCAGCACCGTTGTTCCCTTATCGCTGATCATGATATTGCCGGAATGCAGATCCCCGTGATGGAAATTCTCGCCGTTTACGGACAGGGTGCTGCTGCCGAAGATCGCCATCTTGATCCACTGGTATGCCAGATCGGAAACATAATTCTGCCTTTCCTTCGCTTCGTTCAGCTTCCTTACCAGCGCCTGTCTGTTCAGGATATAGGTGGATACATTATAAGCATTCAACACATATTTTTCTTTGGATGCCGTGTCCTCGTTCTTATAGACGGACATGGTGTCCTCCACAAAATCACGGGTGTTGCGTATATAGGTATCCAGTGTCTGTCCTTCGGCAAGGTTCATAACGATATAATCCGCATCCGCCTTAAAGCTGTCATCGATCTTTACGGTATTTACATGACGTTTGTTCGAGATATAGTTTTTCTCGCCGCGCTTGGCATTGGCCAACTCGTTTTTGAAATCAAACTCTTTTTCGATGGCAGAAAACTGCGCCAGGAAACCGGACTCGGTCACGCCGATGCTTAAGTCTTTCTTCTTCGCGCTGTTTACGAGCTCATTGTAGCGCTTCTTCTCCTTCTGATCCTTCAGATCATGTTTCGTTGCGTATTCCTGTTCAAACTTCTGCGGATCCGCCAGATACTCCTGCTCTTCATAGGAAAAATCCGCATCCCTGGAGCATTTCCGGATAAAGGAAAGCTCATCCTGCATGCGCTGCATGGCATCGGGACGCTTGATCTTTATGACCACCTTCACAGGCTGCTCGTTCTTCCTAACCACCTCACATAGAAAAGTCTCCGCCACGGAAGCCGCCCCCAGGGACTGAAGCTCGTTGATCTCAATGATCTTTCCCTTGGAGTCTTTTTTCATGCGTTCAAAGACCTGCTGTTTGTATTCCGCATCAATGGGCCGCAGATTGGATTTGACCACCATAACGGCCTCCCGCATCTCCGGCACCACCATACGCTCGGGCAGACCCTGGATCATCTTCTGCATCAGCGGCCCCGCTCCCTTCATGGCGGAAGCAAAATAATGGCCTCCCAACTCCGCGTCGGTCCCGCCCTCCGTTTTTTTCTGCATATCCTTAACGATATAGGAAAGCATGAAGCGGCGGTTCTGGGGGGAAGCGTTCTTAAAATATCCGGAGGTGAGCAGCTCCATGAACTTGCCCTGTCCCCGTTCCCGGTCATAGAGAAGCTCGTTCTGCATGTAATCCAGCTTCCGGACTCCCTCTCTCCTTTTCTCTTCCTTTGTGGCATCGGCATTGTCCAGGTCATCCACCAGCGGGATCATGCCCATGCCCTCCACCTGGTCAAAGATATTGGTGGTGACGGGCTCCATCTTTTCCACTACTTCGGCTTCCAGGGCCGCCACTGCCCCTTCCAGCTTTCCTGCCGCTTCGGAACAGAAAGCCGTCATCCGGTCGGAGGCTAAAAATCTCTCCATGGACATGGCGCTTTTTTCACAGGTGGAGACCAGCTCATTTACGACGATACGCAGTTCATCAAAGATCTTTCTCTGCTCATTGCTGATATTTTTCAGGATCTCCGTAAAGGGATCTCCGC
Source organism: Lachnospiraceae bacterium (assembly GCA_016282915.1). Lineage (GTDB taxonomy): Bacteria > Bacillota > Clostridia > Lachnospirales > Lachnospiraceae > NK4A136. Next base: position 6,372 of record JAEELW010000041.1, on the reverse strand, counting down.
TTTTCTTTTTAAGCTTTGCCTCACTGAATGCCTTTAAAAGCTTCGTGTTTTTCATGAACAGCTTCTGAAGCGCCACAGCCTTATCCTGCCCGGCGGTACCGGGCATCAGGCATTCCACAGCATCACCTGCAAAGTTAAGAACGCTTACGGACTCTTTGCTCCAGGCTGCCGCAGCTGCCTTTGTTTTGGGAGCATCCTTTTTCTTTTTGCTCTTTGTGCTTTCCTTCAGGGCTTCGAGATGCTTCCGGTACTCGACGCTCTGCTCTTTCATCTTCAGTTTTTCGTCAAAGACCGGCTCTCCCAGCTTTCTTTCCCGGAAGAGCTCCGTATTCTTTTTATACTCCTGATCCGCCTTTACGCCCTTCAGTTCTTCATATGTCTGCTCAGGGATGGCCGCCTTCTCCACTTTGATATTAAGCAGCTCCCCCATCTTATCCTTCATCTCCTGGGGGATATCCAGGCCGTAAAGCTCGTTGATGCTGCGTTTCAGATCCTCTTCGTATTCGGGATCGTTCCACTGTGTCAGCCGCCTGATCAGGGAGAAATCCTTAGCCATGGTATAGAGCCGGTCCGTATCATAGTTTTCCAGCTCTTTTTCGCCGACGGAAAGCATCTTTTTCAGATACAGCACGGCATAGTCCCTCTTGCCGCTGCGGGCAACGGGTGCTTTTTCGTCCTCCTCAAGCTTATCCACTTCTCCCTTGTACTTAAAGAAGTTCTCCTGCAGCTTCTCCTCCGTAAAGTCTTTCCGGACCAGTTCGGCCCTTTCTTTACACTCGCTCTCCAGGCTGGCGCTGTCCATTGCTGCCATCTCTCCCAGATCCTTAAGGATCTCCTGAAGCCTGTCGGCCGGGATGTCCGCGATCAGAGCCGTATCCGCTCCGGTTAGCTCCCCGATCATGGCAAACATGGCGTCTTTCTCACCGGACTCCGCTGCTGCCTTTGCCCGGTCCATACGATCCTTCACCTGTTTCGCCCGGCTCACATACTTATCCAGCTTTTTCTGAAGCTCTTCCGGATGCATCAGGCTGTTGGCCGTATCCAGGGTCAGCGCCGAGAGTTCCGATAAAGGAAGCAGCGTAAAGAGCGCAGCCTTCTCTCCCGAAAGCTCCGCCATGAAGGCGCCCGCCGCTTGTCTGTGCTTTTTCACATTCTCTTCGGAAAGGTCGCTCCAGCGGTCCACCTTATTTGCCACAGGGCTCGATTCATCATAGTCGGACAGATGAAGGGCCAGCGGGATCAGCTTTTCTGCCGGCATCTCCTTCAGAGAATCGTATTTCCAGTCCTCGGAATCCGAATTATAATATAAGTTGTCTAAACAATACTCATACAGGCACTGACGCTCCGCCGCATTCAGCTCCTTCTTCTTCTTCAGCTCACGGACAGGTTTCCTTATGATCTCGTAACTTTCATCAAATTTATCCAGCAGCTGATCGATGGCCTCCGAAAGCTTATCCCCGATCTGTGTCGTTCCGGCAGATCCGATATGATCCGCCAGCAGCTTATTCAAAAGCTCCGTGGGGATAAATTCGATAGTCTCCGCATCTTCGCCGCTCAGTTTGAGCAGCTGCGCCTTGATGTCCTCCCGGACTTTTGCCGCTTCCTCATCCGTCGCCTTTTCGTCTTTCAGGGCTTCATAGCGCTCGTTCAGGGCCTTGATCTCATCCTTTGCCCTCTGTATCCGCTCTTCCTCTTCCCGGCGCTTTCTTTCTTCTTCCTGCCTCTTCTGTTCCTCTTCCCGCTGCTTCCGCAGTTCTTCTTCCCGTTTCTTCCTTGCCTCCTGATCCAGCTTCCGAAGCTCTTCTTCCTCTTTCTTCTTTCGCTCGGCTTCCTCACGTTGCTTTTGTTCTTCTTCCTGCCGTTTCCTAAGCTCCTCCGCCTCGCGTTGCTTACGTTCTTCTTCCTGCCGTTTCTTAAGATCTTCCGCCTCGCGTATCTTCCGCTGCTCTTCTTCAAGTCTCTGTCGTTCGTCCGCCAGACGTTTCTCTTCGATCTTCCGCTTTTCTTCCTCCAGCGCATCTTTCTGTCCCTTAAGCCGGCTCATCATGATGCGCTCGGATTCCGCTTTCAGAAGCAGATCCCCCTCCCGGTCCCGGTAATCCCCGCGGATCGCGAACTTTTTATCGTGTGCTTTTTTAAGCTTGGCCATATCCGCCCCGCGGGTATAGGCTCCGTCGGCGGCGCCGTTCTGTTTCCGCAACTTAAGGATACGTCTGTAGCTTTCCTCATAAGTATCGTTCTTTTCCTCATCCGCTCCCGTGATCAGGTTCCGCTCTTTCGTATCAAGATCGCTGATATCTTCCTGCAGAAGAAGGGCATAATAAGGGCTGCTCATCAGTTCAAGCCGCGTACTGTACTCCTTCTCAACGGAGGTAAGAAGGCTGATGCGGCTGCGCAGTTCCTTAAACTGTTTATCTGTAATGGCGGTCTGATAGACCTTCTTCTCCCCTATGCGCTCCAGTTCATCCAGAAGGGATCCCGCATTCGAAGCAAACTGAAGCTTCCCGTAAAGCTCCTTAAACTTTCCTTCCTTTTTCTTTTTTAAAAAATCCTCGGGTTTTGAAAATGCGAATTCATTCAGATCCCAGGACAGGATCTGGTACAACATGGTTTCCAGTACTTTTCCCTTATTCAGGTTCAGTTCCTTCGTATCGTCCCCGGACATCAACGCACGCAATAGCTCTAAAGGCATATCTCCGGCAGAAATGTTCTGTTCCTCGATGATGTTCTGAGGAGCCTGGTAAAAACTCATAAAGTTCTTTACGCAGCCTTTCACCGCCCCGGCGTACCCCGGCGCAGCGGTTGCCGTATCATCAATATGATCTCCGGACACAAGGTCGTTCAGTTCACGGGTCTTCTGTTCATCAAGGCTGTCGATCTCCCCACGAAGCTGCCGTGCCAGGCGCATTTCGGCGATCTTTCGACGGAAGGCCTCCCTGCGCTTGCTCTCACTCATGCTTAAGAATTTTTTGTTTCCTTTGATCTGCGCGTAAGCAATACGGATCTCCTGATCCACCAGTTCATCACTCAACTCGCCTCCGCTGATCAGGTATTCCGCACCGGACAGAAGGGCGGGTGATCCGTGTTTTTCGTTATGTACCGTTTCGTATTCCCCGATGACCTCCATCAGGTCCCTGCAGAGGTCTTTGCGGGCCACGCCATATGACTTGTTGCTCCCTTCCGCCAGATAGATCTTTGCGCTCTCAAGCAAGGCTTTCAGCGCCACGGCTCTTTCTGCCTTCTTTTCCGCATCTAGGTACAGCTGTGCCGCTTTGACCACCTTACGGTAGCCGGACATACGGTTACGGTCGTTTACGATCCTCCGGACATATTTATCGATATTCCGGCGTATGTCCGTCTCTTTTTTTGCAGCTGTCTCATTATCGTTGACGGCCGGATAAGAAGCCGGCTGCTTTTCCCTTATAACTTCCTGCTTATCCCCCTGTATCTGTGTCCGGGACATGAGCAGCTTTTCCCCGGTATCGAGGATATTCGGTGAATACTCAGGCTCCCTTTCGCTGATCAGCCTTTGCTCCGTTTTGAGACTCTTTTTGAGGACCTCATCCGCTTCCTTCATTTTTTCCCTCCGCAGTCAACAGGTACAAAACCTATTTTTCTTCTTTCAGCTTTCCCGTTACGGGATCGATCTCCTGCATCGTGATCAGATTTTTCATCTGCAGCTTTCCGTTCCGGTAGATCGCGTTTCCGTTTTTATCCTTTTTCACCAGGCCATCCATATGGTTCCGGTACAGGCCGATACCATAAGGATCCTCTTCCATGATATACTTTGGCATATTACGATCCTTAAGGGACTGCTCATAAGCCTTGAGTTCCTTCTCATTCAGCGGCTTTACCTTTCCCTTATCCAGTATGTTCTTCAAGCCCACCGCATTTTCCGGTGACAGAAGGATCCTTCCGTTCAGCTGGAACTCCTTTCCAAAGATATATTCTCCCTCCGGTGTCCGGGCCAGGAAGTTTTTCATGCTGAAGACTTCCGGATGCTGCATAAGGAAGAAGTACTCAGAGCTCACGCCTTTCGTCCAATTCAGTTCCTCCGCCGCCATGGGATCCGTAGCCTTTCTTTTTTTCAGCTCCTCCACCTTCTTTTCACGCTCCTGTCCTCCGGCCTTTAACGTATCCTTCTGTCCAAACATCATCTTTTCCAGCTCTTCATAACTCATTTTCGTATTAAATTCTTCTTCAAAAGTCACAGGGTTATGGATCAGCTGTTTCAGCAACTCACCGTTGTTCTGTGTCTTAAAGGTGGTGCTCGCTGTCAGCGAGTTTGTCTCCAGAAAGTCCTCGTAGTCGAAGAGATGCCGTTGATCCTGATTGTTCTCCGCAAAGAGCTTTTGCACCGCTTCACGGCTTACCTTGCCGCAGTCTATGTTGGAAGCCACGATAGCTCCCATCAGCTGCGACTTGATCTCCACCGTCATCTGCATGGACAGATCCGCCGGATGCATGACCAGGATCTTTAAAGCCATGGAGTTTGCGACACGCTTCATCACTGCATATACCGATGCGATCTCCCGCATGGCCATCTCCTTGAAGGCGCTTTCATAATAGGCCACGGCCTCGGGATCCTTTTTGATCTCCTTCCATTCGGGGGTTGACTGTATCGTAAGAAGCTCCATCATCTCACGCATCTCTTCGGGAGTACGCCGGTAACTCAGCACATTGATCAGCTGGGGCAGCATACGGTCCCAGCTATCGGAGATATCAATACTCTCAAGATACTTATCCTTCCCTCCCATAAACTTCGGAGAGCCGCCGAATACCTTCTTTTCAAGCCGGTCTCTGACCTCATAAAGGACCTTTCTCATCTCTTTGTTTTCTTTCTTATTGATCACGGTCTTCTGGTATGAGTAGAGCTCATCATTCGCTCTGCCAAGAACCGCGCCGAAAACAGGGGTCGGATCCTCATTCTTTTCTTTTAACTTTGTCATGGAAAAGGCATCATACATCCACTTCGGAGCCACATGGAAACGCTCCTCTTCCAATCTGTGGATCTCCTGCTCTTCCATAGTGATCGTATTCAGATCTACGCTGTTATATTTCCGCTTATCCCTGAAGACATCGGTAAAGAGCATGCTCTGTTCCTGAGACAGGGTCTCGATCTTTTTCTGCCGGTCCGCTTCGAAGGTATCCTCCTTCGTCCTTCCCTCGATATAGTTATCATCCTCGATGGCCAGCTTGCGCAGACGGTAATACTTCGCGATGGAAGAAAGCCGGTCCAGCTGTGCCAGCACGGTCTGGGACAGATCCTCCTTCAGGCCGTCGATCTTTTTCTCCTTCAGATATTCGAAATAATCACTCCCCCCCAGTTCCTGCACCAGCTTCTGGTAGCTTTCCACACCCCGGGCCATCTTTTCCAGCAGAACGGCATTTCTGGATATGGCTTCGTCCGAACTCACGTCATAAGCCTGCAGATCCATCTTTAAAAGCTCTGCCGTCAAAGTATCCAGTATGGCATAATCGTTTTTCTTCTGCTCGGGACCCCCGGCGATATATTTCCCGAGTTCCTTTTTTCTATCCTTTGCTTCTCCTGCAGTTTTCACCAGCTTTTCCAGCTCGGCCTGTCCGCCATACATGAAAGCAAAATCGGATAATCTGGTAAAGGTCAGATGATCCATCTTTTTCTTAAGATCCAGCGGAACTGATCTGCGAAGCTTGATCTTCTGATCCGTCACCTGATCCACAGCCAGGGTAAGGTTCTTCGCGTTGCGCCTTCTTTCGCGCACCGTACGCTTTTCATCATATTGGATCTGAAGATTCTTCTTCACGATATCCTTTGCCAGCTGGGTCTGCCTGGAAGCAAATAATGTTGCGCCCTCTTTGAGCAGCGTTTCATTCTGCAAAGCCACTTTCGAGCTTTCATTCCTTATCTTCTTCGCCGCATTAGGCAGCGCCTTCATCTTTGCTTTCTTCTTTGTCTTTGAACTCTTCTTTGCCGTTGTCTTTTCTTCGGCTTCTGCCCCGGCCTTTTCTTTCTCTTCCTGCTCCTTTTTCTGTTGCTCCCGCTTTTCCTTCTCGGCCTTGCGGAGGGCTTCTTTTTCTTCCCGCTTCTTCTGCTCTTCGGCTTCGATCTCCTTCCGTATAAGGTCTCTTTCCTTTTTGGTCTTCTCCAGCTTTCTCGCTTCTATACGTTCGCTCTGTTCCCCGGCGCTGATCACGGTCTTTTCATAGGGGACTTCCGGATCGTTTTTATGCTCTTCCAGTTCCAGATACATGAGCAGCATGCCTTCAAAAACAGTATCCATCTGCTCATCCATTTTCTTATAATAGCGCGCTCTCTCTTTTTGGCTCTTGTAATCCGTTTTTTCGAGATTCGCCGTGGTACCGCCCACATGGAAAAAATAATTCACATCC
>JAEELW010000040.1 GCA_016282915.1 Lachnospiraceae bacterium | reverse complement strand
TCGGATTTTGCGCAGGAACTGCAAAGCGGGCCGAAAAAGAATAAGGGCCTGGTGATCGCGATATCGGCAGCAGCGGTCCTCCTGCTGCTGGTCGGAGGAATTCTTGCGTTTGTGCTCGCATCCGGAAACAAGGATAAAGGGAACGGCGGGAATGATCAGACGACTTCCGTAAAGGATGGGAAAACGGTGGTGGAAGCGGACGGAAAAGACGGGCAGGGAAAGAACATATATACGGAAGACGAGCTGTATACGATGATCGTTGACAAATGCGGCTCGGAAGCGCTAAAGAGCATTTATCATGATTTTGACGGAGATGGTTATGATGAACTCTTTGCTGTTGTTGAACATCCGACGAAGAAGGATGAAAAGGAATACCGTTTCTGGTATGCGGAAGAAGATGGAACTGTGGGCATGTATGAGGATAAAAGGTATGAACGTATACATGGGGAGATCCAGGAGACTTCGATCCTGTATTTTACCGATGCGGAGCATTTCTATGTCAGATGTATTGCCGCCGACGGAACAACGGATTCCCACAGCTTCGGCTATCGTGACGGAAAAGTTACGGAGATCTATTCGGGAGATGCGGTTCTTGTATGCGAAGGCGGAAAAGTATATTCTTATGAAAGGGATCGGAGCTGGGATACTTTTAAAAAAAAGTATAATGAATATGAAAATGGCGAGATACGGCATTGTGAGATAAAGTATACAGATGGCATATATGCGGGGATAGGCTATAATATCCTTACACGGGAAGAGATCTGTGAAAAGAGCGGCGGAAAAGAAGCACTGGATGAGGGGATGAAGGAGATACATGACAGGGAGAAGGATCATCCCTATCAGGTACCGACTATGGGCTATTATAGTCCGGACGGGCATATCTATATGGAGGTGCACAGTTTTAAGGAGTATTCGGATTATACAAGGGCAGAAGATGATCTATATCCCTGGAAGGCCGGGGCCGGATGGTTTAGCAGTTTTAATATGGGGTATAGTGACGATGAAACTTTTTTAATGCCGGAAGAATATAGCTCAAAGTTTCTGGATCTTGCTTATGACGGACACAGCATCCGCTACGAGGGAACGGTAGAAAGCTTACCACCTTGTTCGGACAGGTTTCGTAAGCGTTTCCCGGAATTCATGCCGGATAGTTATCCGGCCGGGGCCTGGGATGACAGTGAGGAAAAGCTGAAACAGCTCGTCATGGAACATGCAGGTTTTCTTGATAATGAAAACATCGTGATCAATGACCCGGATGATGTGAGTGAAAAAATAGAATGGTTATATGATGACTTTGATGGTAACGGTTATCATGAGTTATATGCGTTTGTTGACGCACATGATAAAAGAGTGGGGTATCAGTCTTTCGCGGTTCATGGTCCTGGTACACTGATCATGGAAGTATGTTATTGTGATGAAAAAGGATTGGTGACTATGTTATTGGGAGATTTAGAATACTGGAGTGGCTTGAGAGTGGCTGATTTCGGAAAGACCAGACTTTGCCTTGAGCCCTTTAAGGAAGTATATGAACTGCGTAACGGGAATCTTTATGCAATACCGATAGCCGGTAATGAAGACTGGACAATAAAAGAAGACGGAGTGACGGGTACCGTTACGGATGGGGGGGATCCGGCTATATGGGAAGATTTTAATTTCTGGTATATTGACGGGGAATTTGTGGAATGCGCTTCCATCGAGATCGATATGGAGCGTTTTAAACTGCTTGGCGGGTCGGAAGAGCTGATCGATGAGGCTGTAAATAAAGCTTCTCAGGACGTAGAAGATTATTCCATGGCGAATATCCTCTTATGCAGCGATGATCATATTTACGTAAATATCGATTGCCACTTGTCATATAAGGATTGGGATTACGAATTTTATCTGATACTGAAAAAGAAGGGAAACACAGTGGAGTATGAAGATTTTAACCTGGGTGAACCGGGAGGTGTTACCAGAAGTTGCAGATTAACCCCGCATAAACCCTATTACCCTGTACTGGATAACGAAGAATAAAATACAGCCCAAATATTTAAGGAGCATCTGCATGGCTTACTGCATCAATTGCATGGAAGAGATCGAAGACGGAGTGAAGTTCTGCCCGCATTGCGGGGCGGATCCGAAAGCGTACGAGATGAACAACCGTGCGCTGCAGCCGATGACCGTGCTGAACGGAAAATATATGATTGGCAAAGTGCTGGGGGAAGGCGGCTTCGGCATCACCTATCTCGGCCTGGATCTCATTCTGAAGATGAGGGTGGCGATCAAGGAATACTTCCCGGTCCAGTGCGCGTCGAGAGATACCACGAGCGGGGCGGGAAACGATATTTCGATCATTAAGGGAGAAAGAGAATATATATTCCAAAAGGGTTTTGAGGATTATGTAAAAGAGGCCAGGAGACTTGCGTCCCTGGAGGAACTGTCCGGTATCGTAAAAGTATATGACTTCTTTCACGCAAATAATACCGCCTATCTGGTACTGGAATACATAGATGGCATTACCCTGAAGGAGTGGTTTCAGCAGGGAAAGCAGAACGGGTGGAGGCAGGCCCTGGAGCTGATGCGGCCGGTCATCCGCTCGCTGGCGACGGTTCACAGAAACGGCATCATCCATCGCGATATCAGTCCGGATAATATCATGCTGAGAAAGGACGGCTCGATCACCCTGATCGACTTTGGCGCGGCAAGGGAGTTTGCAAATGACGGAAAGAGCCTGACCGTGGCCTTAAAACGCGGCTATGCCCCGCCGGAGCAGTATCAGACGCATGGCGGGCAGGGCCCCTGGACGGATGTGTATGCGATCTGCGCGACCCTGTACCGCCTGATCAGCGGCAGGGTGCTGCCGGATGCCATGTCCTTATATTCGGGTTCACAAAGGATCACCCCTCTGCAGGATATCGATCCGACCGTCCCGAAACAGCTGGAGGCGGCCTTGCGGAAGGGGCTGAGCGCCCGGGCGGAGGAGAGGATACAGGATATGGAGGAGCTGTATGCCTGCCTGTATGAAGATCGCAAGGTACCGGTGAAAAAAGCGCCTTTCGCGCTATGGGTGGCGGTTGCGGCCGGAGTGCTCGCCGTGCTTGTCATAGTGATCATTGCTGTTCTGGCCGGAAAGAGCGGAGAGGATAAAGTGAGCGACAGCGGGCGGGATGCTGAAGAAGTTGATGTGGATGAGGAAGCCGGCACGGAGGATGAAGCAGGTACGGCGGATAAAGCCGGCACGGATCAGGATGCCGGAGTGCCCGTAAGCCGGGATGAGGATACGGAAGAAGCAGGCGGAGAGCAGGAGAAAAATTCATCGGATACGGCTGCGGCCTATGCTGCCGCAAATGGTCTGGCTTATACCCTGGACAATATGATCGTCGTGACGGATAATGGAGAGGGACTGACGGTCAGCGGAACGGACTATATGGTAACGGAAGTGGTGCTCCCGGAGGAGATCGGCGGGAAGAAGATCACAGCCATCAGCGGGATCGGCAGTAATGTTACGGAGCTGGTGCTGCCGGACAGTCTAAAGACGATAGAGGCGAATGCATTCAAAAACTGCGTATATCTGGAAAGCATATACATCCCGGCAGGCGTGGAGTATATCGGGGCAAATGCATTTGAAAACTGTGCCAGCCTGAAGGAGATCCGAATTTCGTCGGAGAATAACGTTTTCCGGCTGGAAAACGGAAGGATCGTCGACACAAACGGGGTGAGCTATAATTAACTCTGCAGAACAGAAGGGAGAGAAGAGCATGAAAAAAAGCGGAGTAAGGTTTTGGGCATTGTTATTGACAGCGGTACTGCTGGTTACGGGGATACCGGCCCTGCCTGCAAGGGCGGATGAGCCGGAACCGGAGAAGCCCGTGAAGATCACGGCAGCAGCGGTACTGAACCTGAACAGACCCAGGGACGGAAAGAAGCCGGATTATGAAGCGGAGACCGCCTCGGAGCTGTATTACCTGTGCTCGGAGTATTCGGCGCCTGCCATCACCTGGATGGATATGGACGCAAACAGGGAAATGAAAGAGACGGATGTCTTTGAAGCGGGAACATATTACCGCGTCTATATCCGGCTGAAGATAAGCGATGTGACGGAGGCCGTATTTACGGAAACAACGGTGGCTTCCGTCAACGGGGACGGCGCTGTGGTCGACGGCTGGAACAAGGAGCACCTGAACTTCCACGCGGACTATATCTGCCCGGCGGCGCCTTCGGGAAACGAGATCGTGAAGGTATCCGTCTGCGTTCCCGCCCCGGTAGCGGGAGAGGGAGCCTGTCACTACCTGACGGATTCCGAAGCAAACGGAAGATATGAAGAGGACGGGATCAAATGGATCGACAGGGAGACGGGGCTGGACGCCAGTAATGATCATTTCCTGGCAGGGCGCATCTACGGTGTACAGATCCGCCTGAACGTAAAGGATGGCTATACTTTTGTGGTGGACGAACAGGGAAAGGCCGAACCGGCAGCCCTTATTAACGGGATGAGCGCGAAGCTGGTTGAGGGTACGGCGTACAGCATCCTGATCGAGGCGGATTTCCCGCCTGCGCAGGAGCCTGCCACCGGCATTGAGATCGACGGGGTGAATAAAGAATATGAATATACCGGTTTCGCCATCCGGCCCGATCCCGAGGTCTATGATAACGGGAAACGCCTTGTAAAGGGTGTGGATTATACCCTGAAATATTCCAACAACCTGAAGCCCTATACAACGAAACTGTCAACGGTCACGGTGAAGTTTAAGGGAAACCGCAGCGGGGAAGAGAAGGAGTATTTCGAGATCAAAAAAGCGGAGATGTCGGATGCGGCAGCAGCGGCGGGAAAGTATTCCGCCGAGCCGGTCTACGGCACTGTAAAGGACGGGAAGCGGCAGGAGCTGAAGCCCGTACTCTGGCATGGGGATAAGGAGCTGAAGCTTAATAAGGATTACACGCTGGAGTATCCGGATACGGCGGAAGGAGCCTATGCGCAGCCGGGCAGCTGGACGGTCCGTGCGGTGGGAACGGGAAATTATACCGGCAGTTATGAACTACAGGAGATCCTTATCGACGCGGGCTCCACAGGCATGAAAGACCTGGCGGAAAGCGTCGCCGGCGTGAACAGCATGCCGGTGGACATTCTGGATGATCCGAAAGAAGTGTCGGTAAGCTTCCCGGGAGAGGATTACCTGAAGGAGGGCGTGGATTATACGCTGCGCTACGTGGGCCTGGGCCGCGTGGGGACCGTCAGCTGCATCATCACGGCCATCCCCGGTAACGGAAAGTGCTACGGTTCCACCGTGGTGAAATACAAGATCACCAAAGGAAATTTTGCGAATTACCCGAAGGATGTGCTGGTGATCGGGACCGGCGATACCACCTATGTAAAGGGCGGCGTGCGTCCGGAAGTCACCGTTATACTGAACGGCGTGGTGCTTAAGGAAGGCGAAGACTACAAGCTGTCTTACGGAGCTAATAAAGATGCGTCGAAACCCGGTACCGTAAAGGTCAGCGGAAAAGGTGCCTATACCGGTACCCGCACGGAAGAATTCGCCATCACCCCCGGGCAGCTGGAACATTTAACCCTCTGCGTCGGGGATGCGGATGCAAAGGGCGGCGCGGGTAAGGTGAAATATACCCTCACGGACAGGAACGGTAAGGCGCTGAAGAAGAATACGGACTTTACGGAGAGCATTACGGACAACGGCGACGGGAGCGCCACCCTCGTGCTTACGGCAAAGGGGAACAACTACAGCGGAACGGTTTCGGCCGGCTTTAAGCTCCGTCCGGAAACGAAGGATATCAAAAAAGCCAAGGTTAAGCTTCTGAGCGCCGACGGTATGGAGAAAAAGGATTTTGAATACAGCGGGAAAGCGGTATGCCCCGGTGTGAAGCTGGTCCTCGGAGGAAAGAACGGGGCACAGCTGATCCCCGGCACGGACTATGAAGTGCTTGCCTATGCCAACAATCTGGAGAGCGGAACGGCATTGATCATGATCGCGGGACGGGGGGATTATACCGGCCTGATGACTTACAGATTCCGTATCCGCCCGGCCAAAGTCTTTGTAAAATAGAACTATACTGCAGAAAAGACCGCCATCAGGACGGTAATGCCTGCAATGGAGAACACGGTGGTAACGGCGATGGCAGAAGAGAGGAGCGTTGTGTCATCGCCGTTTTTCTCGGCCTGGATCATGGGCAGATTGCCTACGGGGACGGCCGCCATGAGGCACATGGCGAGCGTGGCTGTCGGATCGAAGGACAGGGCGCGCATGACAAAGACCACGGCCACAGGCAAGGCGATGAGGCGCAGCAGGATGAAAAGCCAGATGCGTACGTTTTTAAAGCAGGAGAGAAAACGGGAACGGGCGATAAATACGCCCAGGAGCGCCATGGAAAGGAAGACCGTGGCGTTGCCGATATAGACGATGGTATTTTCGAGGATCGGCGGGAGCGTAAGCTTAAACCAGAAAACGACGAGGCTTAAGACCGCCATGACGGTGCCGGGATTGATGATGCGCAGGAGCGAAGGCCGGCTGCCGCCGTTTTTGCCGCGGCCGAGGATCGTGAGACCGTGGGTATAGAAAAGCAGGCTGTAAAAAATGTTGATGACGATGACATAGAGGATCGCATTGGCCGGAAGTATGGCGCGGGCGACCGGGATGCCGAGAAAACCGGTGTTGGTATAAACGCACATGAGATTATAGAAGCGGCGTTCATCGCGCGAAACGCGGAGGATGCGCGGAAGCAGAAAGCCCAAAAGGATCAGGATAAAGTAAAAAGCGGCGCCGAGACCGGCGGCGATCAGCAGGTCTTCGTGACTGGCCGTGATGTCCCCGGACAGGATGGAGGCCATGATCAGCGCCGGATTGCAGACATCCACCACGATGGCGGAGAGCTTCGGCGAAGTGGCGGGATCGATAACGGATTTTTTCTGGAGAGCAATACCGATGCCGACCAGGATGCAGATCACGCCCATCTGCTGCAGGATCACGGATAAACTCATTTTTGTATCCTCCGGGAACTATTACTTTGGCATTATAACAGAAAATCAGCCGGACGCAAGGGCAGGCCGCGGGGCACGCTGCAGAAAGGGAAAGAGAAAATGATCAGTGTATTATGTTACGGAGATTCCAATACCTACGGTTTCATCCCGGGCAGCGGCGGACGTTATCCGGAAAATGTGCGTTACCCGGGGAAGCTTGCCATGCTGCTCGGTGAGGGATACCGGGTCATTGAAGAAGGCTGTAACGGCCGCACCGCGCTTTGTAACGAAGAACCGGTCTTCTTTCAGGCCGGTACCGATTACATGAGGAAATGTTTTGAAAAGAACGCGCCGGTGGATATCGTGATCCTGATGCTGGGAAGTAACGACTTAAAGTCCTGGCTTCATCTGACGGCAAAGGAGATCGCCGGGAATGCCGGGGCAGTGGCAGGGCAGATCTTAAGCTTTACAAAAGAGATCCAGGGCTTCTCGCCGAAGCTCATCCTGGTCTCGCCCCCCAGGATCGGAACGAAGATTAAGACTTCGCCCTTTTACGGGGAATTCACGGAGGATGCCATCGGGATATCGGAGGAGTTTCCCCTTTATTACAAAAAAGAGGCGGAGGAAAAGGGCTGTATCTTCTTTGATGCGGCGGAGTGTGTGTATCCTTCGGACCTTGATTCCCTCCATCTGACGGAGGAAGGGCATGCCGCGCTTGCGGGGGAGTTCTGCGCGCTGGTCAAAAAGCTGGAATTATGAAAGGGTCTGTGTTATAATGACGGATATTTTTCCGGTCAGATGACCGGAGCGGAACACACTCTGGAGGAACATCATGAAAAAGAAACTGATACCGGCGGTGCTTGCACTGCTGTTGATGGGAGGCTGCGGTGAGACAAAGGCCCCCGCGGATCCCGGAAAAGATGATAAGGAAAAAGTCGAGGTCACATCCGAAGTGAGCCCCACGCCGGAAAGCGTTAAAAAAGATGATATTGCCACGCCTACGGAAGAGGCTGCTCCCACAGAAGCACCGCAGGAAGAGATCGACTGGAAGGGCATCTACGCGGAATTCCTTGACAGCGGGATCGAACAGGAGATTGACTACCTGGAGCCCGGCTGGAGAAACAGCTGGACCCTGGGTTTCATTTATCTGAACAAAGATGATATCCCCGAACTGGTGATCAGCAGCGGTTATGAGGCGGCCGGAAACATCATCTGCACCATACTGGACGGGAAGGTGAGTCATATGCAGACCGCAAGACTGGGCATTTTCTATAAGGAACGCGGGAATGTGCTGGATAACTGTGACGGTAATATGGGTTATTACCATGATTACATCTACAGTATAGGGAAAGACGGTTTTGACTTAAAGTGTGAAGGCACGAATAATGAAGTGTACGGGGAGAACGGTCCTACCGGTGATATGGAATACGCACTGAACGGAAACAGCGTCAGCGAAGAGAAATACTATAAGACCCTGGACGGGATGATAAGGGTCGCGGACCGCAGGCATTACGGCCGCGGTTCTTCCTATACGGAAGTGATGAATTTTCTGACGGGACAGAACCGGGGGAACTTCAGGGATGCTTATGCGGAAATGCTCCAGCAGACCATATCTTCGGGCTTCGGCGACGATTATTCCTATGCGCTGATACGGCGTAAGGATGGCGATCCCCTGCTTTTGTGCATCGGGGATGATACCTACCATATCTGTTCCTATGATGACGGCATACTCTTTCAGGAGAGCGACTCCTATTTTGAGGAGACTATGAGCTACAGGGTCTATCATGATGCCGGTGTGGTGGAGGTGAGCCAGTACCTTGAAGACGGCAGTATGTATAATTCCTATCTGGAATACCGTGGCGGAGCGCAGCTTTATGAGTTTGGCTATACTTATCTGGAGCTTGATGAGGACGGGGAACCCAGGACGGATGCCAACGATGAGCCGATCCGCTTCTATGAGCTGAACAGCTCAAAGGTGACGGAGGAAGTTTTTGAAGAGTACATGCAGAAATATGATGCTTACCAGGGGGGCTCTTTTTATAAAAGACATGAATCGGATACCAAACTTAATCTGATGAGCGCCGACAAGATGATCGCTTATCTGCTGAAATAACGGGATTTTGTAAGTTAAAGGAGGAAAAAGATGAAGATCACACCTGCATTGAGCGAGATACAGAAGATCGCCGCTACGGGGGAATACAGGGTAGCGCCGGTCAGCTGCGAGATCCTGTCGGATTTTACCACGCCCATCGAGACACTGCGTGTGTTGAAAAATGTTTCGGATCACGTCTATCTCCTGGAATCGGCGCGCTCGGACGACCGCTGGGGACGTTACACTTTCCTTGGCTATGATCCGAAGCTCTGCATCAGCTGTGACAACGGCGAGATGAGCATCGGGGAGGAGAACTTCCGCACGGAGGATCCTTCCGCCCATATCCGGGAAGTCTTAAAGGAATACAAAAGTCCGCGTATCGAAGGACTTCCGCCCTTTACCGGCGGACTGGTCGGTTATTTTTCCTATGATTATCTTGCCTACAGCGAGCCGAAGCTCCGTCAGGAAAACAACGATCCGGACTGTTTCCGGGATGTGGACCTGATGCTCTTTGACAAGGTCATCGCCTTTGACCATATGCGGCAGATGCTGGTCCTGATCGTAAACCTCCGTCTGGACGACGTGGAGAAGAATTACGAAAAGGCAGTGCAGGAGCTGGAAAAGCTGAAAGAGCTGATCCGTAACGGGAAGAAGAAGGAAGAAGCCGCCGGAAAGCGTCTCGGTGAGGTGACGGCGATGTTTGATAAGGCCGAGTATTCGGCCATGGTGGAAAAAGGAAAGAAACATATCTTTGAAGGGGATATCTTCCAGATCGTTCTTTCCAACCGCTTAAGCGTTCCCTTTGAAGGCAGCCTTCTGGATACCTACCGCGTGCTCAGGACCATCAATCCGTCACCGTATATGTTTTATTTCTCGGGGACCGACGTGGAAGTGGCGGGGGCTTCACCCGAGACCCTCGTAAAGCTTCAGGACGGCGTACTCCATACCTTCCCGCTGGCAGGCACCAGACCGCGCGGAAAGGATGAAGCGGAGGATAAACTACTGGAAGAAGAGCTCCTTAAGGACGAAAAGGAGCTGGCCGAGCACAATATGCTGGTGGATCTGGGCAGAAACGATCTGGGCAAGGTCAGTAAGTTCGGGACCGTGGAAGTGGAAAAGCTCCATTCCATCGAGCGTTTCTCCCATGTGATGCATATCGGCTCCACCGTACGCGGGGAGATCCGTGAGGATAAGGACGCACTGGACGCCATCGAAGCCGTGCTGCCGGCAGGAACGCTTTCGGGCGCGCCGAAGATAAGGGCCTGCCAGCTGATCGGCGAGCTGGAAGGTGTGCGGCGCGGGATCTACGGCGGCGCCATCGGCTACATCGACCTGACGGGAAATATGGATACCTGTATCGCGATCCGTATTTTATATAAGAAGAACGGAAAAGTATTTGTGCGCAGCGGTGCGGGGATCGTGGCGGATTCCGATCCGGAAAAGGAATACCAGGAGTGCCTGAACAAAGCGGGGGCGGCGCTTAAGGCGTTTACGCTCGCCGGGGAGGTGTGAGATGATCCTTCTGATCGATAATTATGACAGTTTTTCCTATAATCTTTACCAGTATATCGGGGAGCTCGCGGAGGAGATCCTTGTGATCCGCAACGATGAAAAGAGTGTGGAAGAGATCCGCGCGATGCAGCCTTCACATATCATACTTTCGCCCGGACCCGGAAGACCCGAGGACGCAGGCGTGATCATCGATACCGTGAAGGAGCTGGGAAGCGCGATCCCGATCCTCGGTGTGTGCCTGGGGCATCAGGCGATCTGTGCGGCTTACGGGGCGACCGTGGGTTATGCAAAGACGCTGATGCACGGCAAGCAGTCCATGGTCCGTGCGGATCTTTCCTGCCCGCTCTTTGCCGGCTGCCCGGAGGAATTTCCGGTGGCACGCTACCATTCGCTGGCGGCGGAAAAGGATACGATACCGGAGTGCCTGAAGGTGACGGCGGAGACCGCCGACGGGGAAGTAATGGCTGTCATGCACGCTTCCGATCCCGTGTTCGGCGTACAGTTTCACCCGGAATCCATCATGACACCCGAAGGTAAAAAAATGCTCAAAAACTTTATATCTGTTGAAATTCGATAAAAACAGGTATTGCAATTCGGCAGAATATATAATATGATTCTAGAGTCAAAAGCCCATGTTCCGGTCATGTATGCAGGGATCGGCTCGTGAGTTTGGACCCGTTAGAATCATGATGAGCAGGATGCCGGATGACATTAATACGGTATATCAGGGTTCTGCAACCGATAATATGGGGGGGAGATACATATTATCCGGAGAAGATTGATTTTATGGAAAAGATCAGTGTAAAAAAACCGTTCACCGTTCTGGTGGGAGTGATCATCGCAATCGTGCTGGGCTTCGTGAGCCTGAGCAATATGCAGCTCGATCTGCTCCCGGACATCTCATTGCCATATCTGATGGTGCTGACCACGTATCCCGGCGCCAGTTCCGAAAAGATCGAAAGCGAGATCTGTATGCCCATGGAAGCTGCTCTGGGCACGATCAACGGCGTCGAAAACGTTACCAGCATATGTAATGAAAATTACGGCATGGTCCAGCTGGAATTTACCGACGATACGGATCTGGACAGCGCCATGGTCAAGGTCTCGAGCGCGCTGAACACGCTGCAGCCGTATCTGCCGGCGGATGCGGGCACGCCTTCCATCATCGAGATCAGTACCGATATGGTGGCCAGCGTTTATCTGGCCGTGAGTATGGAAGGCATGGAAATGGACGAGCTTTCGCAGTTTGTCCGTGACCGGATCAGTCCGCAGTATGAAAAGCAGGCCGGCGTGGCCTCCGTCACCTCCCTCGGTCTGGTGGACCGCAGCGTTGAAGTGCGTCTGAACGAAAAGAAGATCGACGCGCTGAACGACCGTATCCTCGCAACGGTGGACGATGCCTTTGCCGAGGCGCTGAAGCAGCTGGAGGATGCCGAGAAGAAGCTGCAGGATTCCCAGGTAACCCTGGATGAAAACCGGACCAAGCTCGATGATTCCAAAAAGGAGCTGGAAGACGGGAAACAGAAACTGAACGATTCCCAGCAGGAGCTGGAAGACGGGAAAAAAGAACTGGAAGAAAACAAAGAGAAGCTCGATGAATCCAAAAGCGATATGGATAAGGCCGAGCAGGAGCTGGCGGAAAAACGCGAAGAGTCCAACAGCAAACTGGCGGATCTGAGCTATCAGCTGGATCAGGCTTCGGCACAGCTTGCGGCGCTGAAGACCCAGCTGGCGACGAGCGAGGCGCTGATCCCGCCGCTGAAGGATGGCGTGAAGCAGATCGATAACGCCATAGCGCAGATTGATGCCGCACTGGCGGCCATAGAAGCTCTGGAAGCTGCGGGAATGACTGCGGAGAATATCGCTTATGCCATAACCGGGCTGGAAGGACAGATCGCCGAAAAAGAGGCGGAGATCAGTGCACTGGAAGCGCAGATCGCTGCGCTGGATCCGGAAGCGGAGGATTATGAGTCGCAGCTTGCGGAACTGAATACCCAGCTGGAGACGAAAAAAGCGGAACTGGCAGCGATGAACGAACAGCTGGACGGGCTGAAGCAGTCGCAGAGCCTGCTGGAACAGAAGGATACGCTGATCGCGCAGAAGGCAGAACTGGAAGCGCAGAAAGCCTCCATCAACGGTCAGATCAAGAATGCGGAGGCTACGATCAACGCATTAAAGAAGACTGTTGCGGAAACCGAGGCGCAGGTAGAGAGCGCCTATAAGGAGCTGGAAAAAGGAAAACTCGAAGCCTCCCAGACCATCGGCAGCGCGGATGCACAGCTTACCATCGGCAAGGCGCAGCTGGAGGGAGCGGAAGCCCAGATCGACAGCGCAAAGACGCAGCTGGAAAGCGCACAGGAACAGATCGACAGCGGCTGGGATTCCATAAAAGACGGCGAGAAGCAGATCAGTGAAGGCTATGAGCAGATCGAGGACGGTCAGAAGCAGATCGACGACGGCTGGAAGGATTATGAGGATGCGGTAAAGAAATTCGATAAGCAGAAAGCCGAGGCGATGCGAACCGCGAACGCCGACCGTCTGCTGACCCTGGATACCCTTACGGGACTGATCTATGCACAGAATTTTGAAATGCCTGCGGGCTATGTGGACGATAAAGCGGACAGCTCCTGGCTCGTGAAGGTGGGACAGAATTACGAGGAGGTCGATGAACTCGGCGATATCGTACTGACCAATATCAACAAGATCGGAGATATCCGGATCGAGGATGTGGCGGATGTGGTCGTGATCGACAATGCCGATGAAAGCTATGTGCGTCTCGGAAACAACAAGGCTGTGATCCTCTCGATCTTTAAGAGCAGCACGACGGGCACCAATGAACTGTCCAAGACGATCGAGGCGGCATCCGCGGATCTGATGGAAGCGCATCCCGGTCTGCAGGTCACAACTCTGGTGGATATGGGCGATTATATCGACCTGATCGTCAAGAGCGTGCTGCAGTCCATGGCCATCGGTGCCCTGCTTGCCGTAGTGATCCTGGCAATCTTTCTGAAGGATGTGAAGCCGACCCTGGTGGTTGCCATAAGCATCCCGGTATCGGTGCTCGCAGCTATCATCTGTATGTATTTTTCGGGGATCTCCCTCAACATGCTGTCCCTGTCCGGTCTGGCACTGGGTATCGGTATGCTGGTGGATAACTCCATCGTGGTCATGGAAAATATCTACCGTATGCGGGGGCACGGTGTGGAGGCTCCGCGTGCGGCGGTACAGGGCACGAAACAGGTGGCAGGCTCCATCATCGCCTCCACCCTCACGACGGTGTGCGTATTCCTGCCCATGATCTTCACTTCGGGCCTGGTGCGGGATCTGATCGCACCCATGTGCCTGACCATCGTGTTCTGCCTGCTGGCATCTCTGGTCATCGCCTTTACCGTTGTGCCGGCATCCGCATCCACGCTGCTCAGAAATGCAAAGCCCAAAGAGCACCGTCTGTTTGACAAGCTGATGGTCGGTTATGAAAAGATTCTGCGTTTCTGTCTGAAGGTAAAGATCGTTCCCCTCGGTCTGGCGATCGGACTTCTGGTATTTTCCGGCATCATGGCGTTCCGCATGGGTATCGTCGTGATCCCCGAGATGACGATGAACCAGATGCAGGCCGATATCCAGTATCCGGAAGAGACCACGAGGGAAGAAGCTTACGAGACGACCGATAAGGTGATCGAGCGCATGCTTCAGATCGATGGTATAGGTACGATCGGTGTGATGACCGGAAACGGCTCTGCCCTGGTGGTATCGAGCGCTGCATCGAATCCCGGCGCTTTCCGCCATATGTCCTTTATGATCATGACGGAAAACGAGAATGCCGGTGAAGAAGAGATCAAGAGGATCAACCGCGAGATCGAAGCCATAGGGGAAGATATGGGACTCGATCTGACACTGTCCTCAATGGCCTCCGAGATGGACCAGATGACCGGCGGCTCCGGCCTGAGCATCAATGTGTACGGACCGGATATGGATGAACTGGCGCGCATCACCGGAGAGATCTGTGATATCGTGGATACCATCGACGGTTATGAAAATATCTCCAACGGCATGGAGGATGCGGGCAAATCCCTGCATGTGACCATCGACAAGAACAAGGCCATGAGCCTGGGGCTGAGCGTGGTGCAGATCTATCAGGATATCAACCGCAAGCTCACGCATTCCAAGAGTGCGGTGACCATCACACTGGACGGTATCGACGTGGATATCGTGGTGGTGGACGAGACCGATCCCATGACCTATGAGAACATCCTGGATTACAGCTTCCTGGTGGAAAAGACCGATGAGGATAACGACACGATCCATGAGGAACACAGGCTCGGCGAGTTTGCGCAGGTCGAAGTAAGGGACGAGCTGGACAGCATCAACCGTAAGAACCAGAGCCGTTACATGACCGTTTCGGCTTCCGTGGGCGAAGGCTATAACACGACGCTGCTCACACGTGAGCTGAAGCCGCTTCTGGATGCGTACCAGCTGCCTCACGGCTATACGATGGAACTCGGCGGTGAGTACGATTCCGTAAATACCATGGTGGAGCAGATGATGCTGGTCATGCTGCTGGGACTTTTAATGGTCTACCTTGTCATGGTAGGACAGTTCCAGAGCCTGCTGAGTCCTTTCATCGTGCTCTTTACGGTGCCGCTGGCCTTTACCGGAGGCTTCCTTGCCGTATGGTTTTCCGGAGAAAACCTTTCGGTCATCAGCATCCTGGGTATCATCGTGCTGATGGGTACCGTGGTCAATAACGGTATCGTCTTTGTGGACTATGCGAACCAGCTGCGGAAGGGCGGACTGGACCGTACCACGGCGCTGGTCGTTACCGGAAAGACCCGTATGCGTCCGATCCTGATGACGGCTCTGACGACGATCCTTGCGGAATCGGCCCTGATCGTCGGCGACGATATGGCGGCGCAGATGGGCCGCGGCATGGCACTGGTCATCGCCGGCGGACTTGCCTACGCCACGCTGATGACGCTCTTTATCATTCCCGTGATGTATGACATCCTCTTCAGGAAAAAGCCTCTGGATGTGAATATCGGCAGCGAGAGCCTGGATGATATCCCGGACGATGCGGCTGAGTATCTCGCATCGCAGAAAAAGACGGAAGCAGCAGAAGCGGAAGATGCGGAAGATGCGGAGGAAAGCAGGCTGTCCGCAGAGGTGGAAGAGCAGGCCGAGGAAGCGGATGCGGAATCATAAAAAACGGATTAAGAAATTCTGAAAAAAACTCTTGACAAGATCCGGTCAGAGGAGTAACATACAAAAACGTAAGAGACAAAGGCGTCTTGAAGAATTTCTTCAGGACGCTTTTTTATATCGAAACTGAAGGCGAAGGTGCCCCGTTTTCATTCGGGACGCCTTCTTTCTGTTTTCAGAGCGAAAAGGAGGAGAACAAGATGGAAAAGAAGAATGTACCGGAACTGTTCGGCTCGATGGTGTTTGACGACAGGGTGATGCGTGCTCGTCTGTCCGCAGATGTATACCGCTCGCTCAGAAAGACCATCGACGAGAACGAAAAGCTGGATGAGGCTGTGGCGGAAGCTGTAGCGACCGAGATGCGCGACTGGGCGGTGGAAAAGGGCGCGACCCATTTTACGCACTGGTTCCAGCCCCTTACCGGTGTTACTGCGGAGAAACACGACAGCTTTATCGCACCGGCTCCGGATGGCGGCGTGATCATGGAGTTCTCCGGCAAGGAACTGATCAAAGGTGAGCCGGATGCATCGTCTTTCCCTTCGGGCGGACTCAGAGCTACTTTTGAGGCAAGAGGCTATACCGCATGGGATCCCACTTCTTACGCGTTCATCAAAGATCACACCCTCTGCATTCCCACGGCTTTCTGCTCCTACAGCGGAGATGCGCTGGATAAAAAGACACCGCTGCTGCGTTCCATGCAGGCACTTGACCGTCAGGCAAAACGTATCCTGAAACTTTTCGGTAAGGAAGTAAAGTATGTACGTACCAGCGTGGGACCGGAACAGGAATATTTCCTGATCGACAAGGAAATGTTTGAGCAGAGACCGGATCTGGTCTATACCGGCAGAACCCTTTTCGGAGCGATGCCTCCCAAGGGACAGGAGCTGGACGATCATTACTTCGGCGTGATCAAGCCCAGAGTAACGGCCTTCATGGAGGATCTGAACGACGAGCTCTGGAAACTCGGGATCCTGGCAAAGACCGAGCATAACGAAGTGGCACCCGCACAGCATGAGCTGGCACCCATCTTCTCCACCACCAACGTGGCAACGGATAACAACCAGCTGACCATGGAGATCATGCAGAAGGTGGCAAGAAAGCACGGACTGGTCTGCCTGCTCCATGAAAAGCCTTTCGCCGGAGTGAACGGGTCCGGTAAGCATAATAACTGGTCCATGGCAACGGATAAGGGAGCCAACCTTCTTTCTCCCGGGGAAACCCCTCACGAGAATGCACAGTTCCTGCTTTTCCTCTGTGCCGTGATCCAGGCGGTGGATGATTATCAGGATCTGCTGCGGCTTTCCGTGGCGACTGCCGGAAACGATCATCGTCTCGGAGCAAACGAGGCACCTCCCGCGATCATCTCGGTATTTCTCGGCGACGAGCTGTCCGGAATATTG
The DNA here is from genome assembly GCA_016282915.1 of Lachnospiraceae bacterium. Lineage (GTDB taxonomy): Bacteria > Bacillota > Clostridia > Lachnospirales > Lachnospiraceae > NK4A136. The sequence goes on along the minus strand of JAEELW010000040.1, from coordinate 15,389 downwards.
GACTCGATCAAAAACGACACACCTTATCAGGGAGCGGAAAAAGTGATCATGAAGCTGGGCGTGCACAGTCTTCCGAGATTCTCGAGAGATACCACGGACCGGAACCGCACATCACCCTTTGCCTTTACCGGCAACAAATTCGAGTTCCGTTCCCTCGGCTCCTCCAACAGCATCGCCTGCTGCAACATCATGCTGAACGCGGCGGTGGCCGAAAGCCTGAAGCAGTTCGCAGACAGGCTGGAAAATGCGAAGGATTTCCAGAGCGACCTGCATGAGCTGATCAAAGAGACCATTAAGAAGCATGAGCGTATCCTCTTTAACGGGAACGGTTATACCGACGAATGGGTGAAGGAAGCCACCGAGCAGCGCGGACTGTCCAATTTAAAGACCACTGTGGATGCGATGCCTCATCTGCTGGATCAGAAGAATAAGGACATGCTCATGGCACACAAGGTCTTCAGCGAAACCGAGCTGAACTCCCGCTGTGAGATCATGCTGGAGAACTATTGCAAGACCGTGAACATCGAAGGCCTGACCATGGTGGATATGGTCCGCAAGAATTATCTGCCGGCGATCGAGCGTTATCTGTTCAGCCTTGCACAGACCACTTCACTGATGAAGTCGGTGAGCGGAAACGTGAAATGCAATTACGAGATCACCACGATGGAGAGGCTTTCGGAGCTGACCGATTATATCCTGGAACGCGTGAAGGATCTGGAAAAGGCTCTGGAAGATCTGAAGGCATGCGACGGCGTTCTGAAGACCGCCGAAGCGATCCGGGACGATGTGATCCCGAAGATGGAGCATCTGAGGAAGCATGTGGACGAGGCCGAGATGCTCTGCAGCGAAAAGTGCTGGCCGTTCCCGAGCTACGGGAAACTCCTGTTCAGCGTGTACTGAGCCGGACATATCCTGAAAGAATATAATAAAGCTTTATAAAGGTCATCCCACAAAGGCGTGGAACGCAGGTGGGATGGCCTTTTTGCAGTGAATGAAAAAAAGCATTTACTGCAACGCTCCGTGAGGATGCGATAAAAAAAATACGAGGAGGAAATGATTATGGAAGAGATCATGGAAGCTGTGAACGGAGAAGTATTTGCGGTATGGTTTTTGATCGGTGCCGCGCTGGTGTTCTGGATGCAGGCCGGCTTTGCGATGGTGGAAGCGGGCTTTGCAAGGGCCAAGAATGCAGGTAATATCCTGATGAAGAATCTGATGGATTTCTGCATCGGCTGTGTGGTATTCATCGCCATCGGTTTCGGGCTCCTTTTGGGTGAGGACCTGATGGGCTTCATCGGAAAACCCGGCTTTGATATCTTTACAAGCTATGAGAATTTCGACTGGTCGAATTTCATCTTCAACCTGGTATTCTGTGCGACGACCGCGACTATCGTTTCGGGAGCCATGGCGGAAAGAACCAAATTCTTAAGCTACTGCGTTTATTCGGGAGTGATCTCCGCACTGATCTATCCCATCGAAGCGCACTGGATCTGGGGCGGCGGCTGGCTTGCACAGATGGGCTTTCATGATTTTGCCGGTTCCTGTGCGATCCACATGGTGGGCGGTATCGCAGCCATCGTAGGCGCAAAGATGGTGGGACCCCGTATCGGAAAGTTTGAAAAGGATGAAAACGGCAAGATCGTAAAGGTCAACGCTTTCCCGGGACATAACATCGTAGTCGGCGCACTGGGCGTATTCATCCTGTGGCTCGGCTGGTACGGCTTTAACGGCGCAGCCTGCACCTCTACGGATCAGCTGGCTTCGGTCTTTGTGACCACGACCATTGCTCCTTCGGTCGCAACGGTGGTATGCATGATCTTTACCTGGATCAAATACGGCAAGCCCGATGTATCCATGTGTCTCAATGCGTCCCTGGCAGGACTTGTAGCCATCACCGCTCCCTGTGATGTAACGGATGCTTTCGGCGCCATCGCCATCGGCGCAGTTTCCGGCCTGCTGGTATGCTTCGGTGTGTGGCTGCTGGATTATAAGCTTCATATCGACGATCCCGTCGGTGCGGTTGCGGTACATATGATGAACGGGATCTGGGGAACCATCGCAACCGGTCTGTTTGCAACCACTTCGGCACCCGGAAATGACAGCCTTGTCGGTCTGTTCTACGGAGGCGGCTTTGATCTGCTGGGCATACAGCTCATCGGGTTTGCTGCGGTAGCAGCCTGGGCAGCGATAGGAATGATCATCGTCTTCGCGATCATTAAAGCGATCTTCGGTCTGCGTGTGAGCGAAGAAGAGGAGATCGAAGGTCTGGATGTGAAGGAACACGGCCTGGCTTCGGCATATGCAGGTTTCTCGATCGTGGATATGAGCAATGCCAGCATGAGTGCAAACGAGAACACGGATCTGGGTGAGGATGATTACGAGAAAGCGAGCGAGGCAAAGAAAAACGCCTCCGTACCCGTTCAGAACATTTCGGCGGGTGTGGCAGGAACTTCCCTGGACAGCGGTATGCACAAGGTGGTCATCATCACCAAGCTTTCCAGATACGACAAGATCAAGAGAGCCCTCAACGCTCTGGGAGTAACCGGTATCACGGTGACACAGGTGACCGGCTGCGGTATTGAGAAAGGCTCCAGCCAGATGTACCGAGGCGTTGAGATGGACATGACGCTTCTTCCGAAGATCAAGCTGGAAGTGGTCGTCAGCAAGATCCCCGTGGACAGCGTGATCGAGACGGCAAAGAAGACTCTTTATACCGGAAAGATCGGCGACGGCAAGATCTTTGTTTACCCGGTGAGCCGTGTCGTGAAGATCCGCACGGGCGAGGAAGATTTCGCGGCATTACAGGATGTGGAATAAACATAAAAGGACATAGTGTATCATTCCAGGTGGCTGCCGGGGCTCTCCCGGCAGCTGCCTCGTTTCGTTTAAACGTGTCAAAGAGAACTGTCCATAATGACACACGGAGGAGAAGAAAATGGAAAAGATCCATGAGGAATGCGGCGTGTTCGGTATCCGGCAGAAGGAGAAGACTTCCATTGCGCACAGCGTATGTATCGGGCTGACGGCCCTTCAGCATCGCGGACAGGAAGCGGCGGGGATAGCGGTGAACGAAGACCGCGTGATCCGCTATCACAAGGGACTGGGGCTGGTGCATGAAGTTTTTGACGAAAGCAGCTTATCGGAGCTGGGATGCGGAAATATCGCCGTGGGTCATGTGCGTTATTCCACGAGCGGGAGCAACAGCGTGATCAATGCACAGCCCATGGTGGTCAGGCATGTAAAAGGGCAGCTGGCCCTGTGTCACAACGGCAATCTGACCAATTCCTACGAGCTCCGGCGCAGGCTGGAACTGTCCGGCTGCATCTTCCAGAGCAGCAGCGATACAGAGGTGATCTCGTACCTGATCACGAGAAACCGTCTTCAGACGCCGTCGATCGAAGCGGCGGTGGAAAAGACCATGACAGAGCTTCAGGGGGCGTATTCCCTGGTGATGATGTCTCCCGCAAAGCTTCTGGCGGTAAGGGATCCGCTGGGGCTGCGGCCGCTCTGTTACGGAAAGACGGAGGACGGAAGCTGTGTCTTTGCGTCGGAGAGCTGCGCACTGGACGCCGTGGGGGCCCGGCATATCCGCGAACTCGAACCCGGAGAGATCATGATCGCGGATGAAGATGGCATCCGCAGTATACTTACCTGCAGCGGGAAGAAGGAAAGGCGTATCTGTGTATTCGAATATATCTATTTCGCAAGGCCCGATTCGGTGATCGAGGATGTGAGTGTACACAGTGCCCGAAAAAGAGCCGGGACCTTTCTTGCGCAGGAGCATCCCGTAGATGCGGATGTGGTGATCGGCGTACCCGATTCCGGCATTGACGCAGCGCTGGGATATGCGGAGGAATCCGGGATCCCTTACGGAGTGGGACTGGTCAAGAACAAGTATATCGGCCGCACCTTCATCGCACCCGATCAGTCGCTCAGAAAAGACCTGGTACGGCAGAAGCTTAACACCATAGCTTCGGCGCTCAGGGGGAAGCGCATCGTTCTGATCGACGATTCCATCGTGCGCGGAACGACCAGTGCCTATATCGTGAAACTGATCCGTGCTGCAGGAGCGAAGGAAGTACACATGAGGATCTCCGCACCGCCTTTTCTCTATCCCTGTTATTACGGAACGGATATCGATTCGAAGAACAGCCTGATCGCGAACGGGCACAGCGTGGAAGAGATCGCGGAGATGATCGATGTCGACAGCCTGGGTTTTCTGTCCGTGAAAAATGTGATGCGTCTGGCCGGTGATGAGGGGAAAGTCTGTGCGGCCTGTTTCAACGGGGATTATCCCACCTATGTTTCCGAACATTCGGAAAAGGAGCGATTTGAAACTGTCTGAGCCGCTCGTGTGTCAAAGGGGGACGCTTCTCATTGATACATGAAATCTGCTGCTGTAAAAATGCTTGACAAATCCGGAAGCAGCGCGTAATATAATTTTCGTTGGGAACAAAGGCGTTCCGGAGGCTTTCTTCGGGACGCTTTTTCGTTTTGTTGAACAGAATATGTGTATTTGAGCAAGGGTGCTCCGGATGATCTCCGGGGCATTTTCGCTTTTTTAGGCGATCGAAGGAGGAATACGGAAATGAAGGGGATTATGGAAAAAGTCCGCGGCAAAGGGCTGTACCGGCCGGAATTTGAGCATGACAACTGCGGGATCGGTGCGGTAGTCAGCATCAAAGGCGTAAAGAGCCACGCGGTCGTTGAGGATGCGCTGAAGATCGTGGAAAACCTGGAACACCGTGCCGGTAAGGATGCGGAAGGAAAAACGGGCGACGGTGTAGGGATCCTTCTGCAGATCTCCCATAAGTTTTTTAAGGCACACAGCGGGATCGCGCTCGGCGATGAGAGGGATTACGGTATCGCCCAGCTCTTCTTTCCGCAGCAGGAATTACAACGGGCGCAGGCAAAAAAGATGTTTGAGGTGATCCTGAAGAAAGAGGGCCTGAAGCTTCTCGGCTGGCGTGAGGTTCCGGTGTGCTCGAAAGTTCTTGGGCAGAGGGCTCTGGACTGCATGCCTTATATCTGCCAGGCCTTCATCGAACGGCCGGAGGACACGGAAAAGGGCCTTGACTTTGACCGTAAGCTCTATATTGCCAGAAGGGAATTTGAACAGAGTAACGATAATACCTATGTGGTTTCCATGAGCAGCCGTACCATCGTATATAAAGGAATGTTTCTGGTGGGGCAGCTCCGCACTTTCTTTGAAGATCTGCAGGATGCGGACTATGAAGCGGCGATCGCCGTAGTGCATTCCCGTTTTTCGACCAATACGAATCCCAGCTGGGAGCGTGCGCATCCCAACCGCTTTATCGTGCATAACGGCGAGATCAACACGATCCGCGGGAATGCGGACAAGATGCTCGCGAGAGAAGAAAACATGGCGTCACCGCATCTGCGCGACGACCTTCATAAGGTGCTGCCGGTGGTAAACCGCGACGGTTCGGATTCCTCCATGCTGGATAACACCCTGGAATTCCTGGTGATGAGCGGAATGGAACTGCCGCTTGCGGCCATGATCTGCATCCCGGAACCCTGGGCAAACAACGATACGATCTCGCAGGAGATCCGTGATTTCTATCAATATTATGCAACGATGATGGAGCCCTGGGACGGACCTGCATCCATCGTCTTTTCGGACGGCGATATCATGGGGGCGATCCTGGACCGCAACGGCCTGAGACCTTCCCGCTATTACATCACGGATGATGACATGCTGATCCTTTCCTCGGAAGTGGGCGTGCTTCCGATCAGAGAAGAGCATGTGGTACTGAAGGAACGCCTGCATCCGGGCAAGCTTCTGATGGTGGATACCGTGGCCGGCCGCGTGATCGACGATCACGAGCTGAAGGAACATTATGCACATGCATATCCTTACGGCGAGTGGCTGGATTCCAATCTCGTACAGCTGAAGGATCTTCATATCCCGAATCACAAGCCGGTGGAATACGGCGCGGAAGAGCGTGCAAGGCTTCAGAAAGCATTCGGTTATACCTATGAGCAGTACCGCACCTCGATCCTGAACATGGCACTGAACGGCGCGGAAGGGATCGGTGCTATGGGCTGCGATACGCCGCTTGCCGTGCTTTCCGGCGAAGACCGGCCTTTGTTTGATTATTTCAAGCAGATGTTCGCACAGGTGACCAATCCGCCGATCGATGCGATCCGTGAAGAGATCGTTACGGCGACCACCGTATATGTCGGAAAAGACGGGAATCTCCTTGAACCCGGAGAAGAAAACTGCCATGTGCTCAAGATCAACAATCCGATCCTGACGGATACGGACCTTCTGAAGATCAAAAGCATCGATCATGAAGGCTTCCGCGCTGCGGTCGTTCCCATCCTGTATTACAAGAGTACAAGACTGGAGAGAGCCATCGAGCATCTTTTTGTGGAGGTAGATAAGGCGTATAAAGAGGGAGCCAATCTGCTGATCCTTTCGGACCGCGGCGTGGATGAGAATCATATGGCGATCCCTTCGCTACTTGCAGTATCGGCCGTGCACCAGCATCTCGTGCAGACCAAGAGACGCACCTCGGTCGCGATCATCCTGGAATCCGGCGAACCGAGAGAGGTGCATCATTTTGCAACGCTTCTGGGTTTTGGCGCAAGTGCGATCAATCCTTACCTTGCGCTGGATACGATCCACGAACTGATCGAAAATAACATGCTGGATAAGGATTATTACGCAGCCGTGGAGGATTACGATCACGCCGTGCTTTCCGGGATCGTCAAGATCGCGTCCAAGATGGGGATCTCGACGATACAGTCCTATCAGGGTTCGAGGATCTTTGAAGCAGTGGGTATTTCAAGGAAAGTGATCGACCGCTATTTCGGAACAACGATCAGCCGTGTGGGCGGCATCACGATCGAAGACATCGAAAAGACCGTAGACCGGCTGCATTCCGAGGCTTTCGATCCGCTGGGACTTTATACGGATCTGACCCTGGATTCCATCGGCGCGCACAAGATGCGCAGCCAGGGCGAGCAGCATCGTTACAATCCGGCAACGATACACCTGCTGCAGTTATCGACCCATGCGGGCAGCTACGAAAAGTTCAAGGAGTATACGGCGCGCGTGGATGCGGAAAACTACGGGAATCTGCGCGGGCTTCTGGATTTTGCCTATCCGGAAAAGGCGATCCCGCTGGAGGAGGTGGAGCCCGCGAGCGAGATCGTTAAGCGTTTCAAGACCGGTGCCATGTCCTACGGCTCAATCTCGCAGGAGGCCCATGAGACCCTGGCCATCGCGATGAATCACCTGCACGGCAAGTCCAATACCGGCGAAGGCGGTGAGAGTGATGAACGTATCGCTTCCGCGGGAAGCGAAAACGACCGCTGCTCGGCGATCAAGCAGGTGGCCAGCGGACGCTTCGGCGTGACCAGTTCCTACCTGGTCTCCGCAAGGGAGATCCAGATCAAGATGGCGCAGGGCGCAAAGCCAGGAGAAGGCGGGCATCTGCCCGGAAAGAAGGTCTATCCCTGGATCGCAAAGACGAGACATTCGACGCCGGGTGTGTCGCTGATCTCGCCGCCGCCCCATCATGATATCTATTCGATCGAAGACCTCGCGCAGCTGATCTATGATCTGAAATGCGCAAACCGTAAGGCGGATATCTCTGTCAAGCTGGTTTCGGAAGCCGGCGTGGGGACCATTGCGGCCGGCGTTGCAAAAGCCGGCGCGCAGGTGATCCTGATCTCGGGTTATGACGGCGGGACCGGCGCGGCGCCCAGATCTTCCATTCATCATGCGGGGCTTCCCTGGGAGCTCGGGATCGCGGAGGCGCATCAGACGCTTCTCCAGAACGGACTGCGTAAGCGCGTGCGTATCGAAGCCGACGGAAAACTGATGAGCGGACGTGACGTGATCATCGCGGCGCTGCTCGGAGCGGAGGAATTCGGCTTTGCGACCGCCCCGCTGGTGACGATGGGCTGCGTGATGATGCGCGTATGCAATCTGGATACCTGCCCGGTGGGCGTGGCGACCCAGAATCCGGAACTGCGGAAACGCTTCCGGGGAAAGCCGGAATACGTGGAAAACTTCATGCTCTTTATCGCGGAAGAGATGCGGGAATATATGGCAAAACTGGGCGTGCGGAAAGTGGAGGAGCTGGTGGGCCGGACCGATCTGCTTAAGCAGGTGAGCACGGGACTCAAGGTGCATGCCGGTCAGGTCGATCTGAAAGAGGTCCTTGCAAAGGGAGCTGCGGACAGATCCGTATTCGATCCGAAAGCGGTATACGACTTTGAGCTTGAGAAGACCAAGGACATGAGCCTGCTCCTTAAGAAGTGCAAAAAGGCGATCGAATCCGGGGAGCATACGGAGCTGCAGCTTACGGTATCCAATACCGACCGGGCTTTCGGTACGATACTCGGAAGCGAGATCACACGCGCGCATAAGGACGGCCTGCCGGAGGACAGCATCGTGGTGCACTGCAGCGGTGCCGGAGGACAGAGTTTCGGCGCGTTCATCCCGGCGGGGCTTACCCTTGAGCTGAGCGGAGACAGCAATGATTACTTCGGAAAAGGTTTATCGGGCGGCAAGCTGATCGCAAAGATCCCCGCAAACGCTTCTTACAAAGCGGAGGAAAATGTGATCGTCGGAAATGTGGCGCTGTACGGCGCTACCTCCGGAACCGCCTATATCGGAGGTGTTGCGGGCGAACGCTTTGCGGTACGCAATTCCGGTGCCAGCGCGGTCGTGGAAGGAGTGGGTGAACACGGCTGCGAATACATGACCGGCGGACGTGTGGTCGTACTCGGTCATACCGGAAAGAACTTTGCGGCAGGTATGAGCGGCGGCGTGGCCTACGTGCTGGATGAGGAAAACGTTCTGTACAGGAACCTGAACAAGGAACTGATCCTCCTCGAGAAAGTGGAGAATAAATACGACCGCCATGAACTGAAGGAGCTGATCGAAGCGCATGTCGCGGCGACAGGCTCGGAGATCGGAAAGAGGGTCCTGGAGCATTTTGAAGAGATGCTCCCGCATTTCAAGAAAGTGATCCCGAAGGAATACAAGAAGATCATATCTCTCAGCGCATCCCTGGAGGAAAAGGGATACCCTGCGGAACAGGCGCAGATGGAGGCATTTATGCAGCTGCACGGCTGAGCGGAAGAGAGTTTTGCATAAGGAAAGTTCCTGCCGGAGCGGGGCTTTCCGGATCGGAGGAAAAGATGGGAAAAGCAACGGGTTTTATGGAATACGAACGGGAAGACGGAAAGGTGGTACCCGTTAAAGAGAGGATACAGAACTTTTCGGAATTTCACGGAAGACTAAATATGGAAAAGCAGAGAAAGCAGGCTGCGCGCTGCATGTCCTGCGGCGTACCGTTCTGCCAGTACGGCGGGATGCTTGCGGGCATGGCAAGCGGCTGTCCCCTGCACAATCTGGTCCCGGAGACCAATGATCTGGTATATACCGGAAATATGAAGCAGGCTTATCTGCGCCTTTCCAAGACGCATTCGTTTCCGGAATTTACCTGCAGGGTCTGCCCGGCGCTGTGTGAAGCGGCCTGCACCTGCAATCTGAACGGGGAGCCGGTATCGACCAAGGAAAATGAAAAAGCCATCATTGAGACCGCCTATCAGGAGGGCTGGGTCAGGCCGGTGATCCCTCTCGTGCGCAGCGGGAAAAAGGTGGCGGTCGTGGGAAGCGGCCCTTCCGGCCTGGCGGCCGCGCAGCAGCTGAACCGGCGGGGGCATCTGGTCACGGTGTTTGAGCGCAGTGACCGCATCGGCGGTCTTCTGCGTTACGGCATACCCAATATGAAGCTGGACAAGTCGGTGATCGACCGGCGGATAAAGATCATGGAAGAGGAGGGCGTCGTTTTCAAAACGGGCGTGAACGTCGGAGCGGACATCTCCGCGGAAGAACTGAAGAAGGAATTTGATGCGGTGCTGCTCTGCTGCGGCGCGTCGAATCCGAGAGATATCAATGTGCCCGGCAGGGATGCGGAAGGGATCTTCTTTGCGGTGGATTTTCTGGGACGTGTCACCAAACAGCTTCTGGACAGTGATTTCGAGGAGCCGCCCTATGAGCTGGCAAAGGATAAACATGTGATCGTCATCGGCGGCGGGGATACCGGAAACGACTGCGTGGGAACGGCGATCCGTCTGCAGGCCGCATCGGTAACACAGCTGGAGATGATGCCCTGCCCGCCCGCGGAGAGAGCCGCGAGCAATCCCTGGCCCGAATGGCCCAGGATCTTAAAGACCGATTACGGACAGGAAGAGGCGATCGAAGTGTTCGGACAGGATCCGCGCGTGTATCAGACGACGGTGAAGGAATTTGTGAAGGATAAGAAGGGAAGGGTAAAGCAGGCGGTCCTGGTAAAGCTGAAAGGGGAGAAGGATCCGAAGAGCGGCCGCATGATGATGGTACCCGTGGAGGGCAGCGAAAAGACCGTGCCCTGCGATCTGGTACTGATCGCCGCAGGTTTTCTGGGCAGTCAGAAGTATGTAACGGAGGCTTTCGGCGTGGAAACGGACGGAAGGACGAATGTTAAGACGGAAGCGGGAAAATATGCGAGCAGCGTCCCGGGCGTCTTTACCGCAGGCGATATGCACCGCGGCCAGTCTCTGGTGGTATGGGCGATCCATGAGGGCAGGGAGGCCGCCAAGGCTGTGGATGAAGCATTGATGGGATATTCATATCTGTAGGGGGTGTTGTATGGCTAAGTATATCTTTGTGACAGGCGGTGTGGTCTCCGGTCTGGGAAAGGGGATCACGGCAGCCTCGCTGGGAAGGCTTTTAAAAGCGAGGGGGCTGAAGGTGGCGGCCCAGAAACTGGATCCCTATATCAATGTGGATCCGGGGACCATGAGCCCCTATCAGCACGGCGAAGTATATGTGACGGAGGACGGTGCGGAGACGGATCTGGACCTGGGGCATTATGAACGCTTCATCGATGAGGACCTGACGAAGTATTCCAACCTGACCTCCGGAAAGGTCTACTGGAATGTACTCAACAAGGAAAGACGCGGGGAATACCTGGGAAGCACGGTGCAGGTGATCCCCCATATCACAAACGAGATCAAGGAATTTGTATACAGGGCGGGGAAAGAGACGGACGCGGATGTGGTGATCACCGAGATCGGAGGTACCATCGGCGACATCGAATCCCAGCCCTTTCTTGAGGCCGCGCGGCAGATCTCGCTGGAATGCGGGCGGGGCAACAGTCTTTTTATCCATGTGACGCTCGTGCCTTATCTGCACGGATCCTGCGAGCACAAATCAAAACCGACACAGCATTCGGTAAAGGAACTGCAGGGGATGGGGATCAATCCCGATATCATCGTGCTGCGCTGCAACGAGCCGCTGGAAGCGAGCATCTTTGAAAAGATCTCGATGTTCTGCAACGTTCCGAAGGACTGCGTGATCGAAAACCGCACGCTGGAAAGCCTCTACGAGGCGCCGCTCATGCTTGAGCAGGGAAGGTTTTCCGAGGTGGTCCTGCGGGAACTGGGGATCGACGCGCCGGAGCCGGATCTGAAGGAATGGAAAGAACTGGTAAGGAAGATCAAAGGCCGTGATAAGGAGATATGTATCGGCCTTGTCGGGAAATACGTACAGCTTCACGACGCCTATCTTTCCATAGCGGAAGCCCTGGCGCATGCGGGCTTTGCGCTGGATTCCCATGTGAGTATCGACTGGATCGATTCGGAGGAGATGGACGAAAGCAACTACCGGGAGCGTCTTAAAAAAGTATCCGGCATCATCGTGCCCGGCGGTTTCGGCGACCGCGGCATCGAGGGTATGATCCTGGCCGCGCGTTATGCGAGGGAGGAAAAGATCCCTTATTTCGGCATCTGCCTGGGGATGCAGATCGCCGTGATCGAGTTTGCGAGAGGCGTTGCGGGGATCAGCGACGCCTGCTCCGGAGAATTTCATGACGCATCCGATCACAGGGTTATTGATTTTATGCCCGGACAGTCGGATAATATCGACAAAGGCGGGACGCTCCGGCTGGGCAGCTATCCCTGCCGCATACAGAAGGGGACGCTCATGGAGCGCTGCTATGATGCGGAAGAGATCAGCGAGCGGCACCGGCACCGCTACGAGTTCAATAATGATTACCGTGAAGTGCTGACAAAGGCCGGGCTGGTCATTTCGGGGCTTTCGCCCGACGGAAGGCTGGTAGAGACCGTGGAGCTTAAGGAGCATCCGTTCTTTCTGGGCGTGCAGTACCATCCCGAGTTCAAGTCACGTCCGAACCGGCCGCATCCCTTATTCCGCGCTTTTGCGGAGGCGGCGTTAAAGAAGGGATCGGAACAGGTTTAAGCTTTAAGGCGGCAGGCAGCTTACCTTCGGTGGCCGGCAGGCCGCTGAACAGCAGCGGACAGGCCGGAAGCGGCATGGCGGCAGGATGAACGGGCCGGGCGGCGGAGTGGCCGCCGGTAGTAAACGGAGAGATCCGGGAGGAGAAAAATGGCAGATAGGAGAAAGCTGATCCTGGAGGATGGCAGCGAGTATTACGGGACAGGCTTCGGCAGTGAAAAAGACGCGGTCTTCGAGATCGTGTTCAACACGTCCATGGCGGGATATCAGGAGATCGTCTCCGATCCCTCCTATACGGATCAGGGGATCGTGATGAGCTATCCGCTGATCGGCAATTACGGAGTGACGGATGAGGATTTTGAGAGCAGAGGGGTAACGCCCTCTGCGCTGATCGTACGGGATCTGAATGAGAACCCCTCCAATTTCCGCGCGACCAGATCGCTGTCGGAACTGATGGCGGATGCGGATGTGCCGGGACTTGAGGGCGTGGATACCAGAAAGCTGGTGCGCAGCATACGGGATCTGGGCTCGCGGCGCGGACTGCTCACGGCGGCGGATGTGCCGCTTGAAGAAGGACTGCGCCGTATCGCGGAGACGCCGGTGCCCCATGATGCGGTGGCGCGCGTGAGCAGCCCGAAGAAGCATTACAGCCGCACTTCCAATCCCCGCTTCCATGTGGTGGCGATTGACTGCGGCATGAAAGCCAATATCGTCAGGATGCTGAACAGAAATAAATGCAACGTGACGGTCGTGCCTTATGATACGTCAAGTGCAGAGATCCTGAGTCTCAATCCGGACGGGGTCTTTGTTTCCAACGGCCCCGGAGATCCGACGGATGTGCCCGAGGTGATCGAAACCTTAAGGGAGCTGCGCGGAAAGCTGCCGGTCTTCGGGATCTGTCTGGGACATCAGCTGATCGCCCTGTCCTACGGAGCGAAGACCTACAAGCTCAAATTCGGACACCGCGGCGGGAACCACCCCGTCCGGGAAAACAAAAGCGGAAAGATCGAGATCACCAGCCAGAACCACAGTTACGCCGTTGACGAAAAGAGCCTTGCGGGAACGGGGCTTACGGTCACGCATACCAATGTGCTGGACGGTACGGTGGAAGGGATCGAGCATGCGGAGGATAAGGTGTTCTCGGTACAGTATCATCCGGAGAGCGCTCCGGGGCCCCAGGATTCCGCATATCTTTTTGAGCGTTTTGTACAGCTGATGGGAGGTAAGTAAGAATGCCGAAACGTACAGATATAAAAAAAGTCCTGGTCATCGGCTCCGGGCCGATCGTGATCGGACAGGCGGCGGAATTTGACTATGCGGGCACACAGGCCTGCCTGGCATTGAAAGAAGAAGGCTACGAAGTGATCCTGGCCAATTCAAATCCGGCGACGATCATGACGGATACGGCTATCGCGGACAAAGTATATATGGAACCGCTGACCCTGGAATACATGGCGAGGATCTGCCGCTATGAACGGCCGGACGCCATCGTTCCGGGCATCGGCGGGCAGACGGGGCTGAACCTTTCCCTGCAGCTTTATGATAAGGGCGTGCTGGAGGAATGTGAGATCGAACTGCTGGGAACCGACGCGGACAGCATACGCAGGGCGGAAGACCGCGAGCGTTTCAAGGAGCTCTGCGAGGAGCTGGGCGAGCCGGTGGTGCCTTCGATGATCGCCGAGAGCATGGACGAAGGTCTGGCAGCGGCCGAGAGCATCGGTTATCCCGTGATCCTGCGTCCTGCATTTACGCTGGGCGGAACCGGCGGCGGCTTTGCCTATAACGCGGAAGAGATGCGCGTACGCATGAAGACAGCGCTTTCTCTTTCACCGGTGCACCAGGTGCTGGTGGAAAAGAGTATCAAGGGCTATAAGGAGATCGAGTACGAAGTGATCCGGGATGCGAACGACACCGCGATCACAGTCTGTAATATGGAAAATCTGGATCCGGTCGGGATACACACCGGCGATTCCATCGTGGTGGCGCCGAGCCAGACCCTCACAAATAAGGAATACCATATGCTCCGCGACAGCGCCCTGCGCATCATACGTGCGCTGAAGGTCAAGGGCGGCTGCAATGTGCAGTTTGCACTGGATCCCGAATCCTTTGATTATTATGTGATCGAAGTGAACCCGCGCGTATCCCGCTCCTCGGCTCTGGCGTCCAAGGCCAGCGGCTATCCCATCGCAAGGGTTTCGGCAAAGATCGCCGTGGGCATGAACCTGGACGAGATACGGCTGGCGAATACGCCGGCCTGCTTTGAGCCGGCTCTGGACTATGTGGTGACGAAGATGCCGCGTTTTCCTTTTGACAAATTCCCGGAACCGCAGGAAGGAAGGGAAGCGGCAGTGAGCGGCGGCGTAAATGTCCTGTCCACGCAGATGAAGGCCACCGGCGAGACCATGAGTGTGGGGCGCACGCTGGAGGAAAGCCTCTTAAAGGCCGTGCGTTCATTGGAAGACGGAAAGAACCATATCCATCTGGAGAAATTTGACATAAAGAATCTCTCGGATAAAGAAGGTGAAGAGGCGAAGGCGGAAGCAAGGGAGAAGCTTCTTGATTATATCCGTGAGGGAACCGACGACCGGATCTATGCGATCTCTGAGCTTTTATGGCTGGGCGCGGACGAGCATGTGATCTACCACAGGACGGGGATCGACATGTTCTTCCTGGATGCGATCAAAAGGATCGTGGATTTTGAGAAGAAGCTGGAAGGCGCGGAGCTTACGAAAGATCTTTTATACGAGGCGAAGCGCATGGGCTTTTCCGACAGCTACATTGCAGAGCTCACGGGAAAGAGCGGAGAGGAGATCCGCATGCTCCGTAAGGAGTACGGTCTCCGTCCCGTGTACAAGATGATCGATACCTGCGCAAGCGAGTTTGAAAGCTATGTGCCTTATTTCTACTCGACCTATGAAGAAGAAAATGAGTCCATCGTATCGGACAGTAAAAAGATCATCGTTCTCGGCTCCGGTCCGATCAGGATCGGGCAGGGCGTGGAATTTGACTATTCCACAGTCCATGCGGTAAAGACGATCCACGAGCTGGGCTACGAAGCCATCGTGATCAACAACAATCCCGAGACGGTATCGACGGATTATACCAC
>JAEELW010000001.1 GCA_016282915.1 Lachnospiraceae bacterium | reverse complement strand
CAGCATAAAAGCCACCTCCTAGTATGTTTTGTTTCGCAGCTTAATTATACCATAAACAGGTTGGCTTTTGTGCTGTTTTTACAAAAAATCTAGGAGTTTTTTAGTTGACAGGGGACTTTTTCAGTGGTCTCGGACGGTTCTTTTTGTCACATTGTGACAAAAATATAAATCTTGATGCTGTTGGAATCGCCCTGAAGCTCGTCATCACGAGAGAGAGACGGCAGTAGAGAGCTGTTATTTTATCAATGTTCTTTACGTTTTAGTTTATAAGCCTTCGGGAGCGAAACACCCATCTGCAAGGCAATTTCCTGTACGTTCATGTTTTTTTTCTCCATAACTTGCGACTCCTTTCATAAAAAATGCACATAAAAAACCACCGGAATCCGATTTGACTCTGATTTCCAGTGGTTGGCTTAAATATTCTATATTTGACTTTGATTGACTCTGATTCCCTGATGGTGGAGCAGGACCTCCGCGAACATAATATCCCGTCGCACCATTATAGTATCACGAACCATGGTTAGTGTCAATATCATATTCTTAAATATTGTGAGAAATTGTATCAGATTTTACAATGCGGCTTGAATTTTCTAACGCAATCTGCTATTATTTAAGGATGAAAGAGGTGAAATTATGAGCTTTGCAGAACGCTTAAAAGAATTAAGAAAAGCAAACGGATATACACAGATCACTCTTGCCGCGGCGCTTGGTCTTTCAAAAGGTACTGTGGCTATGTGGGAAACCGGGAAA
The DNA here is from genome assembly GCA_016282915.1 of Lachnospiraceae bacterium. GTDB lineage: Bacteria > Bacillota > Clostridia > Lachnospirales > Lachnospiraceae > NK4A136. Next base: position 1,807 of record JAEELW010000001.1, on the reverse strand, counting down.
AGGACGCCGGACTATGAGATTATCAACACCATGTCCGAGATGTTCGACCGCAGGATTGATTATATCCTCGGATACTCGGATGATGATTCTTCCCCGAAACTGACAGAAAGACAGATTGAACAGCTGGGCGAATGGGAAATACAGAGCGAACAGATAGATATCTTCCGTCAGTTTTTAAGGCTTGATGCCTATGGTCAAGCCTGCGTCAGTGCTCTGATCCAACGGGAAGCAGTACGCTGTCAGGATCAGGGGACAGTGCAGGATATTTCAAACATAAAAGTAGGTATACAGACCATTGAACATAAAGAAACGAATCTGACGGAAGATAGAAATAAGTTTCAAGCTTCCAAAATGGAAGCTTGAAACTATATAACGTTATCGGGATGCCAATCTGGCATCTCGATAAATGAAACGAAAGGAACGGATATTTATGGCAAATGATGAGTTGGTCATATTTGAACCGATAGATAAAGAAAAAGTAAAGGGACAGATTCTGGAATTTCGCGGAATCAGAGTAATGCTTGATAGCGTCATAGCTGAATACTTTGGTGTTGAAACCGGTGCTCTTAATAGAGCTATGAAAAGGAATATAAAAAGATTCCCGGAAACCTTTTGCTTTCAGCTTACGGATGAGGAATTATCGAGATGCCAATCTGGCATCTCGATGCAGACTATCGGAATAAAAGGTGGAAGAACTTACAATCCTTATGTCTACTCAGAGCAGGGTGTGGCAATGCTTACATCCGCTTTACATACGGACAGAGCAATTGAAGCCAGTATTTTGATCATGGAAGCATTTGTGGAAATGTCCCACTACATCCGGCAAAATGCCGGCTTGCTTCCACAACAGGAAATCCGTCTTTTAGCCTTAAGGCAGGATGAACTTCAGAACGAGGTAAGGGACATTAAGGAAAACATGGTCACAAAGGGTGATTTGTCCGATATTATGAAGCTTTTTGAGGCCGGAATAAGCAGTGAAGAGATCCTGATTCTCAATGGAGAACCTTTCAAAGCGGACATGGCTTATCAGAAGATTTATAAGCTGGCAAAGAAAAATATCGTCATGATCGATGATTATCTTGGCGTAAAAACGCTGCATCATCTGTCCCACGCTAAGGCAAATGTCAACATCACCATTATCAGCGACAACAAAGGCTATAGCCCGCTCCGGCTGACAGAATACAACGATTTCCTGATTGAGTATCCCGGACGAAGCATCGACTTTGTCGAATCATTAAATATGGCACATGACAGATATATTGTTCTTGATTACGGTACAAGGACTATGCGAGTCTATCACTGCGGAGCCAGCAGCAAGGATGCCGGAAAAAAGATTACTACGATTACAGAAATCAAAGAGGTGGATATCTACAAGGATACCATCAGGAATCTGATGGCAAATCCGCCTTTGGTGCTAAATTGACGTGTGAACTTCTGCGTGAATCAGCAAAATTGACGTTTGTAGCAGACTCAACCGGCAGTAGAGTTCCGCATAAATCTGCCTTTATCATTCTGCTGATCGTGTTGCTTACAAAGAACGGGAACGGAGGTCAGATCGGAACCTAAAATCCGACTGGAAATCCGACCGTCTTTGATACGGCATTTACATCAAGCGAGAAATCTATGATTGCAAAAACGCGGGCTTGTGTTATCATTTCACCCAATCGTAAATTTTTCACAAAATTCCTTCTATATAATATAGAAAATTTTACTTGATATTTTATTTCATAATTGTTAGAATAATGAAGTTTAGATAGTTTAGAACAGACTGGTGAGGTTTATTATGAAACGAGAGGATATCAGAAAT
>JAEELW010000039.1 GCA_016282915.1 Lachnospiraceae bacterium | reverse complement strand
TGATGGGTACCTTTCTGGTACGGTCCACACGCACATAGAACACATCATTGGAATCCGTTTCGTATTCCAGCCACGCGCCGCGGTTCGGGATCACCTGTGCCGAGAAGAGCTGCTTACCGCTCTTATCACGCGTGATTCCGTAATAAATGCCGGGCGAACGGACCAGCTGGCTGACGATAACACGTTCAGCGCCGTTGATCACGAAGGTTCCCGTTTCCGTCATCAGCGGAAAGTTCCCCATAAAGATCTCGTGCTCGCGGATCTGATCCCTGTCCTGATTGTACAGACGCACCTTTACTTTCAGCGGCGCCTCATACGTCAGGTCTCTTTCCTTGCATTCGTTGATATTGTGCTTGATCTCGGATTTGTCCAGCTTAAAATCAACAAAATCGAGCTTCAGACGCCCGCCGTAGTCTGTGATCGGCGAGATGTCGTCAAACGCCTCCTTCAGGCCCTCCTCCAGGAACCATTTGTAGGAGTTTTTCTGGACTTCGATAAGGTTGGGCATATCCAGCACCTCACGGCGTCTGGAATAGCTCATACGCATACCGTTTCCGGTGATCATGGGACGGATTCTGTTCTTTTCCATACTTGCACTCACCCCGTTATGTTGTTTATGGTTTGGTTAATAATTGGAAGATACTGCCGTTATTTGGTGCACAAAAAAGCATAGTATGCCCACTACGCATAACGACACGAATAAAAGAATAGCACACAGCCTTATTTAAGTCAAGGATTTTTTGATGCAACAGGGACAAAAATTCATATGACGGTCATGCTTGCATGATCCGGCATATGAGTTTGGGTCCCGCACGACCATGAGCAAGTAGCGAAATGCATGTGCAACAAGCATTTCTGCGGATTGCGAATGGTCGTAAGGTGCCGTGTGCCAGTGGCACACGTATGGCACCGACCGGAGCGAAGCGTAGATGCGGAGTTGCGAGGCAACGAAGCAATCTGTATTGCATCATAACATAGAAATACCCCCACTGATACAGCGGGGGCATCAACGCTTCTCTTTATTGCTGCGGTCATGCAGCAATCTCAAAAGGCTTAATTACTTCAGGGTAACGGTAGCGCCGACTTCCTCGAGCTTTGCCTTGATCTCGTTTGCTTCGTCCTTGGAAGCGCCTTCCTTTACCATCTTGGGAGCACCCTCTACCAGTTCCTTGGACTCTTTCAGGCCCAGGCCGGTGATACCGCGGATGACCTTGATAACGTCCATCTTCTTCTCGCCGAAGCTGGTCAGCTCAACGTCGAACTCGGTCTTCTCTTCCTCAGGAGCAGCACCTGCAGCGGGGCCGGCAGCCACAACAACACCTGCAGCGGCGCTCACACCGAACTCTTCCTCGCATGCCTTTACCAGCTCGTTCAGCTCCAGTACGGACAGCTCCTTGATCGCTTCAATAAACTCTTCTTTCGTCAACTTAGCCATTTGTTTTTTCCTCCATTCTCAATAAACAACTGTCATTCTGCTGCCTCGGCAGGTGCTTCCGCTGCCGGAGCTTCTTCTGCGGGTGCCTCTGTGGCAGGAGCTTCCGCTGCTGCCGCGCCGGCGCCACCCTTTTCCGCGATCTGGTTCAGTACGCGGGCCAGATTGGTGATCGGGCTCTGCAGGCTGCCAAGCAGGCGGGAGAGCAGCTCCTCTCTCGAAGGAACCTTCGCGATCTCTTCCAGTGCAGCCGCATCATACAGCTGACCTTCCACGATACCGCCCTTCACTTCCAGCTTGGGAGCTTTCTTCGCGAAATTCACGATCTCTCTTGCCGGAGCCGTCGCATCCGTCTTGGATACTACCAGCGCGCTGGGGCCTTCCAGATACTTGCCGAGCTGTGCGCAGTCCGTGTTCTTGAATGCAAAGTGCATCATGGTATTCTTGTATACCTTGTAGATCACACCCGCTTCACGCAGCTGACGGCGCAGCGCAGTATCCTCGGCTACGGTCAGACCACGGTGGTCTACCAGCACTACGGACTGGGCATCCTTGATCGCTTCCGCGATCTCGTTTACGACCGGCTGCTTCAATTCTACTTTTGCCATCTCTTTACCTCCTTATAGATTCTTTGGAGATATAAAAAATCTCCGGGTATGCCGGAGAACGGAATATCAAAGCTACTCACTTCTCTCCTCGGCAGGTAAGCTTGTGCTGTTACGCCTTTCGGCACCTGCTGTCTTCGGCATGGTCTTCTTTCGAAGCCTTGTGTAGATTAGCATAAAGCCGGCGCGATGTCAAGAAAAATATAAAACTTGCCACCTCACACGATACTGCAATATAATATAGATATAAATTTCCATCACTCCGGGAGGCAAAAATGGAACTGATATCCGTATTCTACAAAGCAAACGATGTCCGCCGATTTGAAGCTTTTCTTAATGATAATGATTCCGCAGCTGTTGAATCCGTCTGTATCACCGCGGACGACAACGCCGGAGAGATCCTTTCCTATCTGAAAGAAAGCGAAAGCAGTCTGGTCTATATCTTCGATCCGGATTATCTCTGTGTCAGCGATATGCTTTCCAATCTGGCTTCGGCACTCTCCGCACATCCGGATGAGGGGATCGCTGTCACTACCCACCGCTTTGCCGACGATCATTTCCGGCTGATCGCCCCCCCGTACCGCGCCTATGCTCCGGATCTCTTCGGGCAGACCCGTTCCGGTTCCGATATCGTCCGCATCGTCAGGGAAAAGCAGGTCAACATTATCGGGAGCAGCAGCTGCTGCCTCTTCCGCAAGGAACTGCTCACCGCCCTCCGGCCGGAGGAACTGCTGCAGCTCATCCTTACTCCGTCGGAGAAAGATATCCTCTGCGCTCTGTTTTCCGCAGCGTCCGTCTATTATATGGATACGATCCTTGCCGTCCGCATCGGAAAAAGTGCGGATGAGGAGCTTCTTAAAAAAGCGTATGCGGATTGGTCTTTTTCCGCCGAAAAGCCGCGGCTTCTTCCCGGCGCGGTCAAAAAAGAGATCTGCTTTATCAGTACCTGCAAGGGAGAATACTATAATATACGCCCCATAGCGGAAGAGGCAGAACGCCGCGGCTATAAAGTCCGCTTTTCGGAAGACATGTATGAGAGATCCGAGATCGGCGTCTACTCCCAGCATGTCTGCTACCCCAAAAACGCAAAATTCTCCGTCGTTCTTCTGCACGATATGCTGCAGGATTATATCCACTGGCCCAATCTCTGGGAAGTGGAACCCTGGGGGGACTTTGATCTGGGAATACTCCCGGGCGACTCCTGGGCGGAAAGATGGCAGCGCTGCGGTGCACTGTACTATGCCAATCCCCGCCATGGCATCTACTCCCTGGGCTATCCCAAATGCGACGATCTGTATTCACAGGAACACAGGGATAATGTGAACAGGCTCCGCGGATCGCTGGGACTCAGATACGACAGATCGATACTCTATGCCCCTTCCTGGGAAACCGAAGGAAAGGAAGATGATTTTATCACAGCTTTGGCTTCACTCCCGGTCAATCTGCTGGTAAAACATGTGCACTGGCCGCCTTCCTATGCTTTTGTCATCCGGAATATCGAAGAGATGCACGCCCTTCATGAGGGGAAATATGAGAATCTGTACTATATTGATGCGGAAGAAAGCATCATGACGGTTCTGGATCTCTGTGACATCATCGTTTCCGACGAATCAAACGTACTGCTGGAAGGCCTGCTCTTCGGAAAACCCGGCATCGCGGTCACAGACTGGCATATCCCAGACTGTACACCGCCCAGGCTCGCATCATTCCCCGAGGAATATGCGGTCCACTGCGAAAAAGCCCTCCTCCGTGACTATATCGAAAAAATACTCAGCAGGGAACTGGACTGCAGCGAATATATCCGCAGAGGCGCCTCCCTCTTCGGCCCCGGCGGGAGCGTATGTTCCGATATCATGGATGCCATCGATTATTTTACCGGCTACGGGGAAAAAACAGACTTCCTGCAAAAGAAGCTCCGCCCCCGGCTGCTTCCGTTTGACTGAGCCGCCGCTTATCATTCCCGAAAGATTTCGGGAACCTCCAGGCCGCGTTTGGCATATTCTTCAAACAGCAATTCCTCCTGTTTCGCAAAAACAGGATAATTGTGCCCCGCTGCTCCCCGGATCGGGGTCATGTAGTTATCTCCGTACCACACGCGAAGCACCTTGTCATAATCGGCGGGAACCGGAAGCTTCATCCCCTCAAAATCAGCCATGACTGTCTTTTCAAACCACTCTTTCCGGAAAACATACTTTTTCTTCTCCAGCAGTTTACAGGCCACGGCTACCCCTTCGCTTTCCTGATCCATATACATGGCAGATATATGCTCCGCCAGCGTAAGCAGCTGACTCTTCATGCCTTTGTTCCTGTCCAGATGAACCCCGCTGATCTCCTCCATCTGGGCGATCATATCCTTCACTTCATCATCTGTATCTTCGTATTTTTCCGCAAGATTCTGGGACAGGCCCCAGGCGATCTGAACCAGATTTACATACTGTTCAAAGGCCGGCTGCTCCGCAGGGATGTTGTCATACACAAAAACATCCACCCCGTTGATATACGGGCAATAATGAAACTTCTCCAGAAACTTTTTATCCGTACAGATCACATGGGAATTAACTACACGGCAGATCAGTGCTCCCTGCACATCCCCTCTCTCATTCAGACAGAACCAGCCTTCCGGCAGTTCCGTTTTCGCATAATGCCGGAAACGTTCATAGTCTTTTCGCATCATCGAGATATCAATATCATCATCCCAGGCAATAAAGCCCTTCTCCCGGATCGCACCCAAAAGTGTCCCAAATTCCGCAAACCAGGGAATATCATGCTTTTTACAGAGCTTTGCCACTTCCTCCAGCACTTCCAGACCGGCTGCCCAATACTTTTTCATCATAGGACGTATATAAAATCCGTTTCTTGTCTCACCCTCAAAGAAGTTTTCCTTGAATTCCATGACTTCCTCCAGAAATACCAATCATTTATACCGGGATCATCAAAGCTGTAGAAAAAGCCCCTGTGTCTCCACAGGGGCTTTCAGCATTTTCAGCGATCAATACTTTGCGGTGCTGATCTTCACGCCGGGGCCCATGGTCGTTGCCAGGGTCACGCTGCGCAGATACTGTCCTTTCAGTGTACTGGGCTTCGCTTTTACGATGGCTTCCATCAGAGCCGTAAGGTTCTGGGAAAGCTGCTCCTCGGTGAAGCTTGCCTTGCCGATCGGGCAGTGGATGATGTTGCTCTTGTCCAGACGATATTCGATCTTACCGGCTTTGATATCGTTGATGGCCTTGGTCACATCCATTGTAACCGTGCCGGCCTTGGGGTTGGGCATCAGGCCTTTGGGACCGAGCACCTTACCGAGGCGGCCCACAACGCCCATCATGTCGGGGGTTGCAACCACTACGTCGAAATCGAGCCAGCCTTCGTTCTGGATCTTGGGGATCAGCTCCTCGCCACCCACATGATCCGCTCCGGCTGCTTCTGCCTCAGAGATCTTCTCGCCTTTTGCAAATACGAGCACACGTACGGTCTTACCTGTACCGTTGGGGAGCACCACCGCACCGCGGATCTGCTGCTCGGCGTGACGTCCGTCACAACCGGTACGGATATGAACCTCGACCGTCTCGTCAAATTTTGCCGTTGCAGTCTTCTTTACCAGCGCTACAGCCTCATCCGGCTCGTAGGTGCTGAGTCTGTCAAACTGCTTCAGCGCTTCATTATACTTTTTACCATGCTTCATCTCTCAACCCCTCCTTACTCTTCCACGGTAACGCCCATGCTGCGGCAGGTGCCTGCGATCATGGACATGGCTGCTTCCAGGGATGCTGCATTGAGATCCGGCATTTTCAGCTCGGCGATCTCTTTGATCTTGTCCTTGGAGATCGTAGCAACCTTGGTCTTGTTCGGGGTTGCGGACGCGCTCTTAATGTTGCACGCCTTCTTGATCAGAACCGGAGCAGGGGGTGTCTTCGTAATGAAGCTGAAGCTGCGGTCTGCATAAACGGTGATCACCACGGGGATGATCAGATCGCCCTTATCTGCGGTCTGTGCGTTGAACTGCTTCGTGAATTCCACGATGTTCACGCCGTGCTGACCAAGAGCAGGACCCACGGGAGGCGCAGGTGTTGCCTTGCCGGCCGGGATCTGTAATTTGATGTAGCCTGTTACTTTCTTTGCCATTTTGGCTTCCTCCTTATATGATAGTGGTAGTATCGCGAAATCTCACGGATTCCGCTCCCACGAAGGGACATAAATCGATACTCATCGAATCCCGCACAACTCGGGACTCCCGAGCCCGCCCCCGCGGTATATTCTCTGCTTATACCGCGCAGGCAACTTCACTAAACAAATGAATCAATCTATTTTCTTGACCTGATAGAAGGCAATCTCCACAGGCGTCTCGCGTCCGAACATCTCCACCAGGATCGTGACCGTCTGCTTATTCTCATCGATACGGGATACATTACCGATGGTATCCTTCCAGGCGCCGTCGATGACCATGATGGTATCGCCGATCGCAAATTCGGCGCGGGCGATCTTCTCCTGATCGATCTTGTCGATCTCGAACTCATCCAGAGGCACCGGTTTGCTTCCGGGTCCCACGAAGCCGGTCACGCCGCGGGTATTCCGTACCACATACCAGGCATCGTTGTCATCCGCATCCATATGGATCAGCACATAGCCGGGAAGAACCTTTTTCTGCACGTTCTTCTTACCGGTGGAACGGATCTCCGTCACTTCCTGCATCGGAACCTTTACTTCCAGGATCTTGCTCTCCAGGTGACGGTTCTCGATCGCCTTTTCAATATTGACCTTGACCTTTTTCTCGTATCCGGAATAGGTATGCACGACATACCAGCCCATGCCGCGGCCGGACTTGTTGTCGCTCTGGCCGATATCATATTCTTCCGCAGGAGCACTCTGCGCATCCTCCGAAACGCTGCGGACCGGTTTTAAGATCTCACTGTCTTCCTCCGGCCCTGCCAGGATCGCGGCCAGTTCACCCGTGCGTTTTACCTTTGCACCCTTTATCTCCGCCATATCGTACCTCGTCAGAACTTAAGATTTGTGAGCCAGTTGATACCGCCCTTGAACAGCAGATCGAACAATACGATCAGAACAGACATGATCCCGGTCACAACGACCACGGCCACGGTCTGCTTGGTAAGGGAGGATTTGTCAGGCCAGCTGATCTTCTTATACTCGGTCTTTACACCTTTGATAAAGCTGGGCTTCTTTGCCTTTTTCCCTTCAGTGTTTGCCATGGACTCACCCTCCTGCCTTACTTGGTCTCTTTATGTAAGGTATGCGCCTTGCAGAACTTACAATATTTCTTGGTCTCCATACGATCCGGATGGGTCTTCTTGTCCTTTGTCAGGTTGTAATTCCGGCGCTTGCATGTCTCGCATGCCAATGTGATCCTAGTACGCATCTTTCTTTCCTCCGATCCGTTTTACAAAACAACACAAAAAAAAGAGTTTATTGCACTCGCTTGGTTACTATACCATACGGCTGTCCGTTCGTCAACAACTTTTTTCGGCCGTAACGGTAATCCGATAGCGGCATCCTATTTACAAACCGATCTTCCGTACATTTTCTATAAAATCATAAAAATCCCGTTTTGTCATATCCATATAGAGCGCGTCCAGCATCAGCCTGTGAAACTCGGGAAAATCGGCGCTCCGTACGTATTTATTCTCTTTATACTCCGGCAGATGCTCCTGGGCAAATGCACAGAGCAGACGGTACAGGGAATAAGGCGGCGTTTCAAAACGCAGGGCGATGATCTTGACAAAAGCCAGCAGCCCGCTGTAGATCAGCTCCGCTTCGATCTCGTCACGATACTGCGCATCCAGCCCCCGTCTGTGTACTTCCCGCCAGAGGAGGGAATTGACGGTAAGCATGTCAACATGGTAATCCGCCGGCTTCAATATCGTAGAATCCGCATTGACATAATAATGATGCAGCCTTTCCTCGATAAAATAAACCTTTTTTACATAGTAATTGACCAGGCTTCCCCAATAAATATCCTCATAAGCCAGGCCCTCCGGAAAGTCTATGGCATTTTCCGTAAGGAAAGCTTTCCGGATAAGGCGCCCCCAGGCCACGAAGCGTATCATATTATAACGGATCAGCTCCCTGCGCTGTTCGACCCCCGCGATCTCCAGTACGTGATCTTTTTTCCCGTTCTGTTTTTCCCCGGGCGAAAGATATCTTATTTCCGGAGACGCATCCCGGATGCTGTCCCCGATGACCATATCGAGATCACTGCCTTCCGCTTTTTCATAGAGCTTTTCCAGCGCATCCGGCTCCAGCCAGTCATCCGAATCCAGGAAGGCGATCCAGTACGCCTCCGCATAGGACAGGCCGATATTGCGCGCCGCCCCCTGCCTTCCGTTTGTTTCGCTTTCGATCAGCAGGATCTGTTCGGGGAAACGCGCTTCCCATTCTTTAAGCTTCGTCAGCGTATCATCGGAAGAACAGTCGTCCACACAGATGATCTGCAGTGCCTCCGCACCCATCGTCTGCTCCGTTACCGACTGTAAACAGCGGTCGATATAAGCTGCCACATTATAGCAGGGTATGATCACCGAAATCTTCATCATTTCACGATCCTGTAAAAATCCTCATCGCCATTCAGCAGTTTTATCGGGTTATAATACTGAAGCTTTCCGTTTGCCACGCCGTTCACACTTTTCCAGAAATCCTTCTCCATATTGTCGATCCAGGCATTATAGTCCTCCAGGCAGATCTGGCAGCCCACCCCAAAATCAAAGGGTGTAAAAAGAACTTTATGCTCATAAGGCAGTTCGTCAAACAGTCTGGCATTTTCCTCATGAACCGTATACATCATCACAAAAAGATTATCCCAGTTGATCCGTGTTTTTCTTTTATCCCACAACTCCTTTGCTTCCGCAAAAGTCTTATAATGGTTCAGATGCAGCTGAATATCCCCCAAAAATGCCATAGGATAAGGCTGTTTCTTCGCTTCTTCGGAATCCGTATCCTCAACAAGCACTTTATCCATATACCCCCGCAGATCCTGCAGCAGTTTCAGATAATCACTGTCATTCATAAAAAGATTCACAAAAGGCGAGCGAAATTTCATGCGCAGGGCATGGCTTGTAAAGCCGCCCCAGCAATTGATCGAAATGATACTCTGCTTTGCATGATGCAGTCTGATATAATCCCTGAAATCAAAACAGACCGCGCCAAAAACTTCAAGCGATAATACCCGCTCCTCATCGATCCCGATCTTTGCAAAAGTCCGCGCAGCCTCTTCCGTTTCCCTGATCCCCTGGGAGAAGAGTATATAATCAAAATCGCAGGCCAGCGCTTCATCCGTTGTACACAATCTCCAGCCGTCCAGGGTTCTGGAATACGGAGCGATATCCCCAACGGCAAGCACTTCGATATTCCCCTTTAACTCCTCGTATTTGACCGCATTGACATATTTTTCATAGATGCTTCCGAGAAGCATGATCACAACCTTATATCCCATCTTTCCCCGTCTCCTTTTTCAGCTCCGCATATCTGGCCGCCAGCTCCTCCATCGCACAACACACATTCTTAAACAGGCATATCTCATTTCCCGAGGTATATTTCAGCCGGAAACATTGTTCCGGCAGCTGAAGCGGTCTGTTTATCACATTCAGGTGTTCCTCGTCATTCGGTTTTTCCCGGTACAGGGTGCACATAGCCTGCATCAGGTCCACAGACGGCAGGCGGCCGTTCTTTACAACGCCGTACATGCGCTCCCAATGATATGCCAGCCCTTCCGCCCTGTCCGGTATACTCAGGATGTTCATCCAGCCGACAACCGCTTTGGAAGCGATCTGTTCCGGACTCCTTACCGGAAAATGCGCGATACGCAGATCCTCCATCAAGACCCTGCCACGGATGCCTTTCCCGTCCGCAAAGTGATTACCATCGCCGATCCGGAAGTCCTCCGTGATCAGCGCCGCCGGGATCAGCACCTTCTTTGTCATCTCCGGTTCATCATCAAAACAGAAATGCAGCCGTCTGGGAACACAGGGTTCCTCCGCTTCATCCTCTTCCGTCGGGATATAATTCCTCCAATTGATATAATACAGCATCGCCGGATCCAGTCCCAGGATATTTTCCCGCATCCCCGAAAACGAGCTTCCATCCGCAGGGATCAGGATCTCATCATCATCCAGAGGCATGATAAAATCCGGATCATATTTTTCCTTCACGTAATGCAGAAGTCTCAGCGTCTTTTCTTTCTGCCGGTGTCCCTGTTCCGTATCCGGCAGAAGCTCTATCGAAAAACCCTCCTCACACAGCGCCGAAAGGATCTCCGCCGTTCTGTCCGTGCTCATGTTGTCATAAAAAACGAAGCGGTCTGTCCATAAAGCATTCGCCCGGATCATACTCTCGATAATATCCGCCGCATTTTTGATCACGCCGATACAAACGATCACCTTTTTACCCCCTCTGCCAGCCTGATCAGCTCACCCGCTCTCGCTTTCCAGCTGTATTCTTTTTCCGCCTTTTTATATGCCGCCGTTGCGATCCGTTCACGCCGCGCATCATCCCCGAGCAGAGCAGCCGCTCTTGCCGGCAGACTGTCCAGCTCGTTCAGCCGAAACAGGATCAGTTCCTCCCCGTCCCGGAAATGCTCTTCCAGAAAACGCGTCCTGTCCGAAATACATACCGCCCCGGCAAGCATACTGTTGGAAATGCGCTCCGTCATCCCCGCTTTATGCCAGCTCATGATATTCAACGAAAGCTTTGCTTTTTTGTATACTTCCGCTGCGGCTCCGGCCGGCACCTGCGGATGAATGATAAGTCCCGCCGGATTTCTCCTGCCCTTCAATTCAAAACTGTTCCAGCCGTCCCCATACACATCCACGCGCATCCCGGCTTCCAGAAACCTTCTCACGATCTCGTTTCGGAAATACCCTCTTGCCACCGCGCAGGCATTCCTCAGTTCCCGTAAACGTGCCAGTACCGCTTCCGGCCGCCCCCCGGCCAGTTCCGGTTCAAACTCCAGCAAAGCCTCTTCATAATTCCGGTCCGGCCCGGAAACAAGAAATGAAAAAAACGCCCGCCCCTCCTCATTCAGGCTCTCCGTATCTTCCCTGAACCAGTTCCCGAGAAAAAGCAGATCGATCGGTCTCTCTCCATGGATATCGTCCGCCCCGGATCCGCCGGGAAAGAACTGTATCGCATTTTTTGCTCCAAAATATTTCCGAAAACAGGCCGCATGATCGGCGTCCTGACACAATATATGATAATCTTCCGGAAGATCCTTCAATACATCCCCGATAAAATACGGGATATCAAACCAGAACTGGAATTTGGGTCCGTGCAGGGCACGGAAAAAATCATTTTTTAATGCCGGTGCCTGAAATCCCACCACGCCTTTACACAGCATGTTCCGCTTCAGTCTTTTGTCTTCCCCGCCACTGCCGATGCGGATCACATCTTCTCCGAGCTCTTCCAGAGCCGCTGCCAGATCATCCGCAAACTGCGCCAGGATATCGCTGTACGCGCGGTCTCCTTTCAGGATGATAAAAGGTGCCGTATAAGCCGCCACTGCTTCATATGCTTTTTCATCTGACAGGAAAAGATCCAGATACCGCTGAAAAAGATCGTACTCTCCTCGCTTTTGCAGTTCACTGCATAAAAGCGGGAAAAAATCATCCAGGATCCCCTGTTCCTTCAGCCGGAGCATAGAGGAACGAAGCAGATAGGCAAGCGTGAAGCCCCTCTCGTCCGCGGTCCCGTCCGCATTGCATTGAAGAAGCCGCTCCCAGTCACTCTCCCATGCCGCAATACGGCATTCCAGTTCATAGGCCTGCTGACTTTCCGGGATCGCCGGATTCTCGTTTCTGTTCACTGAAGATACTCCCGGATAAAGATCCTCCGGTATTTATCATAGGTCCAGAGGTTTAAGATCGTCTCGTCATGCGCACACCAGGGCAGACGCTGTCCGGGTACCACCACCCGCCAGCCGGCCTTACGGAATTCAAAGCCCTGCGATGCATCGTAGAAATTCCAGCCGTCAAAAAGATCTTCTCTCCAGGGAAGATCCTGCGCGGTCGCGATCAGAAAGCCCCGCACATAATCGCAGTCCGTCACGCCATCGGAAGGCTGAAAAGCATAGCTCTCATAATCGGCCATACCCTGGCTTTCTTCATAAAGCCGCCCCACCGGCGCCACGTTCCATTCCACGGCATCCGGCGAAATGCGCTGCACGCCCTGCATTCCGACCATGGCGATCCTTTCATCCATGGAAAAGACCGTCAGCAGATCGTTCAGGAAATTCGGGTTCAGAATGAAACAGTCCTGATGAAGGTAGATCTTGTATTTTGCATCCGTCGCACCCATTCCGAGATTGTAGCCCGCCGCCATGCTCTTTGCATCACGGATCGGCAGTATCTCGGCCCTGTAACCATCGGGGATACGCAGATAACTTATATAATAAGCGCACTCACGGTAAAAGATCTCCCGCTCGGTGCAGATGATGAAACAGAATTTCTTATCATCCATTTCACTGCACCTCCATCACACTGCGCAGATATCCGGCTTCTTTTCCCCGCCCGATATTGTCCAGATACGAAGCGATGCAGCCCGCGATCTTTGCCTTCCCGCCGATGGGCATATCCTGCAGCATCTGCTCAATGGCAAACACCGAGATCCCTTTCTCGCCGATAAAGTTCAGCCCCTCATCATAGGGCATCTTCTGAATGATACGCCGGAACAGAAAGCCCATTTCGGCATAAAGATCCAGAAAATCTTCAATATATTCGATCTGGTCGTAGATACACTTTTCCACACTGCCCTCTTCCAGGCGGTAGATCGTGCCCGTACAGGAAAAGATCATCAGTTCATCGTCATAACGCGCCGTGCTTGCATAGCTTTCCTCTCCGAGAAAAGCCACGATATCCTCATAAGCTTCCGCCGTACGCTCCTGCAGCTTTTCGTTGATCCGCCCCTTATAGGAACAGACCCCCGCGCTCACATTGCGGCGGATCTCTCCAAGCTCTTCAAACCAGGCGTCGGAATCTGCCCGCAGCCGCTCGCACTCTGCAGGCGGGATCATGCCCTGCGCATCATAATATTCACTTATATTGACTGTCGGCTGTAAAAGCAAATCACGATCCTCCCTATCCTGCCTATTATACGCAGAATCACAATTTATTACAAGTCATCCCGGATACAGAATCCATCCTCCACACCATCCCCGAGAAGATGCAGTCCCTCAAAGATCTCGGGCGCGGAAGGAAAGGCCTCATAACCACACTGGTTTCCCTCCAGCGGCGTATAGATCGTCGTACCGTCCACGACATTCGCTTCCGTTTCATAATGTCCGTAATCCTGCTGGCTCAGGTAATATGGCTGACCGATCTGCCGCAGTACCGTCCTCCCCAGCTGCACGCCCTTATAGAGCAGAAAAAGCGAAAGGAGCAGCAGACAGCCGATAAAGCGTCCCTTCTGCCATGCTTCATGCTTCTCTTTATTTATCTCCAGAAGCTCCCCAAGCATCACGAAAGGAAAGCAGATCAGGAAAGCCAGACCGTAGCGGATCAGCGGCGCCGAAACAAACCAGAAAAGCACCGAAGCCAATACCGTCCCCTCCACGATATGCGGGATCACCGCCTTTTTCCGCAGGAAAAGCGAAACGAACAATACCAGCACCGAGACCAGCGTTGCCGCAAAAAACAGTTTTTCCATCGTTCCCAGCTGTCCCCACCAGACCGGAAACCACTGCCGCAGGGGATAATCCGCAGCTTCCGCCGTGGTGAAGCCCTTCCCGTAGCCGATGATATAGGCCGTATCTCCCGCCGATATGCCCTCGTTCACTTTCCAGACCGGATGGAAGATATCCGGAAAGGCCGAAGGATAAAGGATACGCCCGGAAAGGATATAATTCCGGATCATAAATGGCAGCGCGATCACAAGACTGCCGAGTGCGTATCGAAGGATCGTCCGAAAGCGCCTTTCCTTCCAGAACATATACAGCGGGATCAGCACCACCAGCACCGCTGCTGCTGCCGAGAGCTTGACCGTCACGACAAAGACGGCCAGCAGAGCATAGACCGCATAATTTCCCGCTTCCTTCCGCAAAGCTCCCTTCTTTTCATAAAGCTCCAGCAGCCCCGTCACGATATGGAAGAAAAGGAGCATGACAAAATAGTCCGAAGCCGGCGATACCATCTCGTCAAAGATATTGCAGATATAGTAAAGCGTCGCGATGCGCGCCAGATCGCTCCCCCGGGGGCTGCGGTCCTTCAGGATATGGAAACAGCGGCAGGCGCCGATCCCGACGAGCAGCGCCAGAAATGATGCGACGGCATGATAGGATTGTCCGCTTTCCTGAACGAAACTGTACACGGCCGTCAGCACAAAAGCCGCCGAATTATAGGCCAGACGCACATGCAGGTTTGCCAGCCCGGGTACCACGCCGTATTCCTCGATCCAGCGCACGGACTGCCCGTGATAGAGGTCCGAATCAAAGTGGAAATAGCCGCGCGATCCGCCGTAAGCCATGAGCAGCACCAGAAAGACCAGCCCGGCCGCTGCAGGCTTTCCGGGCCTGTGCTCTTTCAGATAAGCCCCTATTTTTTTTCGCAGAAGGAAGCCCGCCGCAAGACAGAAGATCAGAAGCAGGATGCGGCAGAGGATCCCGACGCCGGAAAAAAGGCTGAAAAATTCTCCATATACGGTCACTGCCATCAGGCCGCATATGGAGATATCCTCCAGCTTGAAATGATCCAGGCCTTCTTTCCGTCCGCACAATCCGACGATAAGAAAACCCGGAACAAAAGTCGTGATCAGTATAAATATCCAGATCAGCAATACCGACAGCATCGCTTACATGTATCCGTTAAAGAGCATGCCGCTGTATGCGCTGGTCACATAAGGATTTGCATAATGCGGCTGTGTCGGATTCTTATAAGCCACGATACGTTTATCCACATAGTCCATCGGATTGATCTGGATCTGGTTTGCCCTCCGCAGGGCAAACTTTGTAAAATCTTTCAATACGCCCAGCTCTGACTCAGGATCGCCGGTCTTTAAGCTCTCGGCCAGACGTTCCCCGTCAATGTTCAGCGTTCCGTCATCGGCCTGCTCCACCCCCATATTCCGCAGAAGCTTCGTATAGGTAGCGCTGCCGCTCTTCATCTCGTTTACCAGTATGCTCGTTCTGGGCTGTCGGTCGATATACTCCGCCGTAGCTTTGAGAAAATCGTTATAGGATCCCGCAAGAGAGATGATATTATCCTTCATGCTCTCCAGGTCCGGTTTGTATCCGACGGTCACATCCCGCCCGGGATCCGCTTTCTTCAGCTTCAGTTCATAACCCTGCTCCAATACGACATCGTTGGAGGGTGATGTATAAGTCTTTCCGTTTACGGAATAGACCGCATCCGCACCTTCTTTGCTCGGTGTCCTTATCCCCAGATAGTCAACGATGCCGCTGCGCTGGCTCGTATTTTCATCCGAAACCGTAAAATGTCCGCCGCCCACGCCGCGGTCACCCACGCTCTTCGAGCGTATCATCAGCGCCGTATTCCCGGCTCCGTCTTCCTCCACGGAGGCATTCAGCCCCAGCTTGAAGTTATTGATCAGACGGGCAAGCTTCCCCTGCACGTCCTTATTGGTATCGTTATCGCCGATCGTAAACTGCAGTTCATAATTCGAATTCTGCGTAGCCAAGTCAAAGGAATAGCTGCCGACCGGCAGGCCCATCTCATCCTCCGGAATGAACTTCCCCCTGTTTTCCTGCGGGGTCGCCAGACTGCTTACCCGCAGCGTAACCGCTTCCGTGTCTTCCGCTCCCTCGGGCTGCCTCAGCACCTCCGCGATATCCGGATCGGAAGAATAGGCCGTCTTCTGATCAAAGATCGTATCCTCCTCCAGACCGCCGATGGATGCGATGCGGTTGCGGAAGAGAAGCGCACTTTCCTTCATATGGATCGTGTACTCCTCCACTTCCCTGGAACGGTCCATAAGAAAAACAGGCTCATCCTTACTGAGCTTTACGATCGATTTGTAAACGTCCTGAAGGTCCTTCTTCTTGTGGGAATCAAAACGATTGCTGGAAGACCTGGGTAACAGATCGGCCTGATAGAAATTATATACGTTGCTTAATGCAGCATTGTTGATCGAAGCCATATGTACCCTCCTTTCTTCCCTGATCGTCGTATCATATCCCGTATCGCTTCCTGTGCGAATGCGTTTTTTCGGATATAATAGGGTACACTATCCTTTTTATAGTTAAGATAAGTTTATCACTTTTATGTCAAGTTTGCAAGGGGAAAACAGCGGATTTTTACTGTTTTTTAGTAGATTTCACTGTAAAGAGAATATACATCCAGCTCATCAAACAGTTCCTCAAAATCATATACCCGGTTCAGATCCGCCATATCCGCGACCAGAAGGCATTTCAAGCCTGCTCCCGCCGACCGGATATATTCGATGACCTGTGCAGGTGTTTTCCGGTCCGGATAAAAAAAGCCTTTGATCGAATCCAGATCCTTCAGGTTTTGCACGCAATCATCAAGTTCCGCTGCTCCGCCATACAGGAGCACTTCACCGGGGCCATATTTTGAAATGATATCGTTCGCCCTGCTATGCCACAGGAGCCTCAGGTCTCCTTTTGCAGCTTCTATACTCTTCAGATAGGCAAGCGTTTCCTCATAGACGTTTTCCCCATTTTCCTCCGGTTCACATTTCCGGAAAACTCCGGCGATCGCCTCATTGCAGTAAACACTCTCAAAGCCATACTTTTTCATGACCCTGCACAATGACTTTTTTGAAAAATTGAAAATATGGGCATTCTGAAGCATCTGCAGAAAATCTGCCCTGTATGCCCCATAACTCAGATTTTTAATACCCGGAAGCGCGATATACAAAACACCCTCATCCTTCAACAGACCTCTTATCACCCCAAGCTCTTTTCCAAGGTCCGTAAAATGCTCCAACACATGGCTCAATACGATGATATCGAATTGCCTGTCCCCAAAATCAAAGGAAGACAGGTCCGAACAAAACAGATCAAGTCCTTTGCTTCTTCCAAATTCAACATAGCTGTGCGAAAGATCGAGCCCCAGTGTATCGTATCCTTTTTCCTTAAAAGCAATGATATTTCTTCCATCTGCACAGCCCGTTTCCAAAACCTCACCCGAAAGAGGACCTTTATGCCTTCGGATAAAATCGACAATAGTATCACCGTCTTTCCGTGCTTCAAGAAACTGTTCTTCCGAGGGCTTTTCCACCGCTCTGTATATCAAGGGATAATCCTTGTCGTAAAACTCATTATTGCTTTTGTCATCCAGACAGGGTGAAGTCATGATCAGCCCGCAGTTTTTGCAGATGACCGTATCCATTGGAATGCCGTATCTGTCTTTCTTTGCGATCACTTCAAAATCACCGTGTCCACACTCGCATTCACGGTCTCTGAAACGATATTCACCGCTTCTGCACTTTTCCGTAAAGATCCTTATGTGCTCTTTCTGCAACTCCGTCAGTTCGATTGTCGCACATCCGTCATCCAGATAACGTTCGCTTATCAGGTTCATATTTCTTATCTCCTTTGTCCCGGATGAATAGCCGCATAAGCTTTTCATCTTACTGTAGTTCATCTTCCTCCAGCACGATCATTTCCAGATAGTCATGATCCAGCGGCTCCAGAAAGCTGTCCTGCGTGAAACGGCAGCGGGAAGCGCGCTTAAAATCCTTGATATTCTTGTCCAGCCAGATCGGGACTGACAGATCAAAGGCATGCGCCGCGTCCTCCAGGGCATGAAAGACCTTGTGGGTGCGGCTGTCCTCCTCATTGCGTTCAACTGTGATCTCCCGCTTCAGACGTGCATCCTTCCAGAGTTTAAACCAGAATCGCATATTGCTGCTCCCTCATTTCAATGATCCCCTTCCGTACTCTGCCACGACACGGTCAAAAACCTCTCCATTCAGTGCCAGTAGGGCTTCTGGTCCTTGTGACTGTAACCTTTAAGTCTCTGCCGGTAATCCTCCATAACGGACTCGTACTTTGCAAGGACCGCCTCTTTGAGCGTACCTGCGGCCTTCATTTCCGCCAGGGTCTCCTCCAGCTTTTTCAGATCCGACTGGGCATTGTCCTTGTAATTGTTCGAAAGGTTCATCTCCATCTTCTGGATCAGTCCGTCCAGCTCTTTTTCTTCTCTGCTCTTGAAATTAAATAAACCCATAATTCTTCTCCACGATATCCTTAAAGCACCTTGCTCCGAAATCCGGGAATCTCACCCAGTAATTATCCAGCGTATTGTTACCGTTATTCTTCCGGATATAGGTATCAAAATCAAAACGTTCCATTCCGATCGCCCTTAAGTGTTCCCGATAAAACATGCACCCTTCCTTCATGGTCCGGCGTTCAAAGAATGCATTGATATTCCCGTAACTGACTCCCCACAGCGCAAGTTCCGGCGGAAAATACTTCCCATTGTTCAAGTCTGTCGCCCTGACCAAAGTCCTGTCCTTTATCTCAAAGTCAAGCAGGGGCGTGTCCAGGTAATACAGAACACCTTTCAGATTGTTGATCAGTCGAACTTCTGCCATGTTTCCCGCATCCTCTTTTCATATTCCAGCGCAAACGGCGTTGTCAGGACATCCCTGTAGTCCGGCGCTTCAATTCCGGGATATACGTTCTTCAGATGAAACTCCTGATCCAGCAGCTGCAGCATTTCAAACGGGTCCTCACCATAGGGCGAAACATATACATTTCGCATCGCCTCATCAAAATCCTTGTATCTGTCCCGGAAATGATCGTGTTCAAACAGTCCCATACCACTGTCAAACACCAGCGGCACTTCATAGCGTCCCTTATCATTATCGTAAAACAGGCCGAAATTTCTTGTATGCCGGTCCACATTTCCCACCAGACAGTCAAGAACTGCCAGGTCGAGCATATACTTTTCCGTCCTGTCGTATTCAAGTCCGGCTATCTCAGCCAGCTGCCCTGCACACCATTTCAGCTTGGAAACGGCATCCATCCGTATAAAGGCATCATCCTTTGTAACCCTGCGGTTCCGTTCCAAAAGACTCTCAAAAGAGATAAAGGTATATCCGTCCAGTTCAAAATTCGGCGAGTACACGGCATCCAACATTTCCCGGCCGTATACAAAGCGGCAATGCCGCTGTTCGACATAGGGAATCGCAAATTGTCTGCATAAGCCGGCTGCAATGATCTCCACTGCCCAGTCTCTCAGTTTTATCCCCGCCATGATCGCCTGGGCTTTGACAAAATATCTGCGATCCGGCGTCAGCCCTTTCAGCTGATATCCATCCGTATCACTCCTGTACAGGAGCATATCTTCCTTGGAAAAATGAAATACCGGAACATCCGTACCATCAGTGGCATGCACCTGCAGGCTTATCCCGTCAAACTCACCTTCCACATCCGGCAAAAGAAAACATTTACCATTCTCGCTAAGGAACCTTACTCCGTTTTCTGCTGCTCCCGCTTTTCGTAAGCATTCATGTTCCAAAAACTGCAGGAAATCATCCCAATCCGGTGTTTCGTCAAAACCAAAAGCTCTCTTCGACAACTGCGCAGCATAATTGATTATATGTATCCGTTCCCGCCGGAAATCCGCTTCGATCACGGTAGACAATTCCCCATCTACACAATATTCGATCCTGACCGGCGTATAACCATCTTCCCTTAAATGCTTATATAAGGCCTGTCTGGAAATGCCGCATTCTTTGGCAAGCGAAGAAACGCTTTCACCCGCTTCCCACCGTAGCTTAAGCGCTCTGACCTGATCCGCTGTCAGGCTGGCCTTTCTCCCCGCATTTCTCGAATTTTTCACACCATCCCCTCCAATTATCAAGTATAGAGGATTTTTTTATCGCTGTCAATTTTTTATTTTATTTACAATCAGTGCTTGCAAAAGTAATAAAAAGTGATAAAATAAATTCAAACTAATAAAAAGTAATAAAGCGGTCCAAAACAAATAAAAAGTAATAAACAAGTTACGTACCGGGAGGTATACCATGGGAAATCCTTACACGATCACTTTCGGAAAAGAACCCTTGCAAAACATTCCTCGTTTCACCGAAACAAACGAAATGCTGGATGCCTTTTTGAATGTACCTCCAAATCAGCAGACTTTCCTGATCACCGGGGTTCGTGGCAGCGGAAAAACCGTATTGATGACCGAAATCCGAAAACATCTGCAAAAAAAGGATGATTGGGAAAGCGTTGAATTGAGTACTTCCCAGGATCTGCTCCTGACCCTGGCTCAAACCTTATACAACGAAAACCGCCTGGCAAACCTTCTCAAACAAGGCGGAGGTTTTTCATTACTTGGCTTTGGTGTTCAGTTGAACGGTGCCATAAAAATTCAAAATCCCACCCTGGCAATAAGGAGCGCTCTCGAAAAATATGCCAAACGAGACAAAAAACTTCTTATATGCATCGATGAGGTGATCTCAAATGACACCATGCGTGAATTTGCCAGTATATACCAGATACTGATTCGCGAAGACTACCCCATCTTTCTCCTAATGACCGGTCTTTACGATAATATCAACGATCTGCGAAATGAGAAAAACCTGACTTTCCTGTATCGCGCTCCGGAAATACGTCTTCGTTCGCTGAACTTGAGCACCATAGCGGCTAACTATGCCAAAAACCTGAGTGTATCTGAAAATGACGCCAGACAGATGGCCGCACTCACGAAAGGTTATTCTTTTGCCTTCCAGGTTTTAGGATATTTTACCTATCGTCACCAGGGCGACTTTAACGCTGCTCTGCCGGAATACCGTCAATATCTGGAGGATTATGTCTATGACAAGATCTGGTCCGAGCTCTCCGGTGAAGACCGCAAACTGCTTTATGCGATCATCACATCGGAAAGCGGCAAGGCAAAAGACATCAAAGACAAGCTAAACTGGAGTAATGAAAAATATGCCCCTTACCGCGACCGTCTCCTGAAAAAAATGATCATTGACGGAAGTGAATACGGCTATCTAAAACCTGTCCTGCCTCTCATGGACGATTTCGTCAGAATACGAATGGAGTAAGATACACACTTTTTCACTCATATTCCTGTATCTCTACCGGCTTCCCAGCCACGTTAAACATATGCGCAATCCTTCCGGCATCGCCGCAAAATGCTGAACAAGCCTCCACCAGCGCCGCAAGATTCGTCGTACTCTCATTTCTCACTTCCACCGCCCCTACGGAAGCCGCCGCAGCAAGCGCCTCGGTATAATGTTCATACAGTTCCGGTTCAAGTTTCTTTAGTTCTTCATCGATCAGTGCGGATTTCAGTATGATCATTTTCTCATACTCTTTCTGCCCTTTAAACCGCTCTACCGCTGCCTGCAACTTTTCCACGGACTGTTCTGCATAAAGAAGGACATCACTGAAATCCTGATAATATAATAATATCTTCTCATCCGGCTCTTTTCCGGCTCCGCTTCGGGGTTCCGGATCCGCCACCATGAGTTTTTTCTCCCAGATCTCCCTTGTCTCTTCTCCTACAAATTCACAAAGCTTTTCGATATACGCATCCTTTATCATCCTCGATTGCAGGATCACTTCATCCGCGTTGATCACCCCGGGCATGTTACAATAATACTTCATGTTAAAGTATTGCGGCCCATCCTCTCGGGTAAAATCATAAGTACGAAACCAGGGGATATAGATCAGACGTTCCGTATAAGCCAGCAGCTTGTCACTGAAATATGCCGGCGGGACCGAGGTGATCTCATTCCATTGATCATAAGGATTCTGTATATATATCCTGTCCGGATGATGCAATGCGAGATCATATTCATCATAATGGATACGCGGCAGATCTGCCGGATACTCTGAAAAATCATATTGCATATCATAAAGCTGTCCGAGATAATCTTTGTAATAATACGGGATCGGCACCACATACACATCTGCATTCAGATCAGTTGCCCATTTTTTATATTCCGTCTCAAACGCTTTCCAGTATTTCCCCTTAAACGGCAGGAACAGGATCTCCTTTCTCACGCGGATCTTTTCAGAGGCCTCATGAAATAGCCCGTTTACAGCAGATAAAGCTTCCGTCGTATTCTCCTGTGAAAATCCGTACAACGCCTCACAATATTTTTCAAGTATCCCTACGATATCATAGCCTTCGCCCTTGACGGCTTCCATATATGTTCCCAGATCTACTGCCAACTGTTGCAGTTCCGCACAGATACCGATAGTATTCACCAAAGATTTCAGCTCTGCCTGCAGGCTTTCCATTTCTCCCAAACATTCGTTCACAACATCCCTGTAAGACTCTCCCGGATGCGCTGTGTCGCTTCCAAGGACCGTTCTCCGTTCCGGCAACGCTTCCACATTCACATGATATTCCGGCAGTTCATTCCCCGAAAGCGCCTGCATTTCCTCCCTCATTGCCTCAAAATAGGGATAACTGTGGGCCGCTCCGCCCTTATAGACCTTCATATACTCTCTATAATGCTTTCTGACTGCGGGTTCATAATATAATGGTACAGGCATCTTCCCCATTTCAAAGGGAATCTCTGTCTGCTTCCTATAATACTTCGCCGGCAGGATATAGAAATCATCATCCCAGAAACCACAGGGCATCATCTGCACGATTTTTTCAGCCCGTTCTTTTTTTCCGACATAATAGGAAAACAGTTCCACTGTCTTTATATCCAGGATCCGTCTTACTTCATTCGGATCCATTCCATCCGGGAGCCGTATTCCGATAGTCTCTTCCAGCTGCTTCAATTGATTTCTAAGATCCTTGCCTTCCAGCTTTCCCTGAAAAATATCACCGGCCACTTTTTGTACGAGCATCGATCTCAGCCGGAATAATTGGTGCTCTTTAGGATCCGGTGACATATAGTCTAACTGAAATACATCCACTCCCACTATATACGGAAAGCCATGGAATTCTTTCAGGTATTCCTCTTCAAAACAGATATTTTCTCTGGCTACTACATTTGCAACAAACATAAGGTGATCTGCACGGCTTTTGTGATTATAAACCGTATATCCCTCCGATAATAACGGAATACCCTCCTCCAGAAAATGATCGTAATCATCACGCAGCATGCAGATATCCAGGTCATCATCCCAAGGCACATAGCCTCCGTGACGAACCGCGCCAAGAAAGGTCCCCCAGGTAGCAAAATACTTTATCCCCAGTTCTACGCATACACGATCGATCTCGTTCAGCACTCTCAGCTGCGCACCCCAGGCCTTCTTCATCACCGCTGGAATATAAAAGCCTTCCCGTATCTCATCTTCAAAAAAGCTGTCTGTCGGTTCAAAACGTGACATGTCTCGTCATCCTCAAATTGCATACAACACCGTTTCGTACTGTCCCAACTGATAATGGCGCAGATAAAAACGATAATCCTGCTGCATTGATAGGATCAGTTCCGGCAGTTCGAAGATATCCTCAAGCTTATGGTAAATACTGATCGCCAGCTTCGGATGATCCCGCCGTATCGTCTTTTCAGCTCCCAAAAGAACCTTATACTCAGCACCTTCTACATCCATTTTTATGAATGTGACCTTATCCTCCCCTGCCAGCTCATCAACAGATAGCGTTTCTATTGTAAATGAACCGTCATCCGAGATCCTGGCTCCCTGAGAAGCCCCTCCCGAGAATGAAAGCCTGGTACTACAATCCCACAATCCCTTATTCAATAGAGCCAGATCCCTGACCGGCTCTTTTTCAAATCCTGTCTTTGCCACTTCATAATTATCCGGATCCGGTTCCAGAGAATAGATCTTCTTATAGTTTCCATCACAATAATTTACAAACTGCCTTACCGTCCTGCCATCATAACAGCCGCCATCGATAAAAACCTCATTTTCCCATACCGGTAGGATCTCTTTTTCAAAATACTGCCGGTCACAGATAGCTTCATATGCCTTGGCCAGGTTATAAATCCTTTCTTCAGGGATACCATGTCCTTTTAACTCTTCCATGATCTCCCCATTTGCCGCTGCCGAATTGACCAGCACATAATGATCCGCATACTGTCTGTAGAATTCTTCCGGTGAAAGCACCTCCCTACCGTCGATCAGTTGCCCGATCTTCGTAGGATCATAATCGCAGAAACATTTGAAATCGAATTCAGGATACAACTCCCGGATTACGGAATAATCATTTCCGGCTCCCCGTACGATAAGGCGATCACTGATCTTTGCTAATTCCTTCATCATAGCATCCAGCAGATCCCGATCCAGAACAGATCTACTCACCCGATTCATATAGGAAATATCACCTGTCAGGCAATACATCACTCGTCCTTCATAGATAAAACGACTAAGATCATCCTGAAGATGGCTGTATACCTCCCGTGTCATTTCAAAATCCTTTACCATGAGATCATCCTCACTTCACCTGTTATTCTCTATCTGTGCAGAAAAATATCGGCCAACCGCCGCGATCATATGCAGCGCCTCCGCTTTCAGTTCTTTCGGAAAACAATCCAGCACAGGAGCTGTCTCAAAACTTAACACCCCGTCAAAGCCTATATCTTTCAGCCCCCGGAGTACGCCATCCCAATCCAATACACTGGTGTTTTCTCTGGTTCGGGTAAAAGTATACGGCAGCTGATGCAGATCCTCGGCTCCATCATTTTCATGTATATGCAGCACTTTCAGACGCTTTCCCAACGTGCTTATGAACTTATAGGGATCCAGCCCCACCAGATTTCCATGACCGGTATCATAGCAGAAACCCAGCACTTCCGCTCCGTATTTTTCATTGATCGAATCGATACGCTTTACCGCTTTCACTGCATTGCATCCGGGTCCTTCGACCTTATGTGTTCCCAAGGTATTCCAAAGATTTTCCATACAGATCGTGATCCCGTATTCCTTTGCTACAGGCGCAAGAGATTCAATGAACTCTTCCGTCTTTTCCCATTCTGCCTGTTCACTGCCGTAATAACGATCCAGCTTAAAACCATGAATCACTATATTGGGGCATTCCAAAAAACGGCAGATCTCCATGCTTTTCGGCCCCACCTCATTCCAGAGATAATCATTCACCTCTTTTTTGGCTCCCGGCACAAAAGTCGGATAGGGCATGTGCATCTGGTTGATAAAGATCCCTGCCTGCTTTGCACCCTCTTTATGTAGTGCAAAATATGTTTCCAGTTCCGAAACACTTTGATCAAAAAAAAGATTCAGTTTTTCCTGATACAGATCCGTATTTTTCAGATAGTTATTCAGAGAAAAATCACAGCAGTCAAAACCGGCGGCTTTCAGCAAGGCAAATCCCTCTGCCGGGCTCTCATCAAATACTGCATTTTTGCTCTGTACTCCGATCCGCAAGCTCATGCCTTCGCCCCCTTTCCGGCATTCGGATCCGCTGCCATCTTCAGCCGTTCCATATGAAAAGTGGCCATGTACTCATCACTAAAACGTTCGATCGGATTTTTCAGTTTCATCTCCCGTAACTGCCCCTCTATCTCATCATAATAAATATTACAGATAAAGATCGCCACATCCTCCGGCAATTCTTTCAGCTTTTCCGGATTCTCTATCGTCAGTCCGCAGAATTCCTCTCCCCAGCGTGCACTGTTATTATCGCAGGTATATAGAGGCGGATATTCTTTTCCGTAGTCTTTCATATATGCGCGGCACATATTTCCGGCTCCAAAAAGAACCCGCTTACTATAACTCTTCACCATTCGTTCCATGTCGATATGCCACAGCAGGAACTTCCCCACATCATATGCCATGGATAATAACGCTTTTCTTAAGCTATCCGGAAACGCATTATATGTGTCGGAAAAATCCATGATCAGATCACCGTCAAATTCCAGCTTACGCAGTGCACGGATCATATACAGCCAGTCCGTCTGCTGCCCCTTGACGCAGGCTGTATATGACAGCATCGCCACATCCGTCACACCGTCACAGTCCCGGATGATCACCGCCTCCAGCCGGTCCCCCAACGGAACCATCGCCTCAAACAGATTCTGTCCGCAAAGCGTGGCAGTACCGATATCAAAACAACAGGCGAAGCGTTTCTTTCCTGCCAGACGGTTCAGTTCATCCACCCACTGCACCATTTCTTCCGCTTCCGCGCATACTCCCCGAATCAGATGACCGTTGATATTCTTTCCTTTGTTGATCAGAAGTATCCTTATACTGCTTTCTTTTTCATCAGCAATTCTATCAAGTATTAAATAAAACTCCTTATTCTCTTCCCATAATTTCTTACTGTCTATTCCGATATACATCGGATGGACAATGATACGTTCACAGTCTGCTGCTATCGCCGCTTCCAGACTTTCCTCCGAAAGCTTTTTCAACACTTTCGAATCAACCTCATCATCCTTTACCTCATGCGAGACTAAAGGCGTCATGGCTATAGGCAGCTTAAACCCCCGCTCTTTTGCATTCTTTATGATGCTTGCCTCCATTTCCGCCTTCAGCTTTTCGGGATGCTCCGTAAAGTATACATCATACTCTCGCATGAAATTCCTTCTTTTGATA
The DNA here is from genome assembly GCA_016282915.1 of Lachnospiraceae bacterium. GTDB lineage: Bacteria > Bacillota > Clostridia > Lachnospirales > Lachnospiraceae > NK4A136. Next base: position 30,335 of record JAEELW010000039.1, on the reverse strand, counting down.
TTCCGAAACTCAAGCGGCTCACATAAGGCCGCTGCACTGAGTACACCATATTGAAAGCCGGAATCCAGAATGTTTTGCATCCTTCCCCCGGGTCTCAATCGATTGATTATTCCTCTTGATTCACAGATCAGTCTCATTCAGTTCTCCTTTTCATTCCATCTTTTATATGTGTCAAGAGGAACACTCATTCTCCTCTTTTGATTTAAGCTCCTGCTTGATTGCCGTAGTACTGGTCTCCTTTGTATAGGGAAAAAACACAAAATCCGCGCCTTTACTCCGAAGCCAGTCCCGACAAGAAAGCCAGAATGGGTCGTTCTCATAATCACTGCCTGAAAACTGTACATCAAAATGGTATCGCATATAAGCTTCCTGTGTATCAGCCGCCTCCGGAGGTATCCTAACAGCCTCATCCACATATCTGCAGGCTCTGACAATTTCTATTCGCTGTTCGAATGGGATGTGTGGCAATGTCCTCTTTCCATTCATAACCTGCTCATCAGTAACCACACCAACAATAAGATATTCACACAGTTCCTTTGCACGGCGGAATAGATTCACATGACCAATATGAAATAGATCAAAGACCCCGGAAATATATCCAACCTTATACTTCTTAGACCTTTCACCTTTAGCATCAAACGAAATCTGCGCTTCAGGCTCTTTTCCTTGTACACTTGTTTCTTTCTGCTCATTCCGAACGCTTTCCATATGTTCCCGTCCGGGCGCAGTCGGGTATATGGCATCCGGATTGAAGACTCCTACATCTGTAAAACCTATCTTCTTTAAATCCTGCATTACCTCCTGATAAAACTTCATACATATAAACACTTTTGTTCTTGCAGGATCCTCAACCTTTAGCGCATCCATTCCACATATCGTAATGCCGTGTAGTTGCTTTCCATGCTTCTGCCGATCATTATCAAGTATCCTCTCGATATGAAGGTATGCTCCATACCTTGAAAAAAACGATCCGGCATAGTTACCCGAACCAAATACATAAAGCTTTTTCCCCGACAGGTCGGCAAATATATCTCCGATGACGCTGTTATATTCCTTCCCAGGAAAATTTATACGATTACGATTTATAGCCGCAGTCTGACCGTTTCTGGTAACTTTCAAAAGATACTGTTTTTGCGCATCCAGATTACGAAGCTTTCTGATAAACTCATCCGCGAATCGCCGCCATATCACGGCGTGTTCCTTAAGGTGATATCTTGCATAGTAGTACTCCCTGGGGCATAACTTGTCCATTTCAGGTTCATAGATAAAATCTATTGTCCGAATCTTAATAGCATTAGCCGGAAGATTATCAAGCACAAATTCCTGATCAAAGAAAACAAACTCTCCCCTATCCACCAGACAATTAATACTTGCAAGATCAATAAATCCGCGTGCAAGAATAGAGCCAATATTACGCTGGTCTTCATCCGATCCAAAAGCCAGTTTTCTCCACTTATCTCTGAATGGATCATCCTCCTTGCGCTTTTCCATCCATGGCTCAAAATTCTCCCAATCCACTTTATTATATGGAACATGTTCCGAGGAGTCTTCAATCAGATTCATCCATCTGTCCAACGCCTTTTCAAAAGCCTCTCGATCCAGCCAAAAAAGCTTTCGAAAGAAATCATTTGTATCCTGGCCATCCACATAAGGCATAACAAATGCGCCGTCTTCAACCGCTCCCTGTATAGTCTTAACTCCATGTTCATTGAGATACTGATTATTTGCTTCAAACTCTTTCAGACGTGATACGCCCTCCAAATATGCCGGACGTTTCTCCACTTTTCCATCTCTTCGTATAATGGTATACATAGAATAAGCAGGCCCTCTGTCCAAAGAGGATGTAACCATCTCAACATTAGCCAAGCTTCCGTTTTTCGTACATTCGATAAGATACCCATTTCCCATAGGATGGAACAAACCATTTTTGATGAGCGTATCATAAAGTATCTCTTCCTCAAGAAATACAGTCCCCGGATTCCTGTATTCCGGATAAATCCGATGCTCCAGTTTCTCTTTAGGAAGCACATCCTCCGCATAAAGAAGCCTTGGATTTTCGATATTCGGAACAGCAGTATAAAACCTCCGTTTCATAAATCCCGCCGCTTCCATCATCTCGGCATACTCAGCCTTTGCATATGCGCGCTGTTTTTTCCCGCCAAAACCACTATTGTATACTCTGTAATTGTCTATCCCATCAAAGACCTGATCTGTAAAGGCATCCTTATCCCCACAAAAATACCTTATCCCTATTCTGTTGTCCACTGCGATCAGCATATGCCCTTTATCTGATAAATAATCGAACAGCTTTTTAAGCATTAAAACAGGATCAGGCGATCTTTCGATGATACCAAAACCTACCACAGTGTCGTATTTCCATTCAGGTGAACAGCTTTTCTCCACCTCTTCAAGAGTCTTAATATCAACCTGCAATCCTTCATCTGCCAGAACCTCAGACAGCACTTCTCCTTCCGGCGCTCCCCCAGATACAAAAAGAGCCCTCCCGTTTTGCGGAAGAGCATACCATCCTAGAATAGCTTTGGGGAATTCAACAAAAAAGCTTTCTTTTGTCTTGTTTTTAATGTTCCATCCATTCATCTCAGCCATACAATTACCATTCTCTAAACCAGCTTTACCTGAAAACTTCATAGAAAAAATCATCTGCTATCACGACATTTTCATAGTCATTTTCCTTCAATATCAGTTTGACCATTTCACGATTATTCTTCCCCACCGCGATGATCACCAATCTATCACGTTCACTTCCAGGAAGCTCTGTAACCTCAAATACCTGCAATCCTATAAAACAAGACTCATCTTCTTTTTTACCGGATACAAGAAATCCTTTTATATCATCAGCAGCATTCATACCATTATTCTCGAGCAGTTTAAACACAAGCGCTCCTGTCTTTCCGGCGCCAAAAATGTATATCCCCCCCTCACCAATCAAGCCCTCGATTATACCCTTTCTACTATATCTAAAAAGCTTTCTATGATATTCATCCAGCATATCATCAAATTGGATCCTCGCAAATTTCTGATAATAGGAAAAAGGATCATCCAGCAGCATTTCCAGTCTTCGATATGAATCCTCATCCCATAAAGATCGAACTATTCTCCCGTCATGCAATAATGCCGAAAACTCTTTTTTAAACCGTTCCATGAATGGATATTTATAGTATTCCAACAATCTTTTATAGTTCCATTCATATGCCTCAAAACGAAGAAGTGGTTCAATATCATAATATACCTCCGCCAGTTTTCGTACATCCATTTCTTTTCGCAAATGATCACATTCCTCACATATAACGAAAACCTTATTCGGATCATGAACAGATGAAGCTGTATTATCAACACGATAATTAACTATATAATCCTCAATTAGTTCCATTTTCTCAGTGCACATTACCGCCAGATAATAAAAGGAATAGTCCTGATACGATGCCCCGGGTGTCTCATGAAAGCGTATCCTGTTCTCTTCTAGGAATTCACGTTTATATATACCGCTCCAATAACTAATTCCTGCTGTTAAGATAGAAAGCTGGTTTTGCGGATCAATCAGTTTGCGATATGGAAACCCTCGATACGTTTCCACCTCCATACAACCCTCTTGGCTAAGGAATCGTATATTTCCTTTTACAATATCTGCGTCGCTTTCTTCAGCCACTTCCAATAACAGCGAATACGCATTATCAGAAACAACATCATCGCTTTCCAGTACACCTATATATTTCCCTTTGGCCTGATCCAAGCCCAAATTCATTGTCTTTCCATATCCTTCGTTCTCTTTGCTGATCACTTTAAATCGGGGATCCCGAAATGAATACTCTTTAAGAATAGATAAAGAATCATCTGTTGACCCGTCATCAATACAGATAAACTCAACGTTCTTAACATTCTGGTGTATCAACGAGTCAAGGCACTCCGGCAGATATCTTGATACATTGTATACAGGAACAATAATTGACAATTCTAAAAAAGCGTCATCTTTCGACTGTACTTCCATATAATCTTCTCCATAGGAATATCATATTCTTCCGATATCTCCAGCGCAGTTTTATACGCCCTGTTTTCATCAGCAATAGCGATCACAAGCTTATCAAAATCGATTGCTCTTATTTTTTCCGGGAACAACACACTTCTATAATTGCTTTGTTTCGATCCTGCTTCCCGATCGAACCAGGCCACGACAGATATATCTTCATATTTGGGCAACTCCTCAATTAATGCCCCTCCCATCACGCCTGCTCCGTAAATTGCTACCCGTTTCCCATTCAAGCACGACACAAGATCACCCGAATAACGATATATCTCAGTATTATACTCTTTTTTACAAACCGTCCTTAATGTATCAGTTCTACGCTTCAAATACCACCTTTTCAATGATTCGTCATCTAATGCCGGAAAATACTCTTTAATACGACAATAAAGAAGGTTCATCATCCTATCATTATCAATTAAATATGATATACCATATTCTGTTTGATGGCTTAAAGACCCCTCCCGAATAGTGTATTCATAGAAGACTTCAGAAAGAGATGAAATAATTGACGCTTTTTTTACGCATTCGACAAACCAAATCCAGTCTTCACTGTAGCTGCATTCATCGGGCACGCTTGCATAAGTATCCCTCAGGAAGTCTCTTTTGCACAGTTTTGTAACAACCTGACTGTCAAATATCGGTTCCTGCATCAACCACTTTTTTACAATATCCGTCCTGCTATCATCCGAGACCTTTATTGTAAAATCCGGATAAACATATTCTGTCAACAGATTGCTCCCGTATCCGCACTGCACAACATCAGCATCGGTTTCCTTTATCCGCATATACATATGTTCTATCATATCCGGCTTAATACAATCATCTCCATCTACGGTTAGAAGGTACTCTCCATGCGCTCTTTCCATGGCATATTTTCGTGCTGATACCAGTCCACCATTACTCTTATGATAAACTGCAATTCTATCATCCGTCTCCGCCAATCGATCACATACACGTTCGCTTCCATCTGTTGACCCATCATCTATAATGATTATTTCCAATTCAGTATATGACTGATCACAAATACTCTTTATGCAGTCTTCAACGTATTCTTTTATATTGTATACCGCTACTAAAACCGAAATCAAACTATTTGATCTACGCATATATGTTGCATCCTTATAGAGTCCAAGCTTTCATCCATTCTTTAGACATATTATCCCATGAACTCATCTCATGAATGATCTTACGATTATTTGCACATTTTTCTTTATACTCCGCATAGTGTTCCACAACATCCGTAACGGTCTCCGTAAGTTCATCAATGCTATCAACCTTCACATAAAAGATTCCGCGCTGTTCCAGAGCATCATAAGGAAACCATGAACCCATTACAGCAACAGCACCTTTATACAGTTCTTCCAACATTGTGGTGCTTAAGGTATCCGTTGTTTGTACATGAATATACAGATCAGAAAGCGAGATGAGATCAGCAAATTCAGAACTATCCATATATTCACGATAAATCTTATAATTCAGATTTGTTTGCTCAAGCTCCTTTTCTACCTCATCAATATATGAACCATTACTATCCCCATATGTCATTGGAAAAACAAAAAAAGACTTATCTAATATCGAATCCGGCATTTTATTCAGTGCTCTGATCATTTCAATATGCCTTTGTGCCCGTACTGCATTATGCGCACATGTAAAAACCATTTTCCCTTCGGGAATACCCCAGTGACAAAATCTTTCATCTAATGGCGGCATATATTCTTCTTTCTCAATATATTCCAACCCGTATCGTAACATCGCAATTTTGTCTTTTGCTTCAGGATATGTATGTATAAAATCATCACGAACGGTCTCTGTTTCTATACCAATTATATCAGCCACCTCTATCAGTCGTCTTTTAAACTCCAATTTCCCCGGACTTGCTCTGTAATAATCGCTTCCCCCAATGAATAAATTTAAGCGCTCGCATTTCTTACGCATTTTCTTACTAAAAAAGGCCCATATACTTTCTACCCATAATGTCTGAAAAACTCTATAATGCGGCAATGCATCCAAAATATGTGTCAACTCTTCAACAGTATTATAGCAATATATATGCTCCACCAATCCCTTTAGATCCTCTTTATATTTTGTATCGTTCGTAACTAAAGAGATAATTTCATCTGGAAATCTTCTTTTTATATTTCGTATAAGTTTTATTGGATATGCCGAGTAAAAACTACAGAATAAAAGAACCCCTTCACCGGAATCATCTTCTCCCCCTAAAAGATCAAAATATTCTAAAGATAAATCTATCTCGCCCTTTCTTTCACCGTCAACTGAAAGCATACAAATATCCTGGCTATACCGATCTACCTCCAGATAGTATATTCTCTCACTCGATATTCCCGTTTTTAATAATTGAGTAACCATCTCCGCATAGTTTCCAATTCCCGCAGTAATCGCAACCTTTTCGTCATGGTTTTTCAGTGCTTCCGGCATCACAATAGGAATTCCCTGTATCGATCCCCCCCATTTCTGTCTATCATTATCTGCAATAGCAATTACATGATAATGTTTCTTAATTATCTCCAATGACTCCATGCATTTTCGTCCGGCTCCAAAAAGGAAAATACTCGATTTATTCATATTATCCATTCCTCCCCCTTCTTCAGTTCCTTTTTTTTCTACGCCCATGAACAAATACTTCCAAATGTATATAATACATTCATATTATTTCTCTGCTACAAGTATAACATCGTTTTTTATTAATCCCCATTTTTTGATTCGATCATCATCCAGCAAATCTTGGGGACTATATTGTTTAATCTTCAATCCATATCCTTCAAATCTCTCTTTATAATCTTTTCCATATAATCTAACATGATCTTCCTGACCAAACAATTTCATTCTATCAGCAGCTTCGACTATTGTTTTATCCTCAAAAGTTTCCTCCATATCGGTGCATATAGGAAAAGAAAATACCCACTTTCCACTTTGTTTCAAAACACGTTTAACTTCATGAACCGCCTTTTCTTCCATCGTAACATGTTCCAACACATGATTGCTTATAACATAATCAAAAACTCCATCACCATATTGCTGCATATTTGTAATATCTGTAACATGCATCGCTTTCCCCGTCAGAACATCACCCGTATAATAATCTACTTCCAAATTCGATTCTATCATTCGTTTAATGGACAATTCCGGTGCAAAATGAAGAATTCTCCCTCTAAACGTGTCAATGTGTAAAATCTCTTTCATCACATAAAACAACCATCTTTCTCGGTCCATTGATCCGCAAAATGGACATATACACTCGTCTCTATACCCCCCGCCTATAATCTTATACTTTTTAAATAAATCCGCATCTATTCCTCCACTCTTGAAATGATCAAATGAATTGTTACAAATATAACACCTTCGAATCCCAGTATAATTCACATGAGCAACTACAGGATTCTCTGTCAAAAAATCACCAAGATTATAAACATATAACGATCTATTGTTGATTTTTTGAATATCTCTTATTATTCCTGTAGTGATCTCCTTACTCTTTATTGCTAAACAGATGATACATTCATCTTCCATTTTTGCAATATCATCTAATGTGACAACTGGAATTCCTTCTATATACTTTTCCATTGGCGCATTCGTTTGTGCAAAATAATCCACAGCAGCTCCAATCCGCCTAAAAAAATCATATAGTTTAATCCCATATTTCCCAGTTCCATATATAATACGTGTCATATTCTTCCCCTTATACCTCAAGAATCATGCTATTCAACACATCTTCAATTAAAAATATCTTTATTTTCGGATAAATACCGCTTAACATAGTATATATTTCATTACCCGCAGATAGCGACACTAGTATAGCTACTTTTTCCCCATATTTTGAAAGATCATCACCGGGCTTTAACACTTTATGGGTACCAATTCGTTCTAGTTCCTTATCCATACAGCAAATGTTTTGTATACCTTCATTCGTTAGTATATCGTATAAATATAGCCCCCTATTCCCCATACCATATATAATCAATTGTTTTATTCCTTTACTTTCAAAGAATTGTTTTATACTTAATCTGTTCTCGTAAATCTTAATTAATCTATTTTTAATTGATTCCGTCTCTATATAGCGCATATCATCCTTATATCGCATTCCCTTTCTCGAATAATTACAAATATCATTTAGTATAGATAATTCCACATGAATACAACTGTCTTGTATAACTGTATATATATCAAGTAAAATGCTTAATGATTCTACATCTAGATTACTTATTATACTATTCCTACTACTATAGTTTAATGTATTTGCAATTCTTTGAGTCAAGTATACATTTTTACCTTTAATAGCAATGCGCAATACATCTCTGTATCCTCTCAAAATATCAGAGAAATTATTTCTGACTTTTTGATTCTTAATAGGGTCATTTCTTCTGTAATCTACGATGGGTATATGTACGTAATAAATTTGCTTGGATTTCCAAAAAGCCAAAGCCCAAAACGGAAGATCCTGATTTCTTTTATAATCCGGATACTTAATCTTGTTTTCTAGCAAAAAAGATTTATTATATATATAATCCCAATGATAGCACCCCCCTTGAAATTGTTCAAAAGCAATTTGCACTCCATCATCTGCACTATCCTCTATTTCTTTCTCCATAACACTATTAAGTTTCGGAAATATAGGGATTTTACAATTCTCCTCTCCGTCATAAACCTCATAGTGATATCCTCCGGCAATTAACACATTATGTTTTTCACACGCCAAATATAACATCTCTACAACTCGTTCAGAATCAAACATATCATCCGGATCAAGGAACATAACATACTTTCCATGTGCTCTGCAAATCCCAAGATTTCTAGATGCTCCTGCCCCCTGATTCTCCTGATACACGTATTTTACTCGAGAATCAGTCTCGCTTATTTTCATAACGATCAGAGAACTCTCATCCGTTGATCCATCATCAACACAAATCACCTCTATATCTTGAATGCTTTGTTTCAAAGCACTCATTATACTATTCAACACATATTTTTGCATATTATATATAGGAATAATTATGCTTACTTTAATTTTGTTTTCTTCTTCATTTTCTTTTATCATTTAATTCCCACTAGTAGTACAAACACATAAAAAAGCTCATATATTTATCCAATTTGAAAAAAGACTTACATCATGCTCTTTACTTTTTAATAACTATGCAGCTTCCATATATAAATGAAATCATATCTATCTGCATAGCAATTGCCTCCATCTCTTCTTTACATTCTATTAACTGGTCATGAATAGCCAAATCATGCCCCGCGGTCAATTCGCAAATAGCTTCCATAAACTCATATGCACTTACCCTCAGATCTGCATATATGGAATTCTTATAATTCCTAAAGCTTGTCCCTATATCTTCCATAATATATACTCCACCAGATGGCATAGCCGGAAACAGTTCCGTAAAAGCCTTAATCTGATGACTCCATGCATGTAGTGCATCGTCAATGATTATCTTTGCCTCGAGTTCTCTCAACCCTTCATATGTACTTATTTCTGACAAATCTCCTGTAATAATCTCTATCCTTTCCTCTTTATACTGTTGACAGTTTTTATCAATATCAACCCCTATTATTCTCCCTCGGCTAAAATACTTCTTCCACATTCTTAAGCTTTCTCCATGAAAAACGCCTAATTCCAGAAGTAAAACATTTTTATCTTTTAAATCTTTGAGGAAAAATTCATAAATATGCAAATAATTATGATAATCAGCGTTCTTATCTGTCCCCTCAGTCCTGCCTAAATCATCTAAAAAAGTGTATTTACTAAAAAACGGCCCATTTTTCTCCGTCCCAATATAGTCATATTTCGATGAACCGGAAATATAATCTCGAACTATAAAAACATCTGTCCGAGAAAAGACACCTTTTTTCTCTATAGTCTCTAAAATCTGATCCCAATACTTATCACTAGTAGTGACAACTATACCCTCCCCCGATCCAGCTTGAAGAGAATCAACACTAATAACGGGTATATTCTTATATAATATCTGTTCACCTTCAATCTTTGATGTAATAAATGCGACTGGAAAAATCTCACATGAATGCAAAAAATCTATTATTATACTCCCGACTATTCCAGCCCCATATAAATAGATCTTATTATGTTTATTACAGAACTCTAATAGTTTCGGATTATCTCGTTGTAATTTAGTTGTAATATCCATATTTTCACCCTTTCAAAAGTATCTCAATATATATTCTTTCTACTATGCTTTCAGCAATTCTCTTATGGAAAACAATGGACAATCTACCTTCCTTCGCAATACCTGTTTTATATCATCCGGTTCATATGCGGTTATTATTATAGCATCTACTATAGGAAGCTCTTCTTCGGGACGATATACGATGATATCACCGTTGATACTTCCAACATATTGATCTATGGCATATTCAACTTTAATTTTCTCTTTCCTTAACTGTTCGAGAAGTTTATGTCCCAAATCGGCAAATCCATATATTGCGACACTATGTATATTTTTCTCTATCAAATCCTCACTAAATATATTTCCCTTGTCATTTAGCACATCAATCCATTTTGAACACACTTTGTAATAATACTGAAATTTTCCAAGCAAGAACTCCTGTTCATTCTCTCTCGCTCCATATTTATGCATGATTGTTTTTTTTATTTCTTCCACATCCTCTGCTTTCATTTTAGATATACATTTTTTCGCATCTCTAATAGCCTCCAAATAAGCATACCCATCGTCCTCATCAGGTTCCAAATACATCCCCTCTCCCCATTCATTCCATGCATTTACAGCTACAAATGCATTATCATGATATACAGATTTTTGAAGAATTTCTGTCATGTATTTTTCAAACAGCTTTGGTGTTCTATTTATAATACACTCACCATTTGCCCCTCTCCTTGGAGTAGTGTCATATCCACACGCGCATGTAAAGTAAGTTTTATTCCCTCGAGCCGGAGTTGTCGCAATAGAATTTTCTATGAATTCGTTAAAATCTATGCATCTCACTCCATTTTTCACTTCTACACTGCCATACTTATGCAATTTACGAATACTGAAAGTTGGCTCACTCATCATTAGTGCATCAAAACCCACATCATTTGTAAATGAATTGTATCCAATCAAATATAACCCCTTCAGCCCGCTTGACACTGCTCTTTTTCTCCAACACCCCATCATCTCTTTTATGCATCCAATATTTATTGGACTATAAAAGATAAAAACCGGGCAACCGTTTATTCTAATATACCTTTTATCTAAAAAAAATGGGAGAAGATAATCAAAATGCTTCTCCCATTCGTTTTCTCCGCCATATTCTTGTTCAACAAGCATTCCGTTATCATCGTCATTTTTTTTATTCTCGAATTTCTCCCCCCACACATTCCCCGAAATCTTACTCCACGTACGTATCCACGACTGATTTGCCCAACTAAAGCAAAATGGCATATCTATATCTTTCCACCCCAAAAGGTTTTCTGCCGGCTTTTCAAGTTCCATTCTTCCATCTCCAAAAAAATAATGGTAAAAAATAAAACCATCTATACCGTATTTATTTGCGGTAGTCGCCTGCATTTCCATTTCTTTCTTTTCAAGAAGATTATAATAATGCCGCCCTTTAGGAATTTTCGGCTGTTCATGTCCTTCAAATAACGGAACTGCCTTTTTTACGGCTTCCCAATCAGTAAAACCTTCTCCCCACCATTGATCATTATGCAATGTCCGATGAAATTGAGGAAGATATATTGCATATACTTTTGGACAATCCATATAGTATTTCCTTTCTTTTTGTCAATACTATCTCACTTAATTATTTTCAATGTCAAAACTACTGGATATTGTTCATCATCATATTCAAAATCTTTTTCTTCGAGATCTTCCACCACCACTCCATATAACATAGCAGTTGCAGTCTTTACATTCCCATATGAATGTATATCATATCCTCCTATATCAAAACTTCCAACCAACTCATCAAAAGTTTTCTTCGTAAATCTCCAATACTCCCCCCAGATATTATAATCATACATAGAAATCTGTGCTATCCCATGCACCGTAATAAGTGCACATCCACCCTTTTTCAACATTTTTACTATGTTGTAAACTGCCGTGTCTATCTCATATATAAATTGAATGGTCTGCGTACATATTAAGCAATCCAGAATCTCTTCCTCTACGCCTTCTCCCGTCACAAGATTTAATTTCTTAGTATTTTCCCCCCATCCATTCACATGATATATATAGTTTTCGATAATTTTCTTTCCATAACGTCTCGTATATGAATCATCTGCAAACTCCGCCACTATCCCCTGCACTTTCTCTCTATTGTACTCCAGAAATTTCTCAATATAGTATCTATCTACAGGTGTTCCATGTTCACGTCCATACCTTCTACTTATAGGCGCCAATGGAAGATTTTGTATCATCTGAATCACCGGTTTACTCTCTCTATATATAGTTCTAACTATATTTTCCATTTCTTTTGATGTTTGACACCGATATACTCTGTCTCCTATTTCCAACGATACTGCCCCCTCCCTCACTACAATTCTACCATTATTTTCTTCTATCATTTTTTCAAAAGGATCATAGGCTGGTTTCAGATTAATACCAAATAACACTCTTTCACTGGCCACACCAAGAGCCATCAATTGCTCATACATTTCCATGTATTTCGCTGACATCAAAAAAATGGGCACATCCGCATATTCCATAACATCTCTTGGATTTAACATTCTTTTTCCATCACATACCCCTTCTTCTCCCGGCTTCTGAGAATTGTCAATAAAACCCAATATATTATATTTTTCAGCTATACTTATTTTTTTTGTTTTATAATATCTTCCCGTTCCAAATACAATAACGTCCATACATCAACCTCTTACAAATATTTATCAACAAAAACTCGGCGCACACGTTTCCTCGCAATATATTCTTCTACAAAAAAACATGAATACTTCAAATCAATAACTTCTATGTCTCCCAATGTATTATATGTATGTATTCCAATATAGTTGTTTCTACCTTCTACTTTGATATCCTGAGGTCGAATCCGTTTCACCTCATGCTCTTTATATATCGGGAACAATCCATCAATCTCATAAAACACCAATTCACATCCATAACCCTTCTCACTATTTTGTGCAACTCGAATCCATCGTTCACCATTACGTATCAGATTCCCGCCACATCGATTTCCCATTAAATCCTCAGAAAAAATCTGTTTTCTCCCTAAGCTCCCATCTATTATTTCATATACAATCCCTTTACCGCTTGTCTTTTTCGTATTATCTCTTTCAAATGTGAACATATACTTTCCCTCATCTTCGGTATCTAAAAATGTAGTATCACAATATGTCACATTAGATATTATCGTCTTAATCTTTTTCCATACGTTAGGTAATGCCAATAATTCATATACACTTACCTCTTCCAGTTGATATGACTCAGGACACATAAAGAGTTTTCCATTTTCCACCCATACATTTGGATAGGAAAGATGCCAAGGTTTATCCATCGTAACAACCCAATCCTCCCAACCGTTCCCATCAAACTTGCAATATGCTATTACCCCATTGCGTTCCGATTTGAATAAAAAAATCTCAGCAAACAGATATAGTTCATCCTCATATTCTACAAGAAAAGGATCTGCGCACCACCCCCACTTTGGGTTTTCTATCAAGTGGTAACTTCCTTCAGACTTCCTCTTCCATGCAATTTGCCAATGATTTGTTTTCATTCTTCCCATTGCTTATCCAATACCCTATAGTACTCTTTTTCTATTCTCTTAATCTCTCTTGTAATATCCAACCCATTAGCTTTTATTCTTTCTACCCCTCTTCCTCTTTCTTCATTTTCCACATATTGTTTTTTCTTTAGTTCTGCACAAAAAGCATCTTCATCTAGTGCAATACGCCTCACTCTCTCACATTTTTCTATTTCTTTCGGTATACCCTTTGAACAAATGACATCAAGACCTGAGGCTACCGCTTCCATAACCACTCTAGGAAAACCCTCATGGAATGACGTAAGAAGAAATACATCCATCGCCATATAATAGGGAACGGGATCATCAACAGCTCCTACAAACCTACACTTATTATATATTCCCAGTTCGATTGCAATTCTCCGTAGTTTTTCTTCACATTCTCCCCCCCCCACAATAATAAGTACTGTATTTTTCTCTATCTGGGAATACTTTGAAAATAACCTTATCAGAAATTCCTGATTCTTAATCGCTACCAATCGCCCAATAGTTCCAATCACATATGTATTTTTATCTATTAATATATCTTTTCTTAATCTATCTCTCTTTGTACTATCAAACGAGTATCTATCCGCCTCTATGCATGGATAAGTCACAAATATAGCATTTTCATTTATTCTTTGCCCATAAAGCCAATTTGCCGCTTCTTTTGAGCAAGCCCAAAATCCATCTATCTTCCCAATATCTATGTTTTCTTTTAGTCTATTGTGCAGATCTATACCAACTATACGATTTGCGTCCGATGTCCATCTCGAATATGTTGTAGTATGCGAATGAACTACTATTTTTATTCCTCGTTTATACGTTATTTCTTCAATTTCAAAACCATCCCAATGAGATGTTCCAATATGAACCAAATCATATCCATTATCCAAGACATGATTCCACGCCGTTTCAAATAGTCGCATATCCTCTTTAGGATAACATGGCAAGTGATAAACAACACATCCTTCTTCTTCCAACTTGTCTTCTATATTCAGTTTTTCATGACAAAAAGTCACAAAATCCATTTGAAATTTGGATCTATCTATCCATTTCCATAAATCCAGAAGATATCTTGATCGCCCCCCCATTGACTTGGCTAGGGAGAATTGTAATATCCTGATTTTTTTATTATTTCCTATTGTTTTCATTTGAGACGCTTATGCAAAATCCTATTTTGATCATTATTCAAACTCTACCATTTTCTTTTTCCTTACGTCATGAAAACTCTTTATTCTCTCAGTATAAATTCCGCTACCCGTTTACAGGCTTCTCCATTTTCTACCACTTCATTATTTTTCATAAAAACATCAACTGCGGCATTATACCGTTCATTGTCAAAGACTTTAACATTTTCTATCAGAGATGTACTATCCTCAGCCAATTCAAACGGCAGCTCTTCCCTACTCCACATAAACTTTCCACGTTCATTAATATACTCCTGTACATCATCAGCATAAAGAAGTACGGGAATATGTGCAAACGCCGCATCAAAAGCACAGCTGCTGTAGTCTGTTATAAGCATCTCACATCCTCCGAGAATCTGACTCATATCCGGTAACCCACTCACATCAATAAGTCGTGGATTCTTCTTTATTAGTGGCATTTCATCCAACCGTGCAGCCAATGTGGGGTGTAGTCTTAATAATACTCTCCACTCACCTTCAAAACGTTCCGCAAGAGCCTCTAGTAATTGGTCAAAATCTATCTGTGGAGTCTCGGCTGTGACTTCCCTTTTTCCCTGTTGGTTTCCACTCCTGAATGTAGGTGCAAATAAAAGCAATTTTACATCCTGATCCAACCCTAACTCTTTTCTGATATTGTCGTGTAGTTTTTTTCTTTCATTGATAAGTGGATCGACTCTCGGGGATCCCACTCTCAGTGTCGGCCCATCATATAACAGCTTTTTCGGATAGACATCATCACAGTATTTCGAATTTGATAAACAATAATCGATTAGTGCCGAATCCCATTCACTTACGATCCTGGCAATCTTTGGAAATGCATCTCCTCTGAAAAGACCAACTGCTTTAAAACCTATGGTAGCATGCCAGGTCTGAATGTATAACTGTCCTTTACGCTTTAATGTCCCGTATGGTTTTCTGTAATTATCAATCCATACTTTGGCTGTTGATAAATGAAAGGCCGTATTAAACGGCGTATCTTTTACCAATCGTATATAATTAGGAAAAGGCCTGGAAATATCAT
Source organism: Lachnospiraceae bacterium (assembly GCA_016282915.1). Taxonomy (GTDB): domain Bacteria; phylum Bacillota; class Clostridia; order Lachnospirales; family Lachnospiraceae; genus NK4A136. The sequence continues at coordinate 14,371 of JAEELW010000039.1, read as the reverse complement.
GGGTAAGCCAAACCATTTCAAGAGAAGGATTCCTTTTGTGTAATTCTTCCGCAATATATCGAGGGTTACATCCGAATCCCCCATCCCCCTCAAAAGCGGCAAAAGTAATCTTCTTCTTTTTTATTGGAAACACCCGCATCAATAAAAAAAGAGCACTTAGCCTTTTTGCCTTTCTTTTTCTTTTCCGAATATACCGTTCTTCCTGATTCATACTTCCGAATTATGATCCTCTGCCCGCATCGGTATTTCTACGCGCAACGTTGTAGATGAAATCCCCTCCGTATGTGGCAGATACACCACCTGCACCCCCACCTCTGCCAATACTTTTTCCGTCTGCAACCAGCGTTCATTTCCCTTCCAGTCATCGCCAATAAACACTGCATCAAAATTATACTTATTCCATAATTCAAGTTTATCCAGAGTTGATACTATCTCCGCTGTATACACTTTCTTAAGGTTCCGAACAATTTCTGCACGATCTTCTTCACCGATTACCGGAGTCTTATTTTTATATTCCTGCACCAATGCATCAGAATTAACACCTACGATCAGCTTCTCGCACATATCTGCCGCACGATTGATGATCGCAAGGTGTCCGATATGAAACATGTCAAATACGCCCTGTGTATATCCTAATTTATACTTTTTCAATCCTTATTGTCCCTCTGTCAACACCTTTTCACCTTAATACCAATCATAAAGTCTACCGCTACGTCCCAAATCAAAAGCAGTCATTCATAGATATACTCTGGACGGATACGCTTTATTCCCCGAGATACCTCTCCGGCTCATTCAAAAACACATCCGTTACGCCCTTATTTGCCAGCTTTTCCAGATCCATCTTTCCGCCGGTAGGCTTTTCCGGATAGAGATGGCCGCCAAACCAGGCCCGTACCGTACGTCCCGAAAAGCGTTCCGGAGCAATGTCCATACCATACCCTCCCGGATGCAGGGCAAGCCGGGTAGTAGATTCCTGTCCGGCATAAAATAGGTTTTCCAACGCCATAGCCTTATATAAACAGTCGGATACTTTGCTGTCCAGCATACCAATCTCTGCATCCGGCACCAGCTGCTGCAGTCTTACCAGGGATTCCGCATAAAAACTCGAATACACGATTGCCTCTGCCACATCATATTTCTTTACCAGATCCACGATCTTTTCTTCTATCCCCGGATAAGGGTAAACACCTGTTTTTATTTCAATGTTCAGACGAAAGCCCTTCTGCAACGCCGGCTTCAGCAGATCCATCACTTCCCGCATGGTGGGGATTTTTTCGGCCGCGTCAGAACCGTTATATATATGCAGACTTCTCAGTTCACTTAAGCTCATATCCCGCACATTACCGATACCGTCTGTGGTTCGATCCACTCGTTCATCATGGATCACCATCAATTCCCCGTCGGAGCTCAACTGAATATCCAATTCGATTCCCGTTAATCCCGGGATATTCACCGCTTTTTCAAAAGAAGTAATCGTATTTTCCGGATAATTCTGACTGCATCCCCTGTGTGCCCAGATCTTCATCCCTTTACTCCTTCATAAAACTACTATCTTTTGTTCCCAGTATTCCCTGCTGTTTTCTCCGGCCAGCTCAGTAAGTCTTTCAATATAACACTCCCTTACTCTCTCATCATGCAGCAGCACCTTATCCGCATTGATCACAGCCGGCTGCTCTGCCAGAAGCAGGATCGTTTTCACTGCCTTATCATCCGCAGATATTGGCGCATCCGGGGAAAAACAGGGGATGTACCACAGCTCATCACAGGCCTTGAGGAGCCGGTCGCCGTAATACTCTTCCGAAACCCTCATTGCAGTACTGAAAGCATCAAAGGGCAGCTGAATTACGATCACTTCCGGGTGTTTTTTGGCCAGCTCATACTCTGCTGTTTTCGTATATCCGTAAAGCGTACAAAAAGCGCTCTCTTCATTATGACTCTGTCCAATCCCGCCACAGGGATCACAGTCAAAAAACGGGATTGGCATCACATGCACATTATTTTCGGGATCGGCACACATCTTTTCATACAGAGGCTTCATCGTATCCCACCAGCTTTCCCTGCAGGGCAGAAAAACGATCTCCCGCTTTTGTCCCTCAAGCAGCACTGTGATGCTCTCCCTGATCCGATCCACACCGGCCTGCAAATCCGCTGCCGTATCCTCCGTCCATTCCATAGCCGCCTGATACAGCAGTTCACAATATTCTTCCAAAGCCCTCACAGCTTGACAGTCGTCTCCGTATTTCCCCTCCAGCATGGTTCCGACCATGATTGCCACACTCTGCGCGGATTCCAAAAGCATAGATGCATTCTCAAGATCCTCTTCCGTTTCCAGCCGCCCGATCTGCGGCAGAGCTTCCTGTAAAAGTTCGATGTTCTCGTCACACTTTTCCCGGAAAGTCTTTTCCCGCCGCTTTACGGACAGATCCCCCGGTCGGAACGTATAACGATACGGATTATGCCCGAGGTGTTCTTTCAAAATGCGTTCCTGCTCGGCATATGCCGGATAATCATGCACCCCGCCGCCTTTGCGTATCGTCATATAATCATGATAATAAATGCTCAGTACTTCATCATAGCATTTACTTATCATAAATGTATTATTCTCAAAGGGGACCTCGATCCGTTCTTCATAGATCCGCCTGGGGCAATTAGCCCAATTACCAATAAGCCAGGCTCCCATAAAGGCCACTTCATCAAAATCCGGATCACGGCATTCCATACAGATCTGATCGAAAAGAAGTATCAGTTCTTTTCGCAGATCCCCTTTCCGGTGGAGTATCAGATGATTATCCCGTTCGATCCCCGCCAGTATTTTACGTGAGGATTCCGCCTGCACACCATGGGCCGCTATATTCTCTAATGCCTTTTGAATCTCTTTCACCCGCCGAAGGCGGTCCTTTTCCTTCTCCGGATCTTTATAGATCCGGTCGATGGGATAAATATCAACCCCGGCCACATAGGGACAGCCACAGTACCGTTTCAGATGTTCTTCACTCGTATTGATCCCACGGGAATTCGTGATCCGTCCCAATGCCAGATCATACTCCTTTTCCGTTTTGACCGATAATACGCAATATGTTTCCGGCAATTCTTCCTTCGCCACCGCAAAGAAGCGGTCCCAGTCTTCCCGCTTCATGGAGATATCCAGATCATCATCCCAGGGGATATAACCTTTATGGCGCACTGCTCCCAAAAGGGTTCCCATATCCGCATACCAGGCAATATCATGCCTCTCACAGATCTTTACGATCTCATAGAGCACCACCAGCTGTGCCCCCCAGAATCGTTTCATCATCTCCGGCACATAGAAACCTTCCCTTACCTCGTCATAAAAATATTCCGGAGAAAAGGACGGTTTATTCATTATTCTGCCTTCCTTCCATGTGCATTCCACCCCTATACGACAAAAAACGTTCCATCAGATCAGCCATACAGATGGAACGATACTTTGCCTTATTCTCTCTTTTTTCCCGGATCTTCGTCATGAATTCGCCGATCTCATAACGCAGCCCGTCACCTTCATAAGGCTCTTCATAGTACTGCGTCGCGGAAGGATCCTCGAAATGCACTCCGATACGCCCGGTCTTCCACCAGGGAGCCTCCACCCGGATGAAGCCTCTCGTTCCGCCGATCAAAAGCCTTCCCTCGGCTTTCACTCCCAGCCCGCAGACAGCCGTAGCCATTCTCCCGGGATAATCCAATTCCAGCTTTGTGAAGATATCGATCCCTAACGCGTTATCAATACGTGAAAAACGAAGGTTTTCATAGCAGCTGCCCAAAAGATCCAGTATCGGGAGTAGCGCATAACTCCCCAGTTCCGTAAAGCTTCCGCCATAGCTTCGGTCTGTCAGTTCCCTTCGATCCGTCTTTTCCAGCTTGGAAAAGCAACTGTCAATATAACGGATCTCACCGATCATGCCACTTGTAGCCAGTTCCAGAACTTTCTTATAGCCCGGGCAGTATGCGGTCTTTATGCCTTCCATCAGCACCAGACTTCGCTCCTCCGCCAGGGAAAAGCATTCCTGTGCCTGTGCGCTGTTGAGTGTCATGGGCTTTTCACAGAGGACATGTTTTCCCGCCTTCAGTGCTGCCATGATATATTCATAATGGCTTTCATGGGGTGATGCAATGTATACTGCATCGGAAAGTTCAAATAGCCCGGAAAGTTCTTTAGCAACCGCCAGTGGCGCTCCGGTCTCCTTTACAAATCGCTCCGTACTTCCCTCATGGGGATTATAAACAGCGGATAAATCTGCGCCCTCCACACAGAGCGCCTCCGGAATAAAACGTTTTGCGATTCTTCCAGTCCCGATGATCCCGATCTTCATCCGAGCTTCTTCCGGTACTCCTGTCTTTTTTTCATGAATCTCTCCACCACATCCGCCATGGCAATGGACTCTTCGGCCGTAAGTTTATAATCCTTACCGCCGGTTCCGTTGATCTTGGAGATGAATTCAGCGATCTCATAACGGAAACCATCCTCACCACTGAAAGCGAACTCATGCCGCTCGATCCGTCCCGGATCCTCATAACGCACCGAAAACTCCCTGGTAAGCCACCAGGGGGATTTGGCAATGATATACCCCTTTGTCCCGGCGATCACCAGCTCGCCTTCGGATTTAACGCCCGCTCCGCATTTTGCGGTAGCAAGGCGGTTCTTATAGGAAAACTGCACCTTGGTAAAGATATCGATCCCGTCTTTTCCGTAAATGCTTTCGAGCCGGAAATCCTCGTAATCCCAGCCTAAAAGCTTGATGATCGGTAGCATTGTGTAACTGCCGTATTCCAGAAAGGCGCCGCTATAACGCGCATCCGTCATCTCCCGGGATCCCGGTGCACCGATACGGGTAAAACAGGCTTCGACATCACAGATCTCGCCGATCGTCCCATCCTTCGCGGTGGAAAGAAGGTGGATAAAGCCCGGAAGATAAGCCGTCCGGATGCCTTCCATCAACGTGACACCCTGCTTCCTGGCCAGCTGATAGAGCTCCACCGCTTCGGCATAGGTAAAGGTCATGGGCTTCTCACACAGAACATGTTTTCCGGCAGAAAGTGCTTTCCGTACATAATCACTGTGTGTCTCATTCGGGGATGCCACATATACCGCATCTGTTCCTTCGAGGAAGCGGTCAAAATCCTCCGAGCCGGTCTGTATCTGGTATGTTTCCTCAAATGTCCGCGCACTGTCCCTTTCCGGATTAAATGCACTTACCACCTCGATACCCGAAACGTAACTGGTCTCCTTTAAGAAACGTGGCGCGATGCGCCCGGTACCGATGATCCCGATCCGTACCACATTATGAAGCTTATCCCGCAGCTCCGTGGACGAAATCCCGGCTGTTCTGGGAAGGTATACCACCTCGCAATACTGCTTCAGATAGTCAAAACGCCCTGCCCAGTCACTGCCCAGGGTAAAGATATCGATCCCATAACGCTGTATGTCCTCAATCTTCTGCCCTTCGTGATCCTCCACGATGATCACATCCGCGAAACCGGTCTTCCGGACGTTCTCGATCCTGGTCATGATGGGATCCACCAGATTCAGCTTCCCTCTCATCTGGTCGTAATGCTCGGTCGTCACCCCCACTGTCAGGTGGTCACCCAGCGCTTTTGCTTTTTTCAGGATCTGATAATGGCCCTCATGAAACAGATCAAAAGAGCCGTATGTGATCACTTTTTTCAATTATCGTTTTCTCCGTTTTATTCCTGTATTTTCTCTACCTGGTCCGCCGACAGCCTTATGGGCCGCAGCTCTCCGAATATCATAGCCTTTGTGCGTATCGTACGCTGCAGGGGATTCACTTCTTCCACAAGAAAGATCTCATCACCGTAGATCCCCGAGATATCTCTTACCCTGTCTCCCGGATGGATACCGATATCTGTTTCCACAAGCAGATATTCCGCCGGCATGCTTGTATCTTTCCGCCGTGCCTCGATCCAGGGGATCTTTTCATCTTCATCGGTCCAGAGCCCGAATTTGATCTTTCTGTGTTTTCCGAAGATTTCTGCTTCCACGATGGCCCATCGCTTACGAAATTCCAGCTTCGTAATATGGTTCCCGTACCGTGCCAATGGCCCGATGATGCGTCCGGTCTGCGTTCCCTTCACCTTTTCAACGAAGCTCACCCGCATCACTCCTTCACTTAATATACTTTGCAGAAACAGGCAATCTTCCTCGCTCACAGGGATAAAGAGCATATCTTCTTCCGGATCCTTCTCACTTCCAAGCAGCCTTGTAAACTCACCCACTGTCCGGAGCATCTCGTACACTTCCTCCGGTTTTTCCGTATCGATCAGCACATAGCCGGGAAATAGCCGTTTTCTGCTGATCCGGCTTTCCCCTCCCGTCCGTTTCACATCTTCAAAGACCGGCGAGAAGCATTCACGGCAATCCTCTGCCTTAAGCTTCTTTTTCAGTCTTTCCGCCAGTTCATCCTCAAAGCCGCATCTAGTCTGTATCACGTACCACATCGTCCTGCTCCTGTTTCCGGCCGCGCTTCGCCATCCCCGCTCTTCGTGGGCAGCAGCCATCCTTATGCTCCATACAGGCAGGCGTATTGCCAGCGGCACAAACACTTGCATTGTATTTCTTCTATCATATCAGACAGTTTATCATGCACTCTGTGCAGCCTGCACATAATAAACCTTATCCTTATATATCGGCTCACAAAAGCAAAACAATAAGTGGTATTTCACTTAAGCCCCACTGCGCGTTTATACGCTTCTATGCTTCCGCCCAGCCCGCGATAATATCCCAGCAGCTCCTCCAGGTCATCCGAACGGCTCAAAAGCCCTCCTTCTTTATCGCCTTCCCCCGCAATGATGTAGAGCAGCTGCTCGATCAGGCGCAGTTCACCGCTGATGTCCGAAGCAGGCAGCATCACATCCGGCCGCTGCTTCGTCACCCCGTAGAAAAGCTCCCGGGCTTCCGCGATCTTATGCTGCTTTACCAGTACCTTCAGAGCAAGCTTCAGTTCCTTTGTTTCCGCCTTTTCATCACTGTAAGCTATAGGACACTCATAGACCTTCAGGCCGTGATGCAGTGCCCACACCCGGGGCATATTCTCTCCCAGCAGACCGAAGACCTTTTTCTGATAGCCGTTATAGGCGCTCGTATCGATCTCCCCGGAAGCATCAAAAAGGATCGAAAAAAGCCATTCGCAATACTCATGAAACATCTTCCGGGGCATGACGATCATATTGCCGGAATAGCCGCCTTTTGCATCAAAGGCCTGCGCAAAAGCCTCCGAATACTCCGGATACAGCTTCTTCACGGAACGCTCCATCGCTTCCAGATCTTTCCCGTTGAACGCCTCCGCAAAGCGCTCCCGACAGTTGTCCTCACCCTCGGAGATATCGGAAGCGATCATATCATGATCTTTCAGGATCTCTTCATAATCCGCTCCGGAAAGCAGTTTTCCATCCCGAAAGAAATAGCGCCGGTAATGGCAGAAACCGATCGCATCGCTGTCCGCATCGTTTTTCCACGCCCAGTACATCCCCGTCAGCTCTACAAACAGCGGATTGAGCTCCGAGATATTATCACCGCTGTCATCCCCCGGATAGCCCAGATCCTGCGAAAGCGCCCGCCCTACATGGATGGGCCTGTACACAGGGTCCGATGGAAATGCCGCTTTTTTGTGGGTACAGACATAGATCGTTGTTTTCATCGCTCACTCCCCATATACACTCCAGTCCGCCAATACCGCCTTCCCCGGTCCTGCGGGCTCCCAGGGAAAGCTCCTTTGCTCCTTTGCACAGAAGCGGCAGAAAGCCATGGGCCTGCGCAGACGTTTCAGCAGCTCTTCTCCGTCCAACCCTTCCTCATACAGATCAATGATATCCCCCGGATCCACCGGGATGCCGCAGGAATACCGTTCATTCAGGATCGGAATGAGCTGCGGCATGGAGCAGGTCGAGATCACCCCTGCCCCCAGGAATGCACAATGTCTCGCCGGGCAGGATGCATAGACTTCCTCCGGCTTCTGCGCGCCGTCAAAGTCAAGAAATGCCCGGAATTCATTCACTTCCGGTGTAACAAAAAGCTTCACGCCGTGCTTTCGGCAGATCTTATCCATCCCGGAGATCGCATGCCGTGTCGGCGGATACATGCTCACATCAAAGCCGGCGTCGCAGGCCGCCATGGTATCCAGCACATCCTCCATATCCTCACGGAGCAGCAGCCCGTTACTGACCACTCTTATATCCGCATCCGGAAAAGCCGAACGCGCCGCCGCCACAAAATGTGCCAGCTGTGGATTCAGAAGCGGTTCTCCGCCCATCAGGCGTATCTTGTAGATCCCCCAGAACAGCTCCTGCAGTCTCTGCAGATCCTTACAGAACTGATCAAAATCCCCAAAGATCTCCTTCTCCAGAATATTGGAAAAATGCGTGCAGCCCTTGCATTTCAGATTACAGTTCCAGGCCACATGATATTCGATATATTCTAGACGCGGCAGCGTCGGATCGATCCACACAAAGCTGTCGTCCGAGATCTCGTATCCTTCTTCCTCATAGTAGTACGGAAGATAGCAGATGCGCTCAAAACCCGCGGCACAGAGCCGCTTAACGGCAAATGAAAGCCAGGCATTCTCAGCCACCAGTATCACGGCATCGTCCGGATCCATAGTCGACTCATCCGCCTGCCTCGCACCGGGATAGCCCTCCGAAAGCACCAGGTCCTCCACGCGGTCCTCCAGCACCCCCAGGTTCTCCACGCCGGAGCGTTCCAGATACTCATAGGTCTTTCGTATCAAAGCGCCTTTTCCGTACAGTGCAGCTCTCATCCCTTATATCCTCTCTCATTCAGTCGGATCTTGTACTCCGCCGCCAGGTTCAGGCACTGATCCCGCAGCTGCGGATGCTCCGCCGCCAGGCGCTCATAACAGTGCGCCAGCATTTCCAGCGGGATGCGCTCACCGGCATCCGCCATGAGCACCGGCTCCGTTTCCTGAAGTGCGTTGATAAACCAGATGCTGGCTTCCTCCGTATCCTTATGGTCAAAATAGTACTGTCCCAGTTCACAGCAGATCTCGGAGCAGGGTTTTATACTAATATTCTTAAGACACCATTTGAAGAAAGCGTCCGTCTTTCCCGCAAGCCTTGCCTCCCTGGCCAGGATGCAGTAGCACTCCGTCCGTCCGTCGCCTTCCTCCCCCTCCTGCAGAAGCTGTGCAAAATACGAAGCGGCCGCCGCCAGATCCTTATCTTCCCCGGCCAGCAGCAGTTCCTGCGCATACATATGCTTAAGCTTTCCGGAAAGCTTTCCGTTCTGCCGGATCTGTTTTTCAAAGATACCGAAGTCCCGTCCCGCATGGACGCTCTCCGGCAGATGCAGGATCTCGATCTCGGAATCAAAGACCAGGGGATCCAGGCGTACGCTCTCATGCACGGGATCGATCCAGACGAAACTGCGCAGACGTTTGAAAAGCTTCGGCCGCAGATCGCGTTCGTAATTTTCCGTGGTACGGAATTTATGCCGGTTGATATACCACATCTGTACCATTTCCACGGTGGGATCCATCGCTTCCTTCAACGCCCGGAAACGCTCCGCGTTTTCCTCATCGATCATCTCGTCGGCGTCCGCGGAATAGATATATTCACAGCTGCATTTGGAAAAGGCAAAATTCCTGGCTTCGGAGAAATCTCCCGTCCAGGCAAAATCATAAAGCTGATCCGTATAGCCTGCGGCGATATCTTTGGTGGCATCGGTCGAGCCGGTATCCACGATCACGATCTCGTCCGCCAGCGGGGCAAAGGAATCCAGACAGCGTTTCAGCACCGCTTCCTCATTTTTCACGATCATGCATAAACTGACTGTGATCATGTTTCCCCCATTTCCCCTCTGCATTGCTGCTCCCATCAGGAGCTTTACTCACTTTTCGAAGATCCCGGTATACTGCTTCCCGGCTTCCTGCTTATCCCGCGTTTCGGCTAAAGGATCATCCCCTCCTGCTCTCCGCCCCGGAATTGATGATCGCGCAGCATACGTCCCGCCATTCCCAGGATCACAAAGATCACCGGCGTACAGATGCATTGCTGATAACAGAAGATATTATGTCCCATATAAGCCACGATGGCCCCCATACACGGAACGTACATCGGGCATTCCTTCGCCCTGCGCGCCGCCTGTATGAACATCGTGATAAAGATCGCCACATAGGCCGCCAGACCCAGTATCCCCTCGGTAACGAGCATGTTCAGCCACTCATTATGGGCGCAGGCCAGCTGCAGTCCATGCCAGTAGCTTGCCACCTCTTTTTCATAATACTTATCCATGGACAGGGCAAAGCAGTCCGGGCCCACCCCGATGAGCATATCCTTAAGGCTCGCCCTGGAAAGCGCTACCATCGCCGCTCTCCAGTTAAATCCGCGGTGATTGCCCCAGGCATTATTGAAACGGAAGAAATTCACTTCATAGAGCCCGCTGTCCCGCAGGAAACGTCCCACGCCTTCCGCACTCTGCTCCGCCTGCTGCGCGGCTGCCTCTTTCAACAGATCCTTATCCGTGATCTGTACCGACAGCTCCTCTTTGATCGCATCCTCCCGGAAATATTCCTTCGAAACGAGGATCGTGAGCAGCAATACCAGCCAGATCACCAGCACTGCGGCTGATACGGTCACTCTCCAGACCGGCTTAGCGATACGGCTGATCTCAAACGCTTCTTCCTTTTTCTCCTTCTTCCGCTTCAGATAGAGCCGCCAGCCGATGCACGCAGCGGCAGACAGGATCAGCCCCACCAGCATCACGGGAGATCCTGTCACGAACTGTGTGATACGCTCTTCCCCTTCCACGTAGCGCTGGGTCCTCTCCGGCAGCAGGAATGCGATCGCTTCTCCAAAAGAGGGATGCTCCGCCGCCATCTGCTTCTCCCAGGCCAGCAGGGCACGCATCCAGTGGATCACGCGGAAAGAGAGAAAAGCCAGAAAGACCAGTTCCAGAAAACGTGCCAGCCGCTCGTTGCTTTCCAGTGAATAGCGGAAGAATACCATTAGGATCAGCACCACGGCTACATACGCACTGTCACTGTTTGTGGTACAGAGCATCCCGTAGCCCAGGCATACAAACAAGCCCGCCAGAATACGCGCCGTCCTGTTTTCCGTCTTCCAGTACAGATACATCCCGAAAGGTATGATCAGTACGGCGTACGAAGAATACCAGGAGGTCTGTCCCAGGGTGGAGAGAAACTTGGCGATATCCTTCTCACCCACGCCGTCATACATCCCCAGGGGATTGAAACCGAAACGCTGCCATATGCCGATCTGATAACAGATGGCCGCAGCGACGAGCGCCGCCGGCATGGTGATCCCTTTGTCCTGCCAGAAACGCGATACATAATAATAGATCAGGATAAAGAAGATCTGGCTTAAAAGACCCATGTTCCATTTATCATAGCCCCAGAATGCCATATCCCAGTCTGCAGAGAACAGAAAGGACAGGACGCTCAGAAGCAGGAAGGCCAATGCCGCGATATCCGTGGAGGAAATGCCCCGGTGTTCACGGATGAAGAGCTCCTTTTTCGCCGAAACCGCCAGCCACCATATGGAGAAAAACGTGATCAGGGAAAGACCGATGCTGCTGCCGATCAGAAAGATCTTATATTTTGCAGCGCCCATGTCAAAATACTTGTCATGAAACATGAGCGGATAAAGGCAGAGGATAAAAAAGACAAAGACCATCAGTAATCCCTGGACAAAATAATCCGCCAGAAGCTTGGATACGCTGACGCTCTGTTTTCGTTTTGATGCTGTTTTCGTTTTCTTGCTCATTTTTTACGTGATCCCGGCGCTTTTCCGGCAGTTCACCGGAACGCCCCCTCCCCGAATACAGTCTCAAGGATCTGCTCCGTCTTCACCCGGAAGCTGTGCAGCTCCTTTACTTTCCGATAGCCGTTTTGCGCGATGGCTGCCCGTTCCTCTTCGTGCGCAAGATAATAGCCCGCTTTTTCCACGGCATCCTCAATGCTCTCATAATAGACAAAATCCTCGCCCGGCACAAATTCCGCAGCCAGATCCGTCTGGTAATTGCTCAGCAGGAAGCCGCCGCAGCCCAGGATATCCATGATCCGCAGCGGTATCCCGTTCTTAATGCTTCGAAGTGTAATGTTCAGATTGATGCGGGCGCACTTCATAGCCAGCGGAGCCTCCCTGTAATAATCCAGACTGCCGCGATTCTTCACCTTCGGCAGATAGGGCGTGGCCCCCGGCGTATAAACCACCGTCTCATAATGATCCGCCAGCGCGTTCAGTACATGCTCCCGTTCCCTGGTCGTCACCTGCATAGCCAGATAGTAATTGGCAAAAGTCCAGGCGGCGGTCTCGTAGGAATCGCCGTGTTCTTCTGTCAGCGGTACCGTCTTCATGATGCGTTCCATGATCTCATCATTCAGTGCCCCTTCCAGGATATTCACGCCGTAGAGCTCCTCCTGGGCACGGATCAGGCCTTCGAGATAGCCTTTCGTATAATCATCAAAATTCTCATATTTCCGGAAGATACGGAAACGCTCTTCCCGGTACATGGAGCCGATCATCGCGATATCCGCCCGGTATTTATCCCGCTGCGAAGCCGTGGGAATCATGAGGTCATATTCCTCCGTATTGGCGGCGAGCGGCAGATAATATGCATGCTCAACGCCTTCCCGGCGCATACGCCCGGCTTCAGCGGAATCAAAATGAAAGATGTGATTCTCAGGAAAGAAAACCGTCATGGAATAGAGCAGGGATGCCGGCGAATCATAGACCCAGGAAATGTACTTCTTCCGGCAGGCATGGGCCGCCGTCGCGATCACCGGAAAATAATTGAACGAAAACAGCGCGTCCGGGTCACAGTCCAGGATCTTTTGGGCGATCTTTACTCCCAGTTCTTCCCCGTTGCGCACTTCCGCATCATTGGAGGGAAATGCAAAGACCTCCGTTTCCACGCCAGTCTGCGGAAGGAGCTTTTTTATCGTTTCACAGCCGAAGCCCGGCCAGTCCATCAGAAGTATCTTCATAAATCGTCCCGTTATCCCGCCATGTTCCTAAATCTGCAGATGTTCAGCCTGTAAGGATCCCTCTGCATCTGATTCTTTATTGTAGCACGAAATGGCAGATTATGCTACAATAGCGTCATGAAAGCATCAGAACAATTCGATACCTACATCATCATCACACCACGGGACTTTGTACGGGTACAGAAACAGTATCCGGTACTTCTGCGTTATATCACAAACGGAAAACTGATCTTTACCGGCAGCAGTGAACTCAGGACTCTTGTCGACGCGGCCGGTCTCGGAGATCGCGTCTCTTTTCTCGACGAAAATGAGCTGCTTCCTTTTGACCGCGTCCACGAAGCGGTCAACGCCCATATGTGTGATCTTCTGCAGGGAGATCCTGTCCCCCGGGCAGGAGTCGGCTGGTATTATCAGCAGTTTCTAAAATTCTGTCTGGGCGAAAAATGTAAAGACGAGTATTATCTGGTCTGGGACGGAGACACCATCCCCTGCCGGCCGCTGAATATATTCAGTGCGAACGGGAATCCCTATTTTGATAACAAAAATGAGTATCACGAAGAGTATTTCCGGACTATGGAGAAACTCCTCCCGGGACTAAAGAAGCTCGTCCGCTCTTCCTTTATTTCAGAACATATGCTCTTTCACTCAGAAAGTGTAAAAAAACTGATCCGGGCCATAGAATCCAACTCTGCTCTTCCCGGAGACCGCTTTTGGGAAAAGATCATCCACGCCATCGATCCGGCCCGCCTTCATCTCAGTGCCTTTTCGGAATTCGAGACTTATGGAAGCTTTATGGCTCTGAACGATCCGATGCGTTACCGCATCCGCGAATGGCACTCCTTCCGTCTCGGCGGAGAGTTTTTTGACCCTGCCACGATCTGCGAACGTGATTATGAATGGCTGGGGAAGGATTTCGACGCCATCTCTTTCGAAAAGCACCACTCCATCAAGCCCGGAAACGGCGGTCTTTTTGACAATCCCGAATATCAGAAAAAACTCTCTGCACGGCAGATGCTGCAGATCGCCCAGGAAGAAGCGGGCGGCGGCTATCTGGAAAGTTGGGACAATACCACTGCCGGGACAGATCCCCTAGCCTGATACCTTTTCTTTTTTAACTATGTAAAAGGCCACCCTTTCGGGTGGCCTTTCTGGTAGTAGTTTTACGTTTTGAGTGCTTATCCAAGGATGGACAGTACACCCTGATTGGACTGATTGGCCTGTGCCAGCATGGAAGTACCTGCCTGAGCAAGGATCTGGTTGTTCGAGTAGGAAACCATCTCGGTTGCCATATCGGTATCACGGATCTGGCTCTCTGCTGCGGTGGTATTCTCAGTGATGTTGTCCAGGTTCTTGATGGTGTGCTCCAGACGGTTCTGAAC
>JAEELW010000038.1 GCA_016282915.1 Lachnospiraceae bacterium | reverse complement strand
GGATTATCCGGATTCGCCACGTTTGTGAGCCGGATCCTCGCCTGCTCCCCTGCCGTAAACGCTTTGTTCAGGAACTCGTCATTCAGCCAGTCCCTTAATGTGCAGCTCTCCCAGGTCACATCCGTAAGTTCCGTGTTGTAGGGCCGGCAATCCAGCACATAGCGGCTCACCAGGAATGTGCCGTTCCCGTTCTCTTCCAGCACTTCCCACTCGATGGGTTCCGGGCCGTTACTCTCGTCTCCGTCCTGCTCATAGGCCCCGAAGACGATATAGCCCTCTTCATTCGTATACGGCAGGATGTCGTCGCGGTTCGTCCAGTCCCCGCCGCGCCAGTTGACAGCACCGGTCCATACCGGTTCCGGTGTCGGGGTCGGCGTCTCTTCTTTCGCCGCTTTCGGCGTTGGGGTCTCCGCCTCCGCCAGCTCCGGCTGCTCCTGAACCTGCTTATCATGAGACGGTGATCGTGCTATGACAAAAACAAACACTCCCATAATTATCAAGGCCAGTGCCGCCAGCACGATCAAAAGTCCTGTACTGCCTTTCTTTTTTTCTGCCCCTGTAGCTGCTGCAGCTTCAAATCCCTGCCCGGCATCCGTATCATGCTTCTCAGAAGCCTTGGGGATATGGGAATGCTCTTTTTCCGTGACAGCTGTCTCAAAAAGACGCTCTGTCTCTTCCGATACAGAAGCCGGACGCCGGTCCGTTGTGGCCGGAGATACGGATGATCGGCCATCAGGAACATGATCCGTTTTTTCGTATGGGGAGGCATGCTTCTCATCCGTCGCAGTACGTTCCCCGGACTGCGTCATACGCTCTGTTTCTGCTGCAGCTTTATGCCCCTCCCCGGCATCCGTATCATGTTCCTCAGAAGCCTTGAGGATGTGGACAGCTGTCTCAAAAAGACGCTCTGTCTCTTCCGCTACGGAAGCCGGACGCCGGTCCGCTTCCACCTCCGGAGAATCCGCCACGACCGGCAGCATCTCCGTCACCGTTTTCTGAAGCGCATGTTCCTCAACGGCAGCTTCCTCCGCCTGATCGGCCGCTTCCGCCTCGATCAGCGCCTGTTTGAATTCCGTCATGGACTGATAACGGTCCCCTGCATTAAGCTCCAGAGCCTGAAGCAGGGCCTGTTCCCCGGCCGGGCCGATATCTGCTCCCAGGACGGATGGCCGCAGCAGGTCGTCTTCCTCGAGACGGTCTATGGAACTGAGCGGCTTTTTCCCGCTCAGTGCAAAATAAAAAGTCGCCCCCAGGGCATAGATATCCGTATAGGGACCCTGCCTCCCGCGTCTCGTATATTGTTCTTTCGGCGCATAGCCGGGTTTTAGTACCACATCCAGGCTGCAGCTGCGGTCTCCCAGACTGTAGCGGGCCGCGCCGAAGTCCAGCAGACGTATCCCGCCGTTGGAAGTGATATAGATATTGTCGGGACTGATGTCGCGATGAATGATCCCCTTTTCATGGACAGCATTCAGCGCATCCATCACCGGAAAGAGGATACGACAGGTCTCGGCAAAAGAGAGTTTTCCGCCGTGTCCTGCGATATAACGGTCAAAGCCTGTTCCTTCCACATATTCCATAGCGAAATAGGCGGTACCGTTTTCCTCAAAATAGCTGAAGATACGGACGATGTTTTCATTTCCTATGAATTCCGCAAGGGTCCGGGCCTCCCGAAGAAAGCATTCCTTACCATATTCGAAATTCTCCCCTCGCGCTCCCGAATAAGGCGTAACGCGGGTTCCTCCCGTACGTGTCGCCATGGTATCGGGAAAGAATTCTTTTACGGCGACGCGCTCTTTCGTTTTATGATCAAACGCCTCATAAGTGATGCCGAAGCCACCTTCGCCCAATACACTCTCTACGATATACTGCCCTGCCAGGACCGTTCCCTCCGGCAGCGCATGAGGGTATTTATCATGATCTACGGCCACCTGCCATATCCTCCTGCTTCATCTTCTCCTGCCCACAGCCCGCAAATAAGCGAAAACCGAACTATGCCAGGACATGTATCAGTATAGCAAATCCCCGGACTGTATACAATGAGCCTTTTCGTGCTCCTGAATCTTCTTACAGCTTATGCTATACATTGACCGGAAGCATAAGAATCATCTCAGATCGGTAAACCTTTTTTCTGTATAGTCCGAATCTCCTATGCTTTTATCACAGTAAACGGTTAAAAGCGGGAGGGGAATACCGGAAGAGGAACGGCATAAAGCCCGTCTTGTAATGAAACTTTCATACAAAATCAACGGTGACCCGAGAGGAGGAAATGACATGGGTGTTTTTTTGAGCCCGTGAACTTGAGCTGCTATTGGCAGCAGCACAGGGCTAAGCCCCCCTCCCCGCTTGCGTCTCCTGCCTGCTTATGATATGATGCAGTTTATGAATACGGAGAATTCAAAAATCGAAGTGCGGGGCATCGACTATTCCTACAGGAAGAACCATGTACTGCGCTCTATGGACTTTGATCTGCCGGTCGGTAAGAGTATCGCAGTCCTCGGCGCCAACGGAAGCGGCAAATCGACGCTTCTTTCCATCCTGGCGGGCGTACGCTCCTGCCATGGAGCCTCCGCGGTCTTAAACGGTCACGATCTTTTAAAGGATAAGGCGATGCGCCGTAAGATGCTGGCCTACGTACCGCAGACCGATCCTCTGCTCCCGGAGCTGAGCGTGCGGGAAAATCTCTGTCTCTGGTTCCGCGGTCCCGCACGAAAGCTTGATGAAGCGCTTTCCCTGCCCGCCGTGGAAATGCTCCGTCTGAATGATTTTCTGAAAAAACCGGTGCGCGCCCTTTCCGGCGGCATGCGCAAACGTGTGAGCATCGCTACGGCCCTGATCAACGATCCGCAGATCCTGATCCTGGATGAGCCGGCAGCCGCACTGGATCTGTGTTATAAGGCCGAGATCCGCGAATATCTGAGCAGCTTTCATAAGCTCGGACGGACGCTCATCCTCACCACACATGATGAGGAAGATCTCTCTGTGATCGACACGCTCTATCTCCTGTATGACGGAACCCTGCATCTTCAGGACCGCATCCTGCGCGGCGATGAACTGCTGGCTGCCATCCGTCCCGTTTCCCATGTTTCGTAAGCTGTTACGGCTTGAAGGCCGGATCTCGCTACGCTGCCTTCCGGCGCTGTTAGGCGCACTGGCTTTTTTTTCGCTGCTTCTGACGCTCCTGCTCTATACCCTCTCACACCTGCTCTATGAAAATGAAGCACCTGCCCGGGCTTCGGTTGCCATCGTAAGCCTCGGTGAGCAGAACGAGGAATACCTGGAGATGGGCATGCGTTATCTGGGCGGCATGAGCTCTACCTCCCTTGCCCTGGATTTTAAGGAAATGGAGGAGGAAAACGCAAGACAGGCCCTGCGTAAAGGCGAGGTGATCGCCATTGCGTTTCTTCCGGATCATATCATCGAAGGCGTGCTCTACGGCGGAGCCGATCCCGTCCGTATCGTTTTTTCCGACGACGGCGGGTTGTCCTCGGTCCTTCTAAAGGAACTTACCGCTTCGGGGATGATCATGCTTTCTGCCGCAGAATCTTCCAGCTATACCACGGCCTGGCTCTACCGCGCCGAAGGACTGGATGATCAGCTGTCCAAAGCATTGGTTGATGTCGACGGCATCAATATCACCCACGTCGTAAACCGCGAAAGACTGTTTACGGAAAGTGGAACGCTTCCCCTGTTTCTGAGTTATATCGCTACCGCCCTGGCGCTGCTTCTGGCTTTTTCTCATACCGTGATGGCGCCCGCGCTGCGGAGAAGGCCTCATGCCTTCTATCAGCTCCTGGTACCGGCCCGCTGCAGCAGCATTACTTATTTTTCCGTCAGGCTGATCACAAACACCCTGCTCTTCTTTCTCGTAGAGCTTCTGGTCTTTCCCGCCGCAGCACTGCTTCCGGACGGAAGCCTTCCGTTCCGGATCTCTACGGACAGCATACTGCTGCTCCTCTGCGGCGCCGCATTGCTCACGGTCATGCAGCTTTTCCTGCAGCAGCTCTTTTCCGAAGGAGCCGCGGTCCTTGTGCATCTCCTTTTTTCCGTGGCCGCGCTCTTTTGCGCCGGTGCGATACTGCCGGCCGCCTTTCTGCCGCGTGCACTCGTATCTGCCGGGAAACTGCTTCCGCTGCCCCTTTTCCGTGAGGGGCTTATGAATGTGATGAACGGCGAAGGCTCCCTGCCCCTGCTTCCGATGCTGGTCTGGATCCTTGTCTTCTTTTTCGCGGCCTGCGGGGTATTCCGTATCCGAAGGGAGGCAGTAAAATGAACGCATTCCGGCTGCTTCTCTATCAATTGAAACAATTCCTGCTGCATCCTTTTTTCTGGCTGCTCCTGCCCCTGATCCTCATCCTGCCCCTTTTCTTTGGCGGAGAGAACGAGGCCGAAACAGATAGCGGTCATATCGCCATCGGCTATGCCGTCTGTACACCTGATCTCGAGAACATCTCCGACGGACTGCTTTCCGATAAGGACGAGAAGGGCTTTACCGCTCTGCGCGAAAGTCTCTCCAACCGCGATTCCGCCTTTTCCTTCCGTGAATACGATTCCGTGACACGGCTTCAGGCTCATGTGGCTGCCGGCGAACTGGAATGCGGCTATATGCTGCCCTCGGATCTTTTCAGCTGCCTGCTGGAAGGAGACCGCCGGGAAAAGATCCGCATTCTCTCCTCTCCCGAGAGCAGCCTGATCCCGGTCGTCAACGAGGTCTTCTATTCCGGGATCTTTGAACAGCTCAGTCCGCTGCTTTTGCAGAATTATATCTCCGCACAGACGGACGGTCCTGCCGCAGCTTTGAACAAATGCGGAGAGGAAGCACTTAACGACCAATACCGTTTTTATCTCGGCAATGGTTCCTCACTTACATTCGAATACGAGAATGCACAGCCGAGTTCCGGCTTCCAGCAGAGAAAACTTCTCCTTGCGCCTCTCCGCGGACTCTTTGCCGTACTGATCCTGCTGGCCGGCTTTTCCGGCGCACTGCGCTACTACCGTGCCAGCGAGCAGCCTGTTTTTTCCCGCTTCTCCGTCCGGCTTGTCATGATCCTGGCACCTATGCTGCTTTCCTGCATCCCGGTGCTCTTATGCTATCTTTTCTACCCGGATCTGTCAGCGGCACACGGAAACGCACTGATGATCTTTCCGGAGATATTGCGCCTTTTCCTCTACCTGCTGCTCTGCCTCATCTTCCTGATGCTTATGACGCAGCTTCTCCGAAATGCCGTGCTGATGTACGCCGTTCTGCCTCTCTATGTACTCTGCTGTCTGGTCTTTTCGCCGATCTTTATCGACGCCGGCAGCTTTATCCCTCTCTTAAAGAGCCTCTCCTGGTTCTTCCTGCCCAGCTGGTATCTTCTTTAAAAAAATGTAAAGTACCGGACACAGCTGTTATCCCCGGCCCGATTGCAGGATGCTGCGAGACGAACGGAGCTTTCGCAGGTGCTCATCCGGCAGACTCCTCAGCAAAGGGGATGTTTCCCTGCTTTGTCTTTTTCTCGCGTCCGGATATCCGGATGAAGCTCCTGCGATTTCGGAGTGAGTCCGAAGCATCGCGATCGGGTTTCAATCAACAGGTATGAGCTGCCATGGATGGCAGCGAAAGGTCGAGCCGATGCACGGAAGCAGCGTCTCGACCGGTACCGGACACAGATGCAATCCCAGGCCCGATTGCAGGATGCTGCGAGACGAACGGAGCTTTCGCAGGTGCTCATCCGGTATACGGAGCAAACAAGAAAAAAGCAGGGGAACTTCCCCTGCCTTTCAATTAAATACTTACCTATCTCAGTTGCCGCCGAGTTCCTTCATTTCCTTGTCGATATCAGCGATCTGTTTGTCATACTCGCGGATCTTATCCACGCTGTCGAGCTTCTCATACTCTTTTGAAAGCTTGTCCCGCTTTTCCTGCAGCTCCTTCAGCCTGTCCGAATCGGCCTCCGTCAGTGTCTTTTTCTCCGTACCGGGTACAGCGGGCTTGTCCTCCGTTTTTTCTTCTTTCTCATCTTCGCCCGTCACGCGCGAGATCGTGCTCTCCGCAAGGCTGTTTACGGAGGAGGTCCATTTTCCCTTTTCCGAATACAGAGCTTCGGTATTCTGCGTGGAACGGCTGATGCTCTCGGCCTTGGCTCCTACCTGGGAAGCATAGGAATTTACACCGCTGAAGACATCCTTGACCGTCGTCACATTGGCTTTTTTGAACTGCTCTTCATCAAAACGGAGCTTGTCATCCTCGCCGATGGTGATGCCCACATCTCCCAGCATGTTGGAATTCTGCCTGCTCATGCCGGCCATCCAGCTGCCGGTGCGGAGCACACTCTTTGTCCTGCTCTCGCCGGCCGAATCGATCGTTGCGTTATACGCTTTGACAAAATCCTTTACTTTGGATACCAGGGCGTCCTGATCGGCGAACTCTTCCTTTGTCCTGCCGTCTTCGCCCTTCACGCTCTTTGTTTCGTAGAGTTTCGCGTCGTTAAGCTTTTCCGTAGCCGCCACCAGCTTGTCGGCATCGCTCTTGATGGACGTAAGCTTTGCATCCGTATCGCCGTCCACTTCCTTGGCGCCGCTCTTTGACTGCTGATAATAGTTCCTGAGAAGCTTTCCGTAGCTTCCGTTGCGCACGCTGGCCACATCTGCAAGATCCAGATTCAGGATGCTGCCGTAATCCGCAGTCTTATCCTTCTGTCCGGGGCTCGCAAACAGGACCGAATAATCGGGGCCGCTGCCCAATCCCTGAATACCTGCCATAACTTTATCCTCCTTGAATCCGTATATGACAAATGAATATTACCTATTTCATAATAGCACAAAAAGCGCTTTTTTACAAGTCAACGCTCCCGCTGTACTTCCCGTGATTGGCTGTATAATAGGCTTTTCCGTCCTCCGGCTTCACATAGATCTGGATATCTTCGATCTTCTTCTTTGCCTTCGCCCGGAAATTCTTTTTCGCTTTTTCCGCTACAACGGCCAGATCATACTGCTTGTCGTCCACCTCAAGGAATACCTGTGTTTCTCCGCTGTACTCAGCTGCTGTCTTCTCCATAGTGCCACTCCTTTCTTTATGATATAAAAATATTACATATGCTCCGGTGCTTCAAAACCGAGGATCCCGATGCAGGCTTCCATCACGGCCAGGACCGTACGGATCAGCGCGATATAACCCGCCTGCTTCTTCTCGTCCGTCTCCGCGAGGATCTTTGTCTCATGGTAGAAGCTGTTCAGATCGTTGGCCATCTGGTAGAGGTATGCGCATACCTTATGGGGAGCCCGTTCCCGGAAGGCTTCGTCGACCATGCGGCCGAAAAGTGCCAGATCCTGGCAGATCGCCTTCTGAAGCCTGCCCTCCGGAACCGGGAACTCCGCTGCATCCGCATCCTTTCCGCTCTCCCGGTACTTTCTCAGGATCGACTTGATCCTCGCCATGGTATAGAGCAGATAAGGTCCCGTATCTCCTTCGGAGGCGGTAAAGCGCTCCACATCATAGATATAATCCTTCGCGATCTGGTTGGACAGATCGCCGTATTTCAACGCGGCAAGTGCGGTGATCTTTGCGGTCTGTCTTGCCTCCTCTTCCGGCATGGCCTCTTCGCCGCGGCTCTCCTCGTTCTCGCGGAGCCGCTCATACATCTTGTCTTCGATCTCTTTGAGCATGAACTCCAGCCTGGGTACGCCGCCGTCCCTGGTCTTGAAGGGATGCCCGTCGGCACCGTTGATCGTGCCGTTGCCCAGGAACTCAAGAGCCGTTGTCTCCCTCGCGATGCCGCACTTCTTCGCCGCACGGAATACCTGCGTAAAGTGCAGCTCCTGACGCTTATCCGTGATGTAGATGATGAGATCCGGTTTGATCTCGCGCTCACGGAAAAGGATCGTCGCGATATCCGTCGTCTGGTAGTTATAGGATCCGTCGCTCTTCCTTACGATGCAGGGCGGCAGCTCCTTTTTATCGCTCTCCTCGCGGATATCCACCACCAGTGCGCCTTCGGAGACATAGGCCTGTCCCTTGTCTGTCATGTCTCTGATCATGTCGGCGATCAGCGGATCGGCATCCGATTCGCCCATCCAGAGTTCAAATTCCACGCCCAGGTTCCCGTAATTACGCTTCAGATCCACTTTCGATACATCCAGGATCTGCCTCCAGAGAGCCCGGTATCCCCTTCTCCCCTGCTGCAGTTCCAGCGTGGCCTTCAGACATTTCTTCTTGTAATCCTCATCGCTCTTGCATTTGCCGGAAGCCGTGGGATAGATCTCTTCCAGGTCCGCGATCGTAAAGAACGGCTGCTCCGGATATTCGCCGGTATAAGTCTCGTCAAAATAGTTCAGATTCGGATAACGTTCCTGCATCTCCGTGATCACCTGCCCCATGGGCATGCCCCAGTCGCCGAGATGCACATCGCCTACCACCTCATGGCCGGCGTAACGCGCAATCCGCTTGATGCTCTCACCGATGATGGCCGGACGCAGATGCCCCACATGCAGCGGCTTCGCCACATTCGCTCCGCCGTAGTCGATCACGATCTTTAAAGGCTTCTCCGGTGCTTCCACCCCGAAGCGCTCCGCCCCGGCCATACCGCGTATGTAGTCCGCCAGGTACTCTTCCTTCACATTCAGGTTCAGGAAACCGGGCATTACCGCTTCCACGCTTGAAAAAACTTCCGTTCCTTTCAGCTCTTCCGCTACCGCGTTTGCGATATCGATGGGTTTCTTCCCATACTTCTTTGCCCCTGCCATGGCACCGTTGCACTGATACTCGCAGAGGTCGGGGCGGTTGCTGATCCCCACCCTTCCGAGCGAAGCGTCAAAGCCTGCCCGTTCAAATGCTGCCGAGCTTTCTTCACTCAGCAGGTCTAACAACTGTTTCATCTTCTATCTCCTTTTTCTGCCTTTCCCGCTCTGCCTTGCTGAAAGCACAGCCACAGTAATCCTGGCGGTACAGGCCGTATTTTTTTGACAGTTCGATGGAATGCTTATATCCGTTCCTTTTTTTGAAATCGGAAGTCAGGTATTCAAGCCCATGCTCTCCGGCGATCCGGCATCCCAGAGTGTTCAGCAGATCCGCATTCTTCAGCGGCGAGATCGTAAGCGTTGTCGTAAAGAGCTTAAAACCGTGCTCTTTCGCATAACGTGCCGTCTCCTCCAGGCGCAGTTCGAAGCATTTTTCGCAGCGCTCTCCCCCTTCGGGACAATTCTCCAGTCCCCTGACGGCCTGAAGAAAACGCTCCGGTTCGTATGCCCCCTCCGCAAATTCCAGCTGCGCTCCCAGATCCGCGCCCAGCTCCGCAAGCAGCCGTTTCTGTTCCGCAGCCCGCAGGCTGTATTCCGCCTTCGCGGTGATATTCGGT
>JAEELW010000037.1 GCA_016282915.1 Lachnospiraceae bacterium | reverse complement strand
CTTTACAAGTTCCGACAAAAAGTACCGCTCACTGTCCGGTAAGTCTACACCCATGGATTCAAGATAGATACGTACCCATTCTTCTCCCAGTCCGGCATTTGAATATTGCCCCGCGGAATAAACAGAGGGGGAGAACTCGGGAAGGACCACTTTCTTTCCGTATACGATCTTTTTTATGGTTTCCGGGGAAAGAAAAAACTCTTCGGCAATTTCCATGATCGAAGCTCCCGCAGAATATCGTCCCAGGATCGCACTGTTTCTCTTATTCAGTTTTTCACGATATCCGGACGCTTCTCCCCAGCCTTCCCGCTTGCTGCGCTTGGGAATATAGATCGCTTTTCCTTCCGCGTACTTCTGTACTTCCGCAAGAAGGCTTGCGGGGAGAATGTCCCTGGCATTTTCATATTGCATATTATTCCGCCAATCTGTTCATTCGGTCTTCCAGTTCATTTATGGACCTTGTGATGGATTCGCAGGACTCCAGGTCATCTATGGAAGCGTGCCACATCAGGGTGTGGATCCCCTTGAAATATGCCATGCACAGGAAGCGCTCCCTGAAGTTCTTTATCTCGATGTTCTTCCTTTTCGCGTATTCATAGAGTTTCTCAGGAACAAGCAGATAGGGCTTGTTCAGGTCCAGTATCGCAAAATCCATCAGAAAATCCATGATCCCGGCACGTCCCCAGTCAGCACAGTATGTTTTTCCCGCATCATCTACCAGCATGTTGCAGAAGAAGGTGTTGTTGTTGGCCAGAAATCTCTGTCCCTCCCAGAAATCCGCATACTGCATGACCTTGCCATAGATACAGTCGAAATAATCCTTCTTGAGAAAGGTGGTCCCAAACATCTGCGTCCAGTTATGCCAATAGCCCTCCTGCTTCTCATCGAAGGTTGCCCGGACGAACTCCTTAAAGGTCTTATAGGGAGCTTCGTTATTCTCATCGAATTCCCCATAGCCGGCAATACCGCTGATATCCGTCGCCGCGATCTCAAAGATCATATCAAAGAAGTTTTCGTAATCCTTTTCAAACTCTTCCACCGACAATTCATTGGCGTTTCTGCCCTTGGGGCTCAGTTCGATCCTGTCCCCGGTCAGGTTTCTTATAAAAATATCTCTGTTCATGTCTTTATCCTTTCCTGTAAACGGTTTATAGTTTCTTCAGGCGCCTTACATAAAGGATCATAACACAGGACCGTACCGGGACAAATAGACAGAATATTTATAATAAAAGAATACCTATGTATCCGCTGCGGAAATGGTACAGAGCTTGCCTCGCAGTTTATATCCGATTTTTTCATAGCAGGCATTTGATGCAACATAATCGGCGTTTGTGTATAACATCGGCATATAACCTTCCGCAAGTGCCTTCTGCGACACCAGATATACAAGGTTTTCCGCATAATGTTTTCTTCGATATTCCTTGCGTGTATATACCAGTCCCAGGGAAGCAAGTTTTCCGTTCGGTCTGTAAGTACAACTTGCAACATGTCTTCCCGCACTGTCTTCCCACAGGAATAATTGCTTATTCTTTATCGAATATTCCGCTTTATCTCTGTAATCTTCACCACTTTGTTTATCGATACCGGTCTCGTGAGTCATCAGATAGTAGAGTTCCAGGATCTCATCAATATCATCCATGGTACATTCATGGATCTTTCCGTCAACGGCACTGTCCGGCTTTATCGGTTCCGGGCAATCATAAGCATACATATTCATCCTTATCACAAGATCTGTTCCGTCTTTTTTTGCTTTACTGATAAGGTATTCTGCCAGATCATATTTGAGATTAAAGGTAAATCCCTTACCAGGAGAAAACTCTTCATTTATGATCCTGTATATGGTATCCATCTCTTTTTCGGTCGCGTCATCAGGAGTCCATATCCATACAGGATAGGGATTCCCGGAATGACATATGATCATTCTCTCATGATCCGTCAGAAGAAATCTGCATTTTTCACCCATGATCCTTCCGAGAACAAAAAACGTATACTTATCATTATCCAGCAATCTGCGATCTCTTTCATCAACAAAACTATCCATGATCAATACTCTCCCGACTGCAATCAGAACAATTATCCCGGCTATGGTCTATACTTCTTTCAATATGGAATAATACATCCTTCCTTCATATTTTCCGTCGAAAAAGAAATAATCTCTGAGTGTACCTTCATACTCAAAGCCGCATTTTTCAATTACCTTCTTAGACATAATATTAGACGGCCGGACACAGATCTGCACCTTGTTAAAACCGATCCTATCAAAGCCGTACCTGATGATGGCCCTTGTTGCTTCCGTCGCATAACCCTTTCCCTGATATGCACTCCCGATACAATACTCGATCTCGCCCCAGCTGTTAAACCTGTCCACAAGAAAATATGCGATCTGCCCGATGCATTCGCCGGACTGCTTTTCAACTACCGCCCATGATTTAAAACCTGAATGAAAATCTTTTTCAGCTCATTTTGTTGTTTTTCCCGATTATCAGTTTTATCAGATCATTCATAGCCATGTTCAGGTGTTTGTCTTTGTGAACAAATATCTGCGAATATATGGGAAAATCATCACCTGCCCAGTCTATCCTTTTCAGTATACCGCTTTTTACCTCTTTTGTCGCCACCATGGAGGGCATAAATGCTATCCCGAGCCCGTTAATGGCAAATTGCTTCAGTATTTCCTTACTGCTTGTTTCCATCTCGATCCTTGGTGTGATCTGATGATCTATGAAATCCTGAAGCAACATATGCCTGAAACTGCAGTTATGAGATGTCAGCAAAAGAGGGATATCTTCCAGATCCTTCTCTTTTACTTTCCTCTTTTTTGCGAGAGCATGATCCGGACTTGCGAAAAAATCCAATGTTTCTTTTTCCTTGTAGATCATTTTCAGTTCCGGGTTTTCTATGATCGGATTCAGCGTGTAGACCAGATCCAGTGCCCCGTTCTTTAACAGTGCCGGAAAAGTATCATGATCTATAAACTGAAGCTGTATATCCAT
>JAEELW010000036.1 GCA_016282915.1 Lachnospiraceae bacterium | reverse complement strand
CCGCCGACCAAAGGGAGGGGGCGTTACCGCTTGCGAATGGTCGTAGGGTGCCGTGTGCCGGTGGCACACGTCTGGCACCGACCGAAGCGGAGCGGAGATGCGAGAGTGCGAAGCACGAAGCAATCCGTAAGCATCATAAAGAGTACTGCCCCGGCGGAAATGCAGCCGTGCATCGCCGTTTCGGCGTTTAAATTACGTTCAAAATTATGTAAACCTGTTGTTCGGAGCAGCAGGATGTGTTATATTATATAGGTTGTTATGCATTCTCCGGGCCTTTAGCTGCCATATGGCTTCCTGCCGGAGATGCTTCAGGAAAGGATCATCATGAGCTGGGAAGATAATGTCAGAAAAGTAATACCCTACACGCCGGGAGAACAGCCGAAAAGCCGTAAGGTGATCAAGCTGAACACCAACGAAAATCCCTATCCGCCTTCACCTCTCGTGGAAAAGGCCATAAAGGATTTCGATGCTGGGCTCCTTCGGAAATATCCCGATACCCAGGCCACGGAGCTGGTGAACGAACTGGCGAAAACCTATGGATTGAAAAGCGAAAACATCTTTACGGGCATCGGTTCGGATGATGTGCTGGCGCTTTCCTTCCTGACTTTCTTTAATTCGCAGAAGCCCGTCCTTTTCCCGGATATCACCTACAGCTTTTACGATGTGTGGGCGGAGCTTTACCGCATCCCTTATGAGACACAGGCTCTGGACAGCGATTTCCGTATCGTGAGCGCAGACTATCTCCGCGATAACGGCGGCGTCGTCATCGCCAATCCCAATGCGCCCACCGGCGAAGAGCTTCCCCTTACGGAGATCGAAAAGATCGTCCGCTTCAATAAAGATCGTGTCGTCATCGTGGATGAGGCCTATGTGGATTTCGGTGCTGAAAGCGCCCTGCCTCTTATTGAAAAATATGATAATCTCCTGGTCGTCCAGACTTTTTCCAAGTCCAGGGCCCTGGCCGGCATACGGATCGGCTGTGCCTTCGGTCAGAAAAAGCTCATCGGCTTTTTAAAGGACGTGAAGTTTTCCTTCAATTCCTATACACTCAACCCGCTGACAATCGCCGTGGGTGCGGCGGCTTTAAGGGATGACGCGTATTTTAAGGAGATCACCGCAAAGACCGTTGCCACAAGAGAAAGAATGAAAAAGGAATTAAAAAGACTGGGCTTTTCCTTCGGCGACTCCAAGACCAATTTTGTCTTTGCGAGACATGAGCGTCTTTCCGCCACGGAGATCTTTCAGTATCTCAGGGAAAAAGAGATCTACGTGCGGCATTTTAAGCAGGCACGGATCGATAACTACCTTCGCATCAGCGTGGGTACCGAAGAAGAAACAGACTGCCTGATCAGGGCTTTGGAGGAACTTGTATCATGCTGAACTATCTTATCGTTTTCGGGATCTCGATGCTCCCGCTCGTCGAACTGAGAGGCGCGATCCCTTTTGCATACGGTTTTCACGCGGCGGATCCCGAAAATTTCAATCTGCTGTTCGCCTATATCATCATCGCCATCGGCAATATGCTGCCGGTACCCGTGATCTTCTTCTTTGCGAGAAAGGTCCTGGAATGGGGCAAGGATAAACGTTTTACGAAGAAATTCTTTACCTTCTGTCTTGAGAAAGGACACAGGGGCGGGCAGAAGCTGCAGGAAAAGGCCGGCAAAGGTCTCTTCTTTGCTCTCATGCTCTTT
Source organism: Lachnospiraceae bacterium (assembly GCA_016282915.1). Taxonomy (GTDB): domain Bacteria; phylum Bacillota; class Clostridia; order Lachnospirales; family Lachnospiraceae; genus NK4A136. The sequence goes on along the minus strand of JAEELW010000036.1, from coordinate 110,198 downwards.
GTGGGCATCCCGCTGCCCGGCACCGGCGCCTGGGTCGGTACTCTGGCCGCCAGCCTGCTGGATATGAAATTCAGGGAAAGCGTTATCGCCGTGTTATGCGGTGTAGTGCTGGCCGGCGTCATCGTAGGGCTGTGCTGCACCCTGGGCTTAGGTGCGTGGTTCGGCATCACACAGTAAAGGACAGAAAGCATTTCAGCGGCCTTCCGGCCGCTGTTTTAATTTTCCATGATACCGCAGGTACGCTTCTTTGGGCAGCTTCTACATGCTTTCTTCCACATGCTCCGTGCCCTGCGCGATGATCGTATACACATGGTCATCTGCCAGCGAATAGATGATGCGCTTGCCGTCCCGGCTCCCCTGCACGAGCTTTCCGCCCTTCAGGATCCTGAGCTGGTGGCTCACGGCGGACTGGCTCATGGACAATGCTTCCGCCAGTTCATCCACACACAGTTCCTGTTCTTTCAGGGCAAAAAGTATGCGCAGCCGGCTTTCATCACCGAAAAGCTTGAAAAGCTCGGCCATTGCGCTTATTTTTTTTGTCTCTTCCGTTCTCTCCATATCCTGATCCTTTCCGAAAAAGTGCTCCGTTTCTCTTTCATCCGCCTGTGATACCGGCCGACCACCGTCCATAACAAACTACAGCTTCTTTACAAAAAGCGCCCTGATCGCGTTCAATACCGCAAGTACCATCACACCCACATCCGCAAAGATGGCCATCCACATATTTGCGATGCCGAAGGCTCCGAGGATCAGGCACAGCAGTTTGATCCCTATCGCGAAAATGATATTTTCATATACAATGCGCATGCATTTGCGTGAGATCCGTATCGCCTTGGCGATCCTGGCCGGATCGTCATCCATCAGCACCACGTCCGCCGCTTCGATCGCGGCATCACTCCCGAGCGCTCCCATGGCGATACCGATATCCGCCCGGGAAAGCACGGGTGCATCGTTGATCCCGTCACCCACAAAGGCCAGCGCCTCTTTTCCCTTCTTCTCTTCAAGCAGTCCCTCGACCGCGCTCACCTTTTCCTGGGGCAGCAGCTCACTGCGCACCTCGTCGATCGCAAGATCTTTTGCAACGCTCTCCGCCACTTCTTTTGCATCGCCGGTGAGCATGACGCAGCGGCGGATCCCCGCTTCGTGCAAAGCCCGTACCGCTTCCGCCGCCGTGGGCTTGATCACATCCGAGATGAGGATATGTCCGGAGTATTCCCCGTCCACGGCCACATGTACAACGGTTCCCGTATAATGGCATTCGCGTATGGCAATGCCCTTCAGATCCATCAGCTTGCGGTTGCCCGCCAGTATCTCATGGCCGTCCACTCTGGCCACCACGCCGTTACCGCCGATCTCCTCCACGCTTTCCACGCGCTCCCTGCGGATGCGGTGATCCCCGACATGGATCTTGATGCCCTCATCCGGTACGGGCACGGCCTCTCCGCTTTTCTCATCTGTCTTCCAGACCAGACCGCTCTGGTAACATTTTACGATGCTCTTGGCGATCGGATGGGTCGAGAGGCTCTCCGCATGCGCCACATATTCCAGCAGCTTTTCATTGCTGAGCTTCGCATGATGGATGCCGCACACTTCAAAGACGCCCTTGGTCATGGTCCCGGTCTTGTCAAAAGCCACGATCCCCGTTCTGGAGAGCATTTCCAGATAATTGGAGCCTTTTACCAGGATACCCGCATTTCCGGCTCCGCCGATCCCCGCAAAGAAGGTCAGCGGGATACTGATCACCAAAGCGCAGGGACAGCTGATCACAAGGAAAGTCAGCGCCCGGTATACCCAGCTTCCCCAGGCGGGATCCCCGCCGGTAAGAAGCAGAAACAGAGGCGGGAGCAAGGCCAGAGCCAGGGCGCTTCCGCATACCGCCGGCGTATAGTAACGCGCAAAACGGGAGATGAAATCCTCCGAACGGGATTTGCGTGAGGAGGAATTCTCCACCAGCTCCAGGATCTTTGAAACCGTGGATTCGCCGAATTCCTTCGTGGTCTGCACGGAGATGGCGCCGGTCATATTGATGCAGCCGCTGATCACCTCATCGCCCTCGGCAGCCTCCCTGGGAAGGCTTTCCCCGGTAAGAGCGCTGGTATTGATGGTGGTGCGGCCCTTTGTCACGATACCGTCGATGGGGATCTTTTCCCCGGGCTGTACGATGATGATGCTGCCGATCGCGACCTCATCGGGATCTACCTTCTCAAAGCCGTCTTCCGTTTCCAGATTGGCATAATCGGGCCGGATGTCCATCAGTGCGCTGATATTGCGGCGGCTCTTGCCCACGGCATAGCTCTGGAAGAGTTCGCCGATCTGGTAAAAGAGCATGACCGCGATGGCTTCGGTATAATCCCCGTTCTGCTCTACCAGTGCCACGGCGATGGCCCCCACCGTAGCGACCACCATGAGGAAATTCTCATCAAAGACCTGTCGTTTCAGTATCCCCTTAAAAGCCTTCCGGAGGATATCATAACCGACCACCAGATAAGGGATCAGATAGAGAATGAACCATAGCGGCTCCCGTATCAGCGCTTCTTCGATCACCGTCCCGTCTTCCGCCTGTTTCCCTCCGAGGAACTCATAAGCGAAATGCAGGGCGATCATGAGCACTGCCGCTATGATGATGCGTATCAGCATTTTCTTCTGTTTCTTATTCATGTGCTGCCCTTCTTGTACCTCTTTATTCTTAAGGATACTGACTCCGCTTTCTGTATTACCGGTCTTCCGCTATCCTTTTCCTGCATTTCGACGCTTTCCCGTAAGCGTTTCAAAGCCCCGTCTCTGCTCCCCGCGCACAGAAGCTACGTTTTTTTTCTCCCGGGATATTATGATCTTAGCTTTATGATGCTTTTCGGATTGCTTTGTGCTTTGCGCTCTCGCATCTCCGCTCTGCTTCTATCGGTGCCAGCCGTGTGCCGCCGGCACACGGCTCCCCGGAATCCTATTATAAGTAGATCTCGCAGTCGTCTTCGACCTTCTTGCAGTTTTTCAGCACTTCCTGCATGACGGCCTTCGGATCCGCGCCTTCCTCAAATTCCACGTTCATCTTCAGTGACATAAAGCTGACGACGCAATCCTTCACGCCTTCGGTCTTCTTTGCCGCATCCTCCATCTTGTTGGCGCAGTTTGCGCAGTCCACTTCGATCTTGTAACTCTTCTTCACGTCTCTCTTCCTCCTGATTTATATGATGCATATTACATATGAACATCTATTCATATGTTTGATTATAACAATTTCCTGTACTTTGTCAAGTATATTTTTTGGAAAGGGATTTCGTATATTTTTAAGGGATTTCTTTCGAAATGCATCTGTGCGGTATGAAAGGATTTAACTGTGCGAGCGAGGTTGGCCGCTCACACTCACTAAGTGCTGCGGCAAGGCAGCGGTCTCTTGCTGTTTCTGCTCCCGTTGCCCCCACAAGTACTCGCTCTCCCATTGGAATGAGTCACCGGAAGCGCGCTGTATGCATAATCATACCGCGCAGCTGCTTTCCCACTCCATGCTGTATACGGAGGCATCGCGCAAGGGCAATGCTGTGTTGCACTTGCAGCACTGCATTGCAGATTGTCGCAGATGAACTGCTGCTATGCAAACACTGCAGGGATCGCAGCCCCCTCTTACAGTCTTGCCCGCACCCGCTCCAGGTCGTCGGGATCATCCACCTCGGAGCAGAGCAGCTCCTCCACATCACAGGGATAGAGTTCCATTTCGCCGCTCACTTCATTCAGCGCCTTTTCGGCGTAGCACTTCCTGTTTCCCGCTTCGCAGAATGCGATGATGCGGTCCAGCCAGATCAGCCAGTCCTCACGTTTCAGCACATAGAGCGGCTGTGCAGCCAGTACATCCTCAAAGAACTCCACGCCCACTTTTTCAATACGCCCGTCCCGTATCACCGCCTTGAAATCCTTTTCCGGAACAGGGAGCGCGGAACTGACCGCCATGCAGCTGTGTCCGGCCTGCATCACACGCAGGAGCGCTTCTTTGCAGAAGACCAGATCCCCGTGCAGGAGCAGGATGTCGTCATCCTTAAGCTCCTCCGCAGCCAGGGCGATGGAATAGATATAATTTGTTTCGGCATAAGCTTCATTATGCACAAAGCGGAAACTGCCGGGAAGCGACAGTTCCTTCAGGTAGTCCTTCAGCACCTCCGCGAAGCGGCCGGTGGTGATCACAAAATCCTTTACTCCGGCTTCCGAAAGAAGCTTCAGCTGCCGGCTTAAGATCGTTTCGCCGTCCTTAAGTTCCGTCATGCATTTGGGCTGCTCCTTCGTAAGGCTGCCCATCCTGCTGCCCATGCCGGAATTCAAAATCAGTGCTTTCATTTTTCCCTCCTTCACCTCTCCGAAATCAGCGAGCTGTTATACCCGCAAAGAGCTTTATACCGGGGTCGCAGATCAGAAACAGACGTTAAATTTCGTTCGCGAGTATAAATGTCTGCTCAACCTGCAGCAGCGGCTTTCTTCAGCTGTCTGCCTTCGCTTTCCCCTGCCGCTGTCAGTTCCCCGTATTTTCGGATCAGATGATCCGCGACCCGAACGGCGCTCTCCCCGATATGCGCCCAGGCTTCCTCCCGCGCCGCCGCCCGTCCCTCCGCAAGCGAAGTATCGGCAAGCGCTTCGTCGATCACTTCCTTTATCTGCGGGAACTGTTCCTCCTTTAAAGGAACTCCGAGCCGGGGCAGTACACGGAATTTCCAGAGCTCCTCATCCAGCCAGGCCGCATCGTAGGCCCCTTTGTCAAATACGCCCTCCGCGTAGATGAAAGGCTTGTTGAAGATCAGCGAAAAATCGAAGACCACGCTGGAAAAATCGGAGATCAGGATATCCGCTTCGTTAAGCGATGCAAAATTGTCCGGCTCCCGGTCCCAGCGAAGCATCGCGCTGTCGGGATACTTTTCAAGCAATGCCTCTACGGTATCCTTATCGGAAGTAAATGCCTGGGGATGCGGGCGTATGATGAGACGGCAGCCGCTTTCGAGCAGACAGTCGATGAGCTTTTCACCGAAACGGCAGAGTATGCTGCTCTTTCCCCAGGAGGGTGCCAGAAGCACTACCGTATCCTCATGCGATGCGGGGCCCGCTTCGTCGAGGCGGCGCTTCAGCGCATCCATATAGGTACAGCCCACCACCTCCAGCTCCTTTTCCTTTTCGTTACGCTTCCGTTCCAGTTCCCGGATCTCTTCGATCTGATAGGCTCCGGTGAGCAGTACCGCGTCATAAAAATCCAGGGAAAACATACGATAGCCGCCGGCTGAAGTTCCGGCGGCATGCAGGATATGTACATAATATGCGGTATCGCGCGAACGCTTCCACTGATAGACGTCCAGTCCCGGCGTTGTGGAAAGACAGACCGCGGCGTTCAGGAAATTGAGCTTTGCATAAGCTTTGTTCCCTTCCCCGATAAAACGCGTCTTCACATGGGAATACACCTTTTCAAGCGCCGGATCCGCCGGATCCGCCGTCCAGTACTCGAGCTCCACGCCGCGCCGTTCAAACTCATCGCAGACCGGCTCAAATACATTCCAGTATTTTTTCCCTTCACTGAAGATCACATAAGGGATACGCTTACTGTCCTTTACTCCCCTGCCTCCGCTGAGCCGGAACTTCATCCGGATCCAGAGCCTGCGCGCGAGAAAATACACGGTGGTCGCCGCGCCCAGAAGGATCGTAAAAAGCATGCTCCCCGTACCGGGATCGATATAAAGCTGCATAGCCCTGCCTTTTTATGCCTTGAGCTTCTGGATCAGTTCATACAAAGCCGCCGCCGTATTGAAGTTTTCCGGCAGCAGATCGTTGACGTTGATCTCGATCCCGTACTGTTCATTCACTTCGCTTACGATCGAGATGATATCAAAGGAATCAAGAATATCCTCATCGATCAGATCCGTTGCCGTAGTAAAATCGATGTCCGGCCGTACCTCACTCATGATCCTGATCAGCTGTTCCATAATTACCCTCCTTAAGTTTTTGTTTGAGCAGCACCCTGTCGATCTTGGATGTCCGATTCAGGGGCAGTTTTTTATAATATACATACTCAGCGGGCCACATATATTTCGGCAGCGCCTTTGCAAGTGTGAGGGCTATCTCTTTCCCGCACTCTTCTTTGGCCTGATAAAAACAGACGATCCTGCAGTTTTCCTGATCGTACAGACAGCAGGAGATCTCCACTCCGTTCACGCCATTTACCGCGGTCTCCACCTCACCCAGCTCGATCCTGTGGCCCATATGCTTGATCTGCGTGTCTTTCCGTCCGACGAAAACAAACTCGCCATCCGGCCGTCGATAGCCCAGATCTCCTGTTCTGTAGATCCGTGATATACCGGTACGGCTTTCGGGATCCGGGATAAAAGCTTCCGCAGTTCTTTCCGGATCGTTCAGATAGCCCAGCGCCATACAGCCCCCCGTGAAGCAAAGCTCTCCCGTCTCATCGGCATTGCGGATATACTCCAGGCTCTCATTCAGCAGAAACAGACGCGTATTGGAAAAGGGGCGTCCGATAGGCAACGCTTCTCCGTTTCCGTAATCACGCTCAACCACATGAAAACTGCAGTTACCGCTGATCTCGGTGGGGCCGTAGAGATTCACAAAGCGACAATCCGGAAAAGTGCCCCTCCAGTACGCCAGGACTTTTACCGGCATCTGTTCTCCGGAAAAAAGGATGTTCCGGACAGGCGGCACTTCCTTTCCGTCAAAACAACGGCATTCCGCCAGGATACGCAGGGCCGAGACCGCCCATTCCAGCGTATCCACCCCGCGTTCCGTAAGATACGACGGCAGCATCCCCGGAAAACGGAACAGCTTTGGAGAAAGGATCTCCAATCTTGCACCTGCATATAACGAATTATAGATATCTTTCGTCGATACATCAAAATCAAAGGGAGCCTGATTGCCGAATATATTCTCCTCCGTAAAGCCGAATGTTTCGGAAAATACGCTGCACATATCCAGAACGGAACGGTGTGTTTTCAGGACACCTTTGGGTACGCCGGTTGAACCCGAGGTAAAGATCACGCACAGCGGATCCGTATCGATCTGCTGCTCCAGAGCCTCCTGCCAATCGTCGCCCTCATCCCCGACAAGTTCCTCCAGCAGAACTACTCCTTCTTTTTTCTCCGCCTTGCGGCGTGCATCGATCACAAGGAGCGGTTCCGCCTTTGTAAAGATCAGACGGCGTCTCTGCTCCGGCATTGCTCCGTCTACAGGGACATAATAATTCCCGCTATAAGCCACCCCGAGAAAACATAAGGGTATGCGTATGCTGCGGTCGACCAGAACCGCTACCGCGCCTCTGTCCGCATCCCCGCAAAGTCTCCGGATCGCACTGCCGATCCTTCGCGCCTTTTCCCGATAATCCGAAAAATCCAGTTTCTCCTGCTCGTCTGCCAGAGCGATACGCCCCGGCCATTTGTCCGCTGCTGTCTCCAGCAGCCGGCAGATACTATTTCTCATAATACTCCTCTGTAAACGTCTGCACTGCTCCGCTTTCCGCTTTCATCGTCCGGCCGCGGGCCATCGCCCGGAACGGCCGCAGGCGTTCATTGATTTCCGCATACTGCCATGCTATAATCATCACCGTAACACAAACATAATCTGGAATATTATACCATAAAGAAACGGAAGATACCATGCAAAAGCTTTCCATACAACACTGTACTATGGATGACTGGGATGAAATCCTGAAGATCTATGAAGACGCACGGCTCTTTATGGCCGAACACGGAAATCCCGACCAGTGGGGGCACAGCTATCCCCCGAAAAAGATCATACGCCGGGATATCGAAAAAGAGCAGCTTTACCGCTGTGTTCTTGAAGACGGAAGGACTGCCGGCCTGTTCTGGATGAGTATCAATGAGGACACCGTTTTTGACGAACTGCAGGAAGGCAGCTGGCCGGATGACGGTCCCCACGCTACCGTAGGCAGGATCGCAGCAAACGGGATTGGCCGGGGTGTTGCGGGCTTTTGTCTGGACTGGGCATTCTCACAGAGCGGCAGCGTACGTATCTATACGCATCCGCAGAATACGATCATGCGAAGCATACTGGAAAAACACGGATTTGTCCATTGCGGAAGGGTCAGATCTTCCGTACTCCTCGCCTATCAGCGCTGTTGTCGGAAGCCGCAGACTGCCGCCGCATCCGACTGTCAAGATGCCTAAGGCAGCCGTCTGATCCGATCCGCAGGCATTAAAACTCCTGATCATATACCTGCCAGGCTGGTTTGGGATCCTCCGGATCCAGCGCCGCCAGGATACGGAAACGATATTTTCCCTCTGCAGGCTCAAAGATCAGTTCCGCTTCCTCGGACCAGTCCTGTAAAAGCTCATAAGTTTTTCCTCCGTCCGTGGACAGTTCGAAACGATATAAAGGTGTCACATCATCATTGCAAAGACAGTTTGCCTCGATTCTCACAGATCTGTCTCCGGGCGTGAATTCTGCCTTTATTGCCACGACTCTCCGAACCGTCTCCTTCAGTTCTTCAAGATCACGGTAGAAGCACTCTCCGGTATCCTCTCCGTTCAGGTCTTTCCGAAGGATCTCGGCATAACGCTCCGTAAAACAAGTCGCACCTTTCCCGTTCAGATGGACATAATCCGCCATCATCTCATCCGGCAGCCAGTCTTCCCTATCCTTCAGATAATTCATATTATGATAGACAAGACCGTTCTTTTCAGCATAAGCCTCATAAAAATCCACGGCTTCCTGATACCCCTCCACATGATACAGGTTCATCAGTGACATCGGTGGACTGATCAGATACAGCTTTATCCCTTTCTTTTTGCAAAAATCCACAATATTATCAATGGCCGCCAGTTTTTCCGGCACAATATCATCTACCGAGAATCTCGCCTCACCTTCATCCTGGATCGGTACATTTCCGCTTGCCTTGGATGAATTGGAATAAACAAAACCCTTCCCGTGATAATATTGCTCCAGTTCCGCATTCGGTATAAAACCGTTCTTCCGGTAGTTCTCCCATTTTTCCAGGTTATCCCGTATAGAAGCGAAACGGAATTCTTTCCGGTAACGATACATCGGAAAGAGATCAAACCATACACTGCTTCCAAACTTTCGCAGCAGACACTCCATCCTGCCTGAGGCTGAAAGCCTGTCATACATCATCAACGTACTCTCAATCTCCCCGGCCTCATTAGCCTCCGGCATCAGGGAACTCCACTGCACGCCAAGTACAACCACCCCGGGCTTCACTTCCCTGTACAGATCCTTCAGAAAGATATAACTGCTATCCGGTCTCTGGGTTGCGGTCCCTCCGTTGATCACATATTTAACGCCAAGCTTCTCTTCCAGTATCTCCGGATAGACCGACTGGTAGATCCGGGAAGTCCCGAGAAAAAGGATGTCCGCATGCTCTCCGTTTTCCTTCATCTTTCGGATCTCATCCCTGAAATACACGGCACTGTTCACGGGCGTAAGCAGGCGTCCCAGGAAATACTCCCCGAGCAGGAAAAACACCAGGATAAACAGTGGCATCAGAAGCCGTTTTATGAATAGCTTTTTAGAAGTTTGCATACATAAATCCCTGTGAAACATCAGCACCTTTGCTCATGAGTACGATCAGAAGGAGCATAACGCTGTACACCAGTGCCCGCAGAGGAATGGGACTTTTTTCCTTGAACTTTTCCCATTTGCCCGTTTCCTGCAGGATATCCGTCACCAGCAGAAAGATCACGCCGATCCCCATAAACAGGATCTCTTCACGGAACATTCCCACAAAAAAACCGGAAGTGTTCGTGACTGCGCCAAGGCGGAAATCAGTGATCCCGTGTTTCAGGATGGAAAAGGCTGCCGAAAGCGATGGTGCAATACCGAAGAACCGAAAAAGGCTTACCAGAAAATAGGTCCGGAGGATACGGAAACCCTTCCAAAGCCGATTGCTGTCCGAAATGGAGAGCTTCTTTCTGCATCGGGCATAAAAATCGGCCAGCTGCATGGATATAACGATCACGACCAGATTCAGATAACCCCAAACCAGATAGGTCCAGCTGGCCCCGTGCCACAGTCCGGTTGCGGTCCATACAAAGATCAGCGCAAAATATCCCGCGATCAGCTTCCCCATTTTCGCGCCCCATTTTTTCCGTGCCCATTTGGAAAGGCGCGTTCCTGCGCGGCTCATGGAAGCCGGGAAGAAAACGTAATCACGGAACCAGCGTCCCAGGGTGATATGCCATCTCCGCCAGTACTCCTCCACCGACTGCGCAAAATACGGCCTGGCAAAGTTTTCGGCAAGCGAAATCCCCAGGATCCTGCAGAAACCGCATACGATATCCATATACCCGGAAAAATCCGCATAAAGACGTATGCTGTACAGGATCAGTGAAAAAATGATATGTATCCCGCCGTAATCCTGATACTGGCTCAGAATAATGGTAATGGTGGACGCCAGCGGATCCGCTATGACCACTTTTTTGAACACACCCCAGAGTATCCTCGCCATTCCCTGACAGAAACGCTCGTAGGAAAAGCTGTGCTGCTGAAGGAGCGATCTTCCCAGATCATCGAAGCGGCTGAAAGGTCCTTCGATCATATGCGGGAAAAAAGAAACAAAGCAGAAATACTTCAGAAAGTTTTTTTCTGCCGGATACTTTTTCCGGTAGACATCGATCAGATAACCGATGGCATGAAAAGTATAAAAAGACATGCCCAGAGGAAGGATCAGTTCCAGCATTCCGGGCCTCCAGGGTGCAGAGAAAAACGAAAGAACCGACTGCAGGTTGGAAAGGAAGAAATTCCCGTACTTGATCAGTATCCAGAAAAAAAGGATCGCCACTATAGCCAGTGCCGAAAGCCTTTTTTTCCGCTTCAGAAGCTGCCTGCGCGCCTCTTCTTTTCCGGCTGCATCCATGCCTTCCATAGCCTTCACCGCTGTCTGATTCATGCGGTCGAACGCCAGAGCTGCGCCATAACTGATCAGCGCATCAAAAAGCAGATAAAACAGATACTGCAGACCGAAGGATATATAGAAGTACAGATTACCCGCAACAAGTACAAGCCATTGCCATTTCTTCGGGAGAACAAAATAAAGCAGGATCACTGCCAGCGCAAAAAGAAAGCAATGCACCGATATCAGCGTCATGCGGTCTGTCCCCCCATGCTCAGAATCCTACGATCTCGTTTGCGGGCTTTGCGCAGGCTTCAACGCTTTTGGCATATAGCACCGGTCCTTCACCCTTATACGCCGGAAGGAATTCCTTTTTGACTTCTGCGCGTACCTTTACCCAGCTGCGCTCCTTCAGTTTGTCCGCGCCGTTATATTTGCAGATATAACCGAGGAAACTCATATCCTCGGCACAGCAGGTCATGGCCATACGCCCGGGCACAAAGGCGTCCGCGCCGAAGCCCTTCGGGTGCATCACCATACCCACGTATTCAATGGTCTTGCCTGCATAACGCTCGGCATGATCCATCAGATCCAGATACCAGATCCCGTAGGACTTGTCGTCCAGCACGATGGTATCCGCCTGCAGATCATAGGGCAGATCCTCTTCAAAGATCTCGTTGATCTCCCCTTCCGCATCCTCAAAGATCACCGCCGCTTCCGCATTGACCGCCTTGATATTGCGCCGGTAGCTGCCCAGATTTTCCCTTACGTTATCGCAGCGGTTAAAGATGATGAGTTCGGACTTCCGCACCATCTCGGCCACCAGCGAACGCATATTGGTATAATACTCCGGAAAGGTAGAGGCGTCCACGCAGGTGATCTGCTGCTCCACATTCCAGTGGAAGGGCAGCTTCATATTCTTCATGTTCCACATACCGTTATATTCGATAACGATACGCTCGGGATTCACTTCTTTCTCGATGGCCAGCAGATTCTCCGGTGTAAAGGCTGCTTCGTCCGGGATCAGCCGCATCTCTGCCTTCGCCGCACGAAGCGTCTTTGCATCGTATTCTTCTTCGCCGTCTTCACAGAGCAGCAGAAGTGTCGTCCCTTTGATCTGGAAATAGGGCTGTCCCAGGGTAAAGCGGATAAAACTGGTCTTGCCGCTCTCCAGAAAACCGTTGATGATATATACCGGCTTCATTTCTTAAACAGCTCCTCCAACTCTTCTTCATTCAGCTTCGAACCGATCACGCAGATCTTGCCGGTAGGCTGTGCGGCGCCTTCACGCACATTGCTCTCACCGGGCACATAATCGAAATAGATCCAGCCCTGATCCGCCGACTGCACCATACCCTTGGCACGCAGTACCACGCCGTAGCTGACGGCATCGGAAAGCTTTGCAAGATCTGCCTCGATCTCTTCCTTCGTATATCTGGAAGCCGTTTCAAAGCCCCAGCTGCCGAAGACCTCATCCGCATGATGGCCATGATGATGGTGGTGATGCTCGTGGTCATGATCGTGATCATGGTGATGATGCTCATGCTCCTCATCGTGGTCATGATCGTGCTCATGATGATGGTGATCGTGATCCTCATCATGGTCGTGGTGATGCTTGTGATCCTCATCATGCTCATCATCTTCATCGTGATGGTGGTGATGATGCTCATGCTCTTCATCCCCGTCATGGTGATGATGGCAGCATTCCCCGTCATGATGGTGGTGATGGCACTCACATTCGGGATCGTCGCACTCTTCTTCCTCATGCTGCTTCTTTACTTCTTCCAGAAGTTCCTGCAGCAGATCCACGCCTTCGATGGTCTTCAGGATATCCTGCCCCGTGATCTCCTCCCAGGGCGTCGTGATGATCGTTGCCTTGTCATTATGCTCACGCAGAAGGCCCAGCGCGGTCTTCAGCTTTTCTTCCGTGATGGTGGAGGTACGGCTTAAAAGGATCGTTCCGGCATGCTCCACCTGATTGACGAAAAACTCGCCGAAATTCTTGATGTAAAGCTTGCACTTGGTCGCATCCACAACGACGACCGCGGAATTGAGCACCACACCGTCTCCCAGTTCCGCCGTCTGTATGGCCCTTACCACATCGGAAAGCTTTCCTACACCGGAGGGCTCGATCACGATACGGTCGGGCTTGAAACGCTGCATCACATCTCTTAAAGCCGTTCCGAAATCTCCTACCAGGGAGCAGCAGATACAGCCCGAATTCATCTCGGTGATCTCCACGCCCGCTTCTTTCAGGAATCCGCCGTCAATGCCGATCTCGCCGAATTCATTCTCGATCAGCACTACCTGTTCTCCGTTCCATGCTTCCTTTAAGAGCTTACGGATCAGCGTCGTCTTTCCCGCACCCAGGAACCCGCTGATCACATCGATCTTGGTCATTTTATTTCTGCCTCTCTTTCTTCTTCCATACTGCCTTAACATTCCTGCGCAGCTCTGCAAAACATTCTTACATAACTTCTGGGGCTGCGCTCACTGTGCTTTTTCCGGTTCCGCACAGTCGTTTCAGCTGCGCTCACCGTGCTTTTTCCGGTTCCGCACAGTCGTTTCAGCTGCGCTCACTGTGCTTTTTCCGGTTCCGCACAGTCGTTTCAGCTGCGCACATCGTGCTTTACCGTCGTTCCTACACAGCCTTTCCGCAGCACTTCTTGTACTTCTTGCCGCTGCCGCAGGGGCAGGGATCGTTCGGATAGATCTTCGGGCTCTCGTTACGCACCGTATTCATCTTCTTTGCTTCCTTGAAGAGCTCGGCGCGCTTTTCCTCCGTAAAGATGGCATCCCACTCCGGAAGCTTGTAAAGCCAGTCCGCACGGGCATCCACCATGTTCTTGTAAAGCAGCTCCTTGTCAAAGCCAAGGTTCACTTCCGTGTTCTCATCCATCTCTTCGATGGGATTGGCTTCCTTCAGGCTTTCATTGATGCCGTCCAGGAAGGCCGTCATGAACATCACGGAAAAACCGAACTTTTCGGCCAGCTCGGCTACGGTTCCCTTTACCACTTCATCGGGATTTTTCAAAAGCTCCGCATATACCCTCTTCTCCTCCGGGAAATATTCGGTCCAGAGCTTTTCTATCTCTTTTTTGTCATGATTTTTTGTGTCGTAGGCCATTGCCCGCCATTCATCCAAAAGTGTCATTTTTCTTCCCTTCTTTCCATTGCTTTATTCTGTAACTGCCCGAAAGCTCCTGCCCTTGGAACAGCTCACATCATTTTTTGATCAGTGCGATGGCATCCCGTACCGAATCCACCGCGATCAGGCGTATCCCTTTTACACGCCCGGCGCGCTCTGCGCATACCCTCGGCAGCACGCAGACTTTATATCCAAGCTTCGCCGCCTCCGCCACGCGCTGTTCCGGAAGGCTCACGCCGCGCACTTCCCCGGACAGACCCACCTCTCCGAAAGCCAGAAGCCCTTCTTCCACCGGAAGGTTCAGGAAACTTCCCGCAATGGCCATGGCGATCGCCAGATCCACGGCGGGTTCCACCACCCGCATACCACCGGCGATGTTCACATAGGCATCGCACTGCCCCAGATGCAGACCGAGACGTTTTTCCAGCACCGCCATCAGGAGATTGATACGGTTTAAGTCCGCTCCCGACGACTGCCTGCGCGGTATCCCGAAGCTCGTCTGGCACACAAGCGCCTGGATCTCCAGCAGGATGGGCCGCGTCCCTTCGATGGAACAGGCGGTCACCGTACCGCTGGCACCCTTCGGACTGCCGGCCAGCAGATATTCCGAGGGATTGGCCACCTCGGCCAGTCCGTCCTCCCGCATCTCAAACACGCCGATCTCGTTCGTGGAACCGAAACGGTTTTTGACGCCGCGCAGGATACGATAGGAGGCATGGCGGTCTCCCTCAAAATAAAGTACCGTATCCACCATATGTTCCAGGATCCTGGGTCCGGCTACGGTCCCCTCCTTGGTCACATGTCCGACGATAAACACGGAGATCGAAAGGCTCTTGGACAGCTGCAGCAAAACAGCCGTACTCTCCCTTACCTGGGATACGCTGCCCGGCGTGCCGCTCACTTCCTCATTATACATCGTCTGGATGGAATCGATCACTGCGATGTCGGGTTTTTCCTGCTTTAGGATCTCTCCGATCACATTCAGATCGGTCTCGCAGAACAGCTTCAGTTCCCCGGGAAAAGTTCCCAGCCTTTCGGCACGCATGCGGATCTGTTTCAGGCTCTCCTCCCCGGAGATATAGAGCACTTTCTGCCCGCGGCTGCTCAGCTCCCTGCAGGCCTGCAGGAGCAGCGTGGATTTTCCGATCCCCGGATCCCCACCCACAAGGATCATGGATCCGGGCACCACACCGCCGCCCAGCACACGGTCCAGCTCCCCGATCCCGGTACGGACACGATCCTCTTCTCCCAGCGAGATCTCACTGAGCGCCACAGGCACGCTCCTTTCCGAAGCCCCCCGCGGCTTTGACCGCTTTTCCGATGCCGTCACTTCCTGCTCCACCATGGTATTCCAGGCATGGCAGGCCGGACACTGTCCCATCCATTTCGGCGACTCATTTCCGCATTCGCTGCAGAAAAAGACGCTCTTGACTTTTTTTACCGCCATCAGTTCTTACGGATCTCCACAGGCACTTCACCGGCCCCGGCCAGCTCTACGCTCACCGAAAGCTTCCCGCCGAGATTGGTCTTGATGCGTCCCGCATCGGCGGATCCCACCAGTACTTCATACTCGGTATCCGGCAGAAGCCCTACGGTGATCTGTGCGTCCTGCGGTCCTTCCACCGTAAAACGTACACCGTTTTCCGTCTCTACAAAAGATGTGACCGCCGTTCCCGGTACCGACTCGTAGAGCACGCTGTCATTCTTTTCCAGACGCGTGATCTCCTGAAACGTCTTTACTTTCAGCACATCGTTCCCGTGCTTGAAATCCTCCAGCTTGGACTTGCTTCCCAGGCTGTAATCCCCGAAACTGATGCTGCCGTCACTCTCGCCGCGCAGCAATTCTTTGATCACCGGCATCTTCTCATCCTCCATTGGTCCTTAAGTTCTTTGTTACTTTTCTTCTTTTTTTGTAAATACCGTCTTTCCGTTCCTGCGGCCGGCTGTGACCGCATCTCCCGGCCGTATCCTGCCGGCCAGAAGTTCCTCCGAAAGCGGATCCTCCAATTGCGTCTGGATCGCGCGTTTCAAAGGTCTTGCTCCCATTTTGATATCCGTATGCTCTTCCACAAGGTATTCCCTTAAGCCCGCGCTGATCGTAAGCTTCAGATCCAGCTGATCCCTGCAGCGGCGCACCAGGTCCTTCGTCAGTATCGTGATGATACGCTTCAGGTCCGTCTTTGTCAACGGATGGAATACCTGGATCTCATCGATCCTGTTGATGAATTCCGGTTTGAACAGGCGCCGTACCTCATCCA
Organism: Lachnospiraceae bacterium; assembly: GCA_016282915.1. Classification (GTDB taxonomy): domain Bacteria; phylum Bacillota; class Clostridia; order Lachnospirales; family Lachnospiraceae; genus NK4A136. The sequence continues at coordinate 93,955 of JAEELW010000036.1, read as the reverse complement.
TCACGCCTTCCCGCATGCGTTCGTAATCCTGTTTTTCATCGCTCCTGGCCGTAAAGCCGAGATTTTTCGGCGCGATGATCCTCTGCGCCCCGGCATTGGAAGTCATGATCAGTATCGTATTCTTGAAGGATACCTTACGTCCCTGGGCATCCGTGATATGGCCGTCATCCAGCACCTGTAAGAGCACGTTGAACACATCGGGATGTGCTTTCTCCACTTCATCAAAAAGTACGACGGAATAAGGGTTGCGCCGCACCTTTTCGGAAAGCTGTCCGCCTTCCTCGTAACCGACATAGCCCGGAGGCGAACCGATCATCTTGGATACCGAATGCTGTTCCATATACTCGGACATATCCACGCGGATCAGGGCATTTTCCGAACCGAAGACCAGCTCCGCAAGGGCTTTGGACAGTTCGGTCTTCCCCACTCCGGTAGGACCGAGAAAGAGGAAGGAACCGATGGGTCTTTTCGGATCCTGCAGCCCCACCCGGCCGCGGCGTATCGCCCTGGCCACGGCACCTACCGCCTCTTCCTGGCCGACCACACGCTTGTGCAGCTCGTCTTCCAGTTTCAGCAGCCGTTCGCTTTCTTTTTCCGCAAGCTTCTTCAGCGGTATCTTTGTCCAGAGGCTTACCGCCCCCGCAATATCATTTTCATCGACGGCACTGCTGCCTGTTCCTTTTTTCTGGCTCTCCTCTTCCAGCTTCTTCAGTTTCTTTTTGAGCTTTTCCTGCTCCGCCCTGAGTTCCCCGGCCTGGGCAAAGGCTTCGATCCGGATGGAACGCTCGATCTGGTCTTCCTTTCTGGCGATCTCATCCTTCAGCTCCCGGAACTTTACGGGCATGCTCATGGTCCCGATCTTTTTGGCCGATGCTGCCTCATCGATCAGATCAATGGCCTTGTCCGGAAGAAAACGGTCGTTGATATAACGTTCGGAAAGACGTACGGCAGCCTCCAGTGCTTCCGGAAGGATGCGTACGCCGTGATGTTCTTCATAGCGGGGCGCCACGCCCTGCAAAATGGCAATGGCTTCCTCAATGGAAGGCTCTTCCACGCTGACCGGCTGAAAACGGCGTTCCAGAGCGGCATCACGCGAAAAATACTTCCGGTATTCGGCTACCGTGGTCGCTCCGATCAGATGGATCTCTCCCCTGGCCAGTGCGGGTTTTAAGATATTGGAAGCATCGATGGAACCTTCGGCACCGCCGGCACCGATCACCGTATGGATCTCGTCCAGAAAGAGGATCACATCCCCGCTGTCGATCACTTCGTTCATCAGGCGCTTCAGGCGTTCTTCAAACTCACCGCGGTAACGGCTTCCCGCCACCATACCCGAAAGGTCCATGGTCACCAGGCGCTTGTTTTTCACCGTATCGGGAACATCCCCGGCAACAATGGCATTGGCGATGCCTTCCACTATGGCTGTCTTTCCCACACCGGGTTCCCCTACCAGGCAGGGATTGTTTTTGGTACGGCGGCTCAGGATCTGGATCACCCTCCGGATCTCCTCCGTTCGGCCGATCACCGGATCCAGCTTTCCTTCCGCGGCCATCGCCGTCAGATCCTTGCCGAACTGCTCCAGCATCTGGGGTGCATCCTGCCGGCCGCGCTTGCGGTTTTTCTGGTGCAGCGCCTTTTTCACATACTCGGAGGCGCCGTCTCCCATAAAGCGGAGCACGGTCTTGTAGAAATTCCCGAGTTCCAGACCGCATACCGACATCAGCCGTAAAGCAACACAATCCTGCTGGGCAACGATGGCCAGCAGGATATGCTCGGTCCCGGTCTGGGGAGCCCTGGTCTCTTTTGCGATGAGATGACTGCGCTGAAGCACGTCGGTAGCGCGCGTTGAATAATCCCTTCTTTCCTTAAGAAGGGTCGTCCCCCGTGCGGGGATCGTATCCCGCATCAGTTCCACCAGCCGGCTCTCGTAGATCTGGCACTCCCTCAGGACCGCCGCTGCCACGCCGGTGCCTTCACGGATCAGTCCCACGAGTAAATGTTCGGTACCCACATAGGCGCCATGCATCTCATTGGAAAATTTCTCCGCAAGACTGATGGCTGTCTGCGCTTTTGCAGTAAATTCAGAGGACATCATCAGTCCCCTTTGGCGTAATGCTCATCCACCATCCGGTGCAGCTCATCCTTGCTGATCCCTTTGCAGCGCGCCTTCGCAACAAGCAGATCCAGGTCTTCACTGACCTCCTGCAGATCGGCTTTCTGATCATATTCGATATCGACCATTGCCCCGCGGCGGCGGTCGATCTTGACATAGCCTTCCTGACGGAGCAGGGAATAGGCCTTATTTACCGTATGCATGTTGATGCCGATCTCTTCCGCAAGCTGGCGCACCGAAGGAAGGGACTCGCCTTTCTTAAGCTGTCCGTACGCGATCTGCGTGATCACCTGGTTACGGATCTGCATATAATATGCCTTTTCACTGTTAAAATTGATCTCAATCGTCATATGCTACCTCCGATCTTTGATACAAAAAGAAAATCTCCGATGTTATATGTATAATATAACATCGGAGATTGTTTGTCAACTGCTTCTTACTCTTCGTCGTCATCCATCGGACGGCTCTGACGCCCCGGCTGCGTACGCTGTACCGGCGCTCCCTGAGGTGTACGTCTGGTCACCGGTGCTCCTCCGGGCTGACTCTGACGGCGCACTGCCGGCTGTCCTGCAGGTGCTGCCGGACGAACTCCTGCCGGGCGCTGTACCCCGGGTGCTCCTGCCGGACGCTGTGCTCCGGGTGCCCCTGCCGGGCGCTGTGCTCCGGGTGCTCCTGCCGGACGCTGTACCCCGGGTGCTCCTGCCGGACGTGCTCCCGCCGGGCGCTGTACTCCGGCTGCTCCTGCCGGACGCTGTGTCGTTCCGCTCTGGGGACGGGACTGTACCACACGCTGGCCGGAAGACTGCGTGGGTCTGCTCTGTGCCGGTCTGGAAGATGCCTGACGTCTTGCCGGACGGTAATCATCATCGTCATCGTCATCATAATAATCGTCCCTGCCGCCACCGAAGACCTTGATCGCAAGGAATGCACAGGCGCCTGCCAGAAGCACTACCAGGATGATCAGCACAATGATGATACCCTTTCCGCCGCCACCGGAAGCCGTGTTTGCGGATGCACTTCCTGTGTTCCCGCCCTCTTCGATCAGGAAATCGATGAAACGTACCCAGCGGCCTTCTGCGGAATCATAGAGAAACCAGCCAACGTTGCCGGAAGGTGAATTTGCATAAAAGATATAGAAGGTATCATTGGTCCATGCCTGAACCTCACGGTCACCCACGCGGATGCGGGTATCGTAGAAACCTGCGGGAAGCACGGGCGGCTTCGGATCTGCTCCGTCCTCACCTGCGGGAGGATCCATGGCCAGGATACTGCCCTGAACGGTATTGCCCGTCACCGGGGTCTCATCGCCGCCGGAAGGTTCCGTCGGTGCATCGTCTCCTTCACTTGTTCCGGGGTCTTCCGGAGCCTGTGTCGGTTCCGCTTTCTTGATATCTACAAAATCCTCGCGGATATATCCCTTGATCTGCCCGCCGTTCTTGGTACCGCTGATCTCATACCAGGTCTTTCCTTCTCCGTCCTTTGCGGAACCGATCACGTCATAGGTTTCGCCGCCGTCAACCTTGCCGACCACAGCGCCATTGGTCCCCGCGCTGGAACGCACATTGATGCCGGTCTTGCCTGCCTTTACGGTAGCGGTCTGCCCGCCCTCATCATCTGCCGTGGCATGCACCATCATCTGCATTGCCACAAACAACAGGGCGACCAGCAGGAACGCAAGTCCGTATCTGCCGATGTAGTTCTGCTTCTTCTTTTCCATTTTTCTGTTCCTTCCCGACGGTCTTTTTCCGCAAACCGCCTTATACTGCCGTTTTTTGCGCACAGAACTGACTGCGCGCCCATACCAACTCTACATTATATACCAACGCTTCGAAAAATTCCAGCTTTTTTTAATCACGCCTCGTCGATGGCTTTTCCGATATCGTGGCGCATATACTTGTTTTCAAACTTCACCCATTCCGTGGCCTCGTAGGCTTTTTTCCGCGCCTCCTTCAGATCGCTCCCCAGCGCGGTGATCCCCAGCACACGGCCGCCGTTCGTCAGCACTTCGCCGTCCGAAAGCTTCGTTCCCGCATGGAAGCAGAAACAGTCATCTTTTCCTTCAAAGTTCTCAAGCCCGCTGATCACCTTGCCTTTCTCATAGGAAAGCGGATAGCCGTCGGAAGCAAGCACAACGCACACTGCCGCTTCTTTGCGGAAGCTCAGCTCGATCCGGTCCAGAGTTCCGTTCACGCAGGCTTCCATCACCTCCAGCAGATCGTTCTCCATGCGAGGCAATACGACCTGTGCCTCGGGATCACCGAAACGGGCGTTGTATTCCAGCACCTTCGGTCCCTCCGCCGTGAGCATCAGCCCGAAGAAGATCACGCCTTTAAAAGTGCGTCCCTCGCTGCGCATGGCGTCCACGGTGGGCTGGTAGATATGTTCCACACACCATTCGTGGATCTCGTCCGTATAGAAGGGGCTCGGCGAAAAAGTTCCCATGCCGCCGGTGTTCAGTCCCTCATCGTTGTCTTTCGCGCGTTTATGATCCTGCGCGCTGGCCATGACGCGTATGGTCTTTCCGTCGGTAAAGGTCAGAACGGAAACTTCGCGGCCGGTCATGAAACTCTCGATCACCATGCGGTTGCCCGCAGAACCGAATTTCCGCTCCTGCATGATCTGCTTCACCCCGGCTGCCGCTTCCTCATGATCCCTGCAGATCAGCACGCCCTTGCCCAGTGCCAGACCGTCAGCCTTCAGCACCAGCGGATAGGACGCCGTTTCCAGATACTTCAGCGCTTTGTCCGCATCGTCAAAATTTTCATAATCCGCCGTCGGGATCCCGTATTTTTTCATGAGATCCTTGGAAAACGCCTTGCTTCCTTCCAGGATGGCCGCATCCTTTCTGGGCCCGAAGGCCTTTAAGCCCGCAGCCTCAAAAGCATCCACCAGCCCGGCAGCCAGCGGATCATCCGGCGCCACGATGACAAAATCCACGGATTTTTCCAGAGCAAAGCTGACGAGCTTGCCAAAATCCATCACGCCGATGTTCACACACTCCGCGATCTGCGCGATCCCTGCATTTCCCGGAGCGCAGTACAGCTTTTCGCATTTCGGGCTGCGTGCCACCGCCATGGCGATCGCATGCTCCCTTCCTCCGCCTCCAACAAGCAGAACCTTCATTACTCTTCCCCTCCGATCTTGAGCTTGCCTGCCGCTATATCGTCGATCACCGCCGGGAGCAGTATCCATTCCGCCTCCTCCATCACACGGCGCTGAAGCACCTCCGGCGTATCGCCCTCCTTCACCTCGACGGCCTTCTGTACGATGATGGGACCGGTATCCGTGCCTTCATCCACAAAATGCACCGTTGCCCCGGTGACTTTCACGCCGCGCGCGAGCACCGCTTCGTGAACGCGCAGTCCGTAAAAGCCGTCCCCGCAAAAGGACGGGATCAGCGAAGGATGGATGTTGATGATGCGCCTGCGGTATTTCCGTATCATCTCGGGCGGCAGCACCACCAGAAAGCCCGCCAGCACGATCAGATCCGCTCCCGCCGCATCCACGGCCGCCAGAAGCGCCTCATGAAACGCCGCCTTGTCGGGGTAATCCTTACGTACCACGGCCTGCGCGGGGATCCCATGCTTTTCTGCTCTCTGAAGCGCATAGGCATCCGCCTTGTTGGAGATGACCTTCACGATCTGCGTATCGCGGATCTTTCCTTTCTCCACCGCATCGATGATGGCCTGCAGATTGGTCCCTCCGCCCGATACGAGCACTGCGATCTTCAGCATATAACGGCTTCCTTTCTTCCTGCAGTGGTCTCACCGAGGATCCAGGCTTTTTCGCCGGCCTCCGTAAGTGTCCGGACACAGGCATCCGCCGAGACGGGATCTACCGCCAGCACCATGCCCACGCCCATATTGTAGGTATTGTACATGACATGTTCGTCGATATCCCCGCTCTTCTGAAGAAGCGAGAAGATGGGCGGAAGCTCGTAGCTTCCCTTTTCCACGCGGGCGCCGATGCCTTCCGGCAGCATGCGCGGGATATTCTCGTAAAAACCGCCGCCGGTGATATGGCTGCAGCCCTTCACCCCGATCCCTGCCTCGCGCAGCGCACGCAGGGCTTTTACATAGATGCGTGTCGGCGTCAGCAGCTCCTCGCCGAGAGAACGGCCGAGTTCGTTGTTGTACCGGATCAGCGCATCGCTGTTCATCGGAAATACTTTACGGACCAGCGAAAAACCGTTGGAATGCACACCGCTGGACGCGATGGCCACCAGCGCATCTCCGGCAGCAATGCTGCTTCCGTTGATCATCTTTCCCTCATCCACGAGGCCCACTGCAAAGCCGGCCAGATCGTATTCCTCCTCGGGCATGAGTCCGGGATGCTCCGCGGTCTCGCCGCCGATCAGTGCGCAGCCCGCCTGTTCACAGCCCTCGGCCACGCCCTTTACGATCGAAGCGATCTTTTCGGGTATATTCTTGCCGCAGGCAATATAATCCAGGAAAAAGAGGGGTTCCGCGCCTGCACAGGCAATGTCGTTCACGCACATGGCCACGCAGTCGATCCCCACGGTATCATGCTTATCCAGAAGAAAGGCCAGCTTGATCTTGGTGCCGACGCCGTCGGTACCCGAGACCAGCGTGGGCTTTTCCATATTTTTGATCGCTTCCAGGGAAAAGGCTCCGGAGAAGCCTCCGATCCCGCCAAGCACCTCCGGCCGCATCGTTTTTGCGACATACTGCTTCATGAGCTCTACCGAGCGGTAACCCGCTTCGATATCCACACCTGCATTCTTGTAATCCATATCTTTTCTCCTCTGTGATCCTACGTTGATATCCGGTCCTTTCCGGCCGGATGCCGCTGCCGCAGTCTGCTGCTTTATGCCCCCTGCGGTATCCGTTCCTTACTCGTAATCCCGGTAACCGCTCTGCTGCAGTCTCGCGTCCTTATCCATGACGGACTTCTTCTGCTCCTCGCTGTATTCCTTCAGCTTTTCCAGAAGGGCTTTGTCGGAGACCGCAAGGATCTTTGCCGCCAGAATACCCGCATTGGTACCGCCGCCGATGGCTACCGTAGCCACGGGGATGCCCGAAGGCATCTGCACGATGGAATAAAGGGAATCGCGCCCTCCCAGCGATGAGGTATGCATCGGGACTCCGATGACGGGCATCGGGAAGATCGCCGCACACATGCCGGGCAGATGTGCCGCCATACCGGCCCCGGCGATGATGACCTTGACCCCTTCACTCTCGGCCTGTCTCGCATAGTCAAAAAACACGTCCGGCTCACGGTGCGCCGAGATGATACGCATGGTAAAGCTGATACCGAAGCGTTCCAGCACCTCTGCGGCCTTTTTCATTACGGGCATGTCCGAATCGCTGCCCATTACGATCCCCACCTGCGGCATACTTTTTCCTCCTTTGTAAAATAAAGTATTGTCAGTTGATCGCTGCTTCTTCGAAAGCTTTATTCAGTTCCTCCGTCCCGGGCAGAACAAAGCGTCCGGAACGTATGATACACACGCTGCTCCCGTCGGCGCGCACGCCTTCCAGGAGACCCAGCTCGTCATAAGGCAGTGTCACGTCCGTGTGACAGCCGAAATAGGCTTTGGAAATATCCGTCTTCCTGCACAGCGAGATCTCGTTGTCCCTCGCCACGATCTCTTTCCCGTCCGGATTGAATACGGCCACATCCTCCGCATGGGAATAGCAGCTGTCGCCGAAAGCAAAATGCGGCCCCGTCTTTTCGGCGATCAGGATGGGCAGAAGCGCGCCGATCCCGAATCTTTCCGCCGTGACATAGGCCACGGTATTGGTCCCGATGGCCATCTCTCCCATGGGAAGCGTCTTATGATGAAAGAGCAGATGGTCCTCGATATATTTGCGGTTCTGCTCCGGCGAAGCATAATTGGCGCAGTCGTAGCCGCTCACAAGCCCGTCCGTGATCTCGATGCACAGATCCTTAAACTCCAGCTGGTTCAGAAATACTCGGCTCACATGCAGACGCCCGTTCGTCCCCTTTAAGACCGGCGTCGTGAACACCTCGCCCACGGGAACGTTCACATCCGCCACGCAGTTTTCAAAGATCGCCTGCTTTGAGGGATCCGTAAGGGGATAAAGTGAAACGGACAGTTCCGTGCGGTTGCCCTTCATGCCCTGCACATGTACCTTTACGCAGTCGTTCAGCGCGTCGATGATGGACGCCTGGATGCGCTGGTAGGTACGGTAATCCAGGGTATTGATGCGTATCGTAGCATCAAAGATCCCCGGGAAATCCTTACCGATGGCGGGCACCGGAAAGGCGATGATCGTAAAGCTGCGTTCCTCTCCCGGAACGTAACGGTTGGTGATGACGGAATTCTCGGTACGGAAACGGGTATCCAGGGCACGCTGCTCTTCACTGTAGCGGCAGGCTTCCGGCTTTTCCACCGGCACAAAAGGCTTCTCGCCGAAGCTCTCCATCACGGCCGGGCCGGCATGTCCCGCAGCCAGCTCCTTCACGGCCTCATAAGCCTGCGTAACGCATTCGAGATGTCTCGTCACCAGCTGGCCGTTCAGGATGAGTGCACTGTCCTCCCTGTGGTCCTCCGTATACTGCGGATTGGGATCAGCCCCGTAGTAACCGCGCTTTCTCACGCTGTAGCCGTGAAAGACCGAGGCCGCCGCGCGGAAGATCACGTTGCGCAGGCCCATTTTTTCAAAATTCCCGACCGCAAGCCGTACCACCCGCTCAAAGCCCAGCGGATATTCGATATTGACACTCTTTTTCTTCGACAGATCCTTGCCTGTGGTGATAAAGCCCATGCGGTAGGCTTCCGTCCAGGTATCCGCCATCAGGCGTACCTTCTCTTCGGGCAGCGCATTGATATAACGCGCAAGCTCGATCTCGTTCTCCGTGATATACTCACCGAAACGGTACAGGTAGGACGGATCGGACAGATCCGCCCCGCGGATGATGCGCAGCGCAAAATCCTGCGAAGCATCCACAAGCTGCCGGATCCGCAGCCCGCATTCCGTCTCATAATAATCGCTCACATAGGAAGCAAAGACTTCGCGGATCTGCTCCGCGGGCGGCGCGCTCTGCTCTTCCGCAAAGCTCCGCTCCGTCATATGGTAGAGCTGCAGCAAAAGCTCCATGCGGATCAGCAGGCTCTCGGTACTGCCTTCGACAGCCGCCGGGATCGCGGCGCGCATTTCCGCCGCCACCGCTGCTGCCAGCTGCCCGTATTCCTTACCAAAAGCCGCACAGGCTTTTGCGGGATCGCACCAGCTCTTTTCATAGTTTTCCGGGAGGATGTCCTCATAGAGGCGGCGGTTCTTCGCAGCATCCCAGGCCTGCTCCCTGCCTGCTTCATCCAGAAGCAGCAGAAAACGGCATTGTGCCACAAAAAAATCCCGCCAGTCCCCCGGCAGTTCCGGTTTTTCCGAAACGATCTCTTTCAGGCGTCCCAGCGCCAGTTCCATTCTTTCCTTCATATCAGATCCAGCCCCAGCGCAAGTATCACCGCGCCGGCACACAATACCAGAGCGTTCAGAACGATCCCCATATCCGGAAAGAAATAATACCGGTCCGGTTCCGTTCTGGACATGATCGCAAGCACCAGCCCCACCAGCGCCATCACCTCCGCAAGGATCAGCGCGCGCGCCGACCTCGCACCGGCCACGCCCCCGTTCTTCCATGCAAGGATGATCACCGTAAGCACGGTGACCACGCCGATCACGGCCAGGATCACCGCCATCACGGATTTCAGCGGATGCTTCTTGTTGGTAAACTTATACTTTGTGAGAAGTGCCATTTATCCCTGTTTAAAACATGATCTTGGATCTTCCGATCAGAAGCTTGGAGCCGCTGATGATCAGCAGCACGCCCGCGGTGATGCCCACCACCATGCTGACGATCCCGATCGCGATATTCCAGCCGCCCGTGCGGCTCATCACCGTATAAGTTCTTTCTTCCATGATCCCTGCTCCTTTTCTCTTCTGTCATCACTGTCCGCATTGCGGATCCGTCCGTATCTCTTATGACCGTTCACGATACCCGCGGTCCCGCCTGCGCTCAGCTTATCCTGTATTATCCTTAACACACCGCCCCGTACTCTTTGTAGTACGCGTCAATGGCGGCTTTTCTCTCATCATCGATCAGGACCGTGCCGTTCACATCCCTGCCGTAAAGATATTCCGTGACTTCCTTCATATCCACGATGGCCGCGGTAGGGAAGCCGTAGCTTTTGCTGATCTCCTGCAGCGCGCTCTCCTCGCCTTTCCCTTTTTCCATGCGGTTCAGGCTCACGACCAGGCCCACGATGTTCACGTCCGCCTGGGCCTTCAGTATGGGATAAGTCTCCTCGATGGATTTGCCCGAAGTGGTCACATCCTCGATCATCACGACGCGGTCGCCGTCCTTTAAGCTGCTGCCCAGAAGGATGCCGGTATCCCCGTGGTCCTTCACTTCCTTACGGTTGGCACAGTAGCGCACATCCTTCCCGTAAAGCTCGCTGATCGCCATGGCGGTCGCCACGCTCAAGGGGATGCCCTTGTAAGCCGGCCCGAAAAGGATATCGAAATCCAGGCCGAAATGCTCATTGATCGCATGAGCGTAATACTGCCCGAGCTTTCTGAGCTGCGTGCCCGTCACATAGGCACCGGCATTCATGAAGAAGGGGGAACGCCGTCCGCTCTTTAAGGTAAAGTCGCCGAATTTCAGTACCTGCGAATCTACCATGAAATCGATGAATTCCTGCTTATAGCTCTCCAAATCTTTTTCCTCCTCTCGGGCATCTCTGTTCGCAGTCGCTGTAATTGTTTCTTCGAAACCTCAAACATACTATCATATACTCGGGAAGTTTTCAACGTATTACTCTTCGGGCAGATATTTACAAACTGCTCCGTATATCTTCCTTCATATCCAGTACCGCATCCCTTGCGGCTGCCGCGTAGCCCTCGGGCCCGTATGAAGCATAACGCTCCTGCTGATAGGCACCGATGATCCCCCTGGAGGAATTGATGATAGCACCGAGCCCGTCTTTATTGAAGAAATGCACGAGATCCGCGCCCTTTCCTCCCTGGGCCCCGTAACCGGGCACCAGGATAAAGCTCTTCGGCATCACTCTTCTCAGCACCTTACCCTGCTCGGGATAGGTCGCGCCCACCACGGCGCCGACACGGCTGTAGCCGTTTTCTCCCATGGCCTCTTCGCCCCATTCGGCCACTTTCTCACCGACCAGTCGGTACAGGGGGATCCCGTCGATCTCACGGTCCTGGAACTCGCCGCTGGAAGGATTCGAAGTCTTCACCAGCACGAAGATGCCCTTTTTATCCTCATTGCAGACCTTTAGAAAAGGCTTTACGCCGTCGCTGCCCAGATAGGGATTGACCGTTGCAAAATCCTCATCAAAAGCCGCAAAACGCTGATCGCCGATCGTCACATGCCCGAGATGCGCCTGTGCATAAGCCTCGGAAGTGGAGCCGATATCCCCGCGCTTCACATCGCCGATCACGATCAGTCCCTTTTCCTTACAGTATTTCACGGTACGGTCAAAAGCGATGAGCCCCGGGATCCCGAAAGCCTCATACATGGCGATCTGCGGCTTCACCGCGGGGACCACATCACAGATCGCATCCGTCAGTCCTTTATTATACTCGACGATCGCCTCGGCCACGGCCTCCGGCGTCTTTCCCATTTCCTTATAGTATTTCTCCGTGATCTGCGGCGGGATCAGCTTCAGCGTAGGGTCCAGTCCAACAACGATGGGCGCCCCGGTTTTTTTGATGCTTTCGATCAGTCGGTCAATCATGATATCCTCCTCTAATTAATTCCTCAAAAAACCCGCCCTCTTTCGAAGACGGGTCATATGTATGTTCTCTTAAGGATTACTCATCCTCATACTCCCACCAGTGCGGTCTGCTGCGCGTACTGCATGATATTGGAAAGATTTGCATATTTCCATACCTGATCCTTATTCACCACCACCAGCGTAGGCGCCTGCCGTACTTTATATTTATAGGCGAGCTCCGGATTCTCTTCCGCATCCATCAGGATATAAGGGATTTTCTTCAGGATCTCCTTCGCCTGCTTGCAGTTCGGGCACTTCTTCGTCGTGAAGAGGTAACGCACTTCCTCCGGCTGCGAGAATTCGATCTCGGCCTCCTCGTTCTCCAGGCCGCTCACGGTCACGATCGCGGAGGTGGGACGCTTTAAGCAGGAATTTTCGATATCGTATTCCACACGGTTCTTGTACTCCTGCAGCTTTCCGTCGTTCCAGTTCTGTACGGGCCGGTAATAACCGGTGATGCGGGAATAGATCTCGGTCTTCTTGCCGCAGTGCGGGCAGCTCTTGACTTCGCCGGCCAGATACCCGTGATCCCGGCAGATCGAATACGTGGGAGACAGGGTATAATAAGGCAGCTTGTAATTTTCCGCGATGGTACGCACCAGCGTCGCCGCAGCTTTCCAGTCGGGAAGCTTTTCACCGAGGAAGGCATGGAAGACGGTACCCGAGGTGTACAGCGTCTGCAGCTCGTCCTGGATATCCAGCGCATCGAAGATATCGGCCGTATAATCCACGGGCAGATGGGAGGAATTCGTATAATAAGGGGTATCTCCCTCGTGTCCCGCAGTGCGGATGCCGGGCCATTTTGCCTTGTCATGCTTGGCCAGGCGGTAAGAGGTGCTCTCGGCCGGCGTTGCTTCCAGATTGTACAGATCCCCGTACATTTCCTGGTAATCCGACAGGCGCTCGCGCATATGGTTCAGTACCTTCTTGGTAAAGGCCTGGGTCTTGGGCGATACCATGTCCTCACGCAGCCAGTTGGCATTCAGTCCCACCTCGTTCATGCCCACAAGTCCGATGGTGGAGAAATGATTCTCGAAGCTTCCCAGATAACGCTTCGTATAAGGATACAGCCCCTCTTCCATCAGCCGGGTGATGACGCCGCGCTTTACCTTCAGGCTTCTTGCCGCGATATCCATCATGCGGTTCAGGCGGCGGAAGAATTCATCTTCATTTGCGGAAAGATAAGCGATCCTGGGCATGTTGATCGTTACGACGCCCACGGATCCGGTGCTCTCGCCGGAGCCGAAGAAACCGCCGGTCTTTTTCCGCAGCTCACGGAGATCCAGACGCAGACGGCAGCACATGCTGCGCACATCGCTGGGCTCCATGTCGGAGTTGATATAGTTGGAGAAATACGGGGTGCCGTACTTGCTCGTCATCTCGAAGAGCAGGCGGTTGTTTTCCGTATCGGACCAGTCGAAATCGCGGGTAATGGAATAGGTCGGGATCGGGTACTGGAAACCGCGGCCGTTGGCATCGCCTTCGATCATGACTTCGATGAAGGCCTTGTTGACCATATCCATTTCCTTCTTGCAGTCCTTATATTTGAAATCCATCTCCTTCCCGCCTACGATGGCCGGAAGCTCTGCCAGGTCGGCCGGCACGGTCCAGTCCAGTGTGATATTGGAGAAAGGTGCCTGCGTGCCCCAGCGCGAAGGGGTATTTACGCCGTAGATAAAGGTCTCGATGCACTTCTTGACCTCGTGATAGCTCAGATCGTCCTTTTTAACAAAAGGAGCAAGATAGGTATCGAAAGAGGAAAATGCCTGTGCGCCTGCCCATTCGTTCTGCATGATACCGAGGAAGTTTCCCATCTGGTTGCAGAGTACGGACAGATGCGCTGCCGGTGCGGAAGTGATCTTGCCGGTGATGCCGCCCAGACCTTCTTTGATGAGCTGCTTTAAGGACCAGCCTGCGCAGTAGCCGGTGAGCATCGCCAGATCGTGGATATGGATATCCGCATTGCGGTGTGCCTCGGCGATCTCGTTGTCATAGATCTCGGAAAGCCAGTAATTTGCGGTGACCGCACCGGAATTGGAGAGGATCAGACCGCCGACGGAATAGGTCACGGTAGAGTTTTCTTTCACACGCCAGTCCTCGACCTTGACGTAGCTGTTCACCACATCCTTGTAATCGAGGATCGTGCTCTTCATGGTACGCATCTTTTCACGCTGCTTGCGGTAAAGGATATAAGCCTTTGCCACTTCGGTGTAGCCTGCGGTCTCCAGAACCTTCTCCACGCTGTCCTGGATCTCCTCCACATGGATCTCGCTGCCTTTGATCTTCTGCTGGAAATCCGCCGTCACCCTGAGGCTCAGCATGTCGATGATGTCGTTGTTGTACTGCATCTCAACGGCATCAAAAGCCTTGCGGATCGCATCACCGATCTTGCTTAAGATAAAATCCGTCTTTTCCCCGTCTCTCTTGATCACATTGAACATAACTTCCGTTTCCCCTCTTATGCTTGTACACTCCCTCACCCGCCGGTCTCGATCCGATGTTATGTAAACCACTTTTTCGTGTGTCGCAAATAAGACAGCTGCTCCGCGTATCCCTGTTTTATGCATTTGTATGCCGGTTTCTTACTCAGATACTGTCGAAAGTTGTTAACATAAGTCGTTTTTTGACCGTGCATGGATATCATAACAAAGGCCTTGTGAAAAGTCAAGTTGCAAAACACAAGATATTATGTTCACCAAGCGCGAAAACTACCATATCTAGTGGGTCAATTGGACAATACTACAGAAAAAAAAGAGAAAAATTTGTATAATAATTCAGAAGCCGTAACTGCGGAACATCTATATCCTGTGGTGCCGACTGCAAACGCTCATCTGCTGAGCAGAAAAGCCTGTTCTTTATCCAGCAGCGCCGTGCTGCCGTAGGTCTCCGTATATTCCTGCAGAAGCTCCGCAGCCTCCTCATAGCGCTGCAGATACTCACAGCAGACGATCTCATTATAGCGCAGTTCCTGCATGCAGGTATTGTTCTCGCGGATCTCCTTCCCCCTGCGGAAGGCTTCCAGCGCCTGCTCATAATCCTTCTGTCCGGCCAGCATCATCCCCAGACGGTTGCAGATCTCGGCATCGTTATGCTCGTCCACATAAGCATTGTACACCACCGCGGCATAATCGAACTGTCCCTGTTCGCGGTAACACTCGCCCAGAAGCGTGATCAGCTCCACATCGGCCCGCCCCTCATTCCTGGCCCGCTCCAGATAATTGCAGGCCTGGGCGTAGGCTCCGGTATAAAAGCACAGCCGCCCTTTGTCATAATCGCTGATCTCTTTGCTGCCGGCGTCCCTCACCACAGCCAGGTACTGCTCCGCCTCCGCTTCATAGCCGTGGCTGTGCAGGCTGTCATAGATATCGAGATAAAGGGAATAATCATTCTTTTTGATCGTGAGCGCATAATCAAAATCCTTCAGCGCCCCTTCCAGATCCCCGAGGTAGAGCTTCATGCTGCCCTTCAGGTACCAGGCTCTGGTCTCCTTTTTCCGCAGCTCGGTGATGGCATCGTAGCAGGAGATGGCCGCATCGTACTCCCCGGTCTTGTAATAGCAGATCGCCATATAGTAATTGATATCGAATTCAAGCTCGCCGGGGCTCACACCGGCTTCCCGCAGGGCTTTTAAGAAACTTCCCAGGGCACGGTCATAGCGCTGCTGCCCCATATAGGCCAGCCCCATGCCGCGGTAGCTCTCTTCTTTGTCCTCCCCGGCGCGGATCGCGCGGGAAAAGCAGTCCAGGGCGCTGCGGTATTCCTGCTGCGCGACCGCATCCATCCCCTGCTCCGTCAGGCTCTTCTCCCCTTTGCCGCAGCCCGCGAGCAGAAGTGCGCCGAGCAGTGCGGTCCCGATCTTTGTACCGATTTTTATCCCCGTTTTTTTCATATAGGCATCATACCATATATTGATCTGTTGTGCCAGTTGTTAGCAGTATTCTGCTTCCCGCCCGGCCGCATACGGGACGCCGGCCCGGTGCGGCGGAATCTTGGTTCCCGGCCAGCGCATACAGGAATGCCGGTGACTATGGAGGAGCTTATGCAGCTTCGGAAACCGCTGAGTACGGCAGGGACGCTGGCCTGGTGCGGCGGTATCCTTTTTCCCGCCCGGCCGCATACAGGAATGCCGGTGACTATGGAGGAGCTTATGCCGCTTCGGAAACTGCTGAGTACGGCAGGAACGCCCGGCCCGGACGGCCGGGCGAGCGCCATCTGAGGCATGGATGCGGAATATGGCGCGGTTCCGTAAGCTGTCAGAACGTGGGGCAGTTTCCGTAAAGCTGCAAAGCGACGGAATCGGAATCCGGCATCCTGTGTGCGGCTGGCTGGGATATGATGATCCGCTTCCGGCATCCTGTATGCGCCGGCCGGGATTCAACGATCCGCTTCCGGCGTCCTGTATGCAGCCGGCCGGGATATGATGATCCGCTTCCGGCGTCCTGTATGCAGCCGGCCGGGATATGATGATCCGCTTCCGGCGTCCTGTATGCGGCTGGCCCGGGCAGATCAGTATCCCCTTAATCTATGATCTCCGCGGAGGTGGTGTAGATCACCTCGCAGGCACCGCCTCCGGTGTCATTGCGGCTGGTGCTGGAGTTCCAGGTAAAATAGGTGCCGTCCTTCTTTATGCCTTCGCAGTTGACCAGATAGCCCCTGATGCGTACATGATCGCCGGTACGGATCTTGCGTATCGTCGCACGCACGTTGGCGTCCGTCGCGATCAGATGGCAGTTTGCGGAATGGGTCGCAACGCCTTCCACGCCGCCCACAGGCAAAAGTGCTTCGTAGCTGTCTGCGCTCCAGTGGTACCATCGTCCGGACTGGCTCCAGTGGAAATCGATGCGGTCGTTGTATTCCGCCACCTTTCCCCAGGCCAGGGCCAGATCCTTCGGCGCCAGCTTGTCGCCGATATTGTCGCCGTCATACTTCTGTGTGCTGATCACCAGCGCCTCGATATCGTAGGAATAAAGATAGTGAAAGGTCATATCGAAGCCGTCCAGATCGATATGGGCACTGCCCTCCGCCTCGGTCTGCACAGGGTCGGGAATACCGGCCACCGCCCTGTTCGGCCGCCCCCTGCTGATGATGACATAGATTGCTACACCGGCCACCAGAAGCAGCGCCAGAACCCATTTTAACCATCCGCTACGCTCATTCTGCATATCCTGTCCTCAATTGCTCCATTCCCGCGATCGCGGGGCTCCTCACAGCTCCGCGCCGCTGCTGCGGACCAGCTGTGCATAAAAACCGTTCTGCTCAAGCAGGGTTCCGTGCGTTCCCTGTTCGATGATATTTCCGTCCTTCATGACAAGTATCGTATCGGCCTCCCGTATCGTTGAAAGCCGGTGTGCCACGATAAAGCTGGTACGTCCCTGCATCATACGCGCAAAAGCATCCTGGATCTTCATCTCGGTACGCGTATCGATGGAGCTGGTGGCTTCGTCCAGGATCAGCATGGGCGGGAGCGAGAGCATGATGCGGCTGATGCAGATCAGCTGCTTCTGTCCCTGGGAGAGCATGCCGCCGTCCTCGCCGATCACGCTGTCGTAGCCCTTCGGCAGCTGTCTGATAAAGCTGTGGGCATGGGAATACTTTGCCGCGGTGATCATCTCCTCTTCCGTGGCGTCCGGCTTCCCGAGACAGATATTCTCCCGTATGGTCCCGGGCTTCAGCCAGGTCTCCTGCAGCACCATGCCGTAGCGCGAGCGCAGGCTCTTTCTGCGTATCTTCCGTATGTCACAGCCGTCCACGCTTATGCTGCCCTCATCCACATCATAAAAACGCATCAGCAGATTGATAAGCGTCGTCTTGCCGCAGCCCGTGGGGCCCACGATGGCGATACGTTTTCCGGGCTCGATATGAAGGTTCAGTCCGCTGAGCAGTTTCTGATCCTTGCGGTAGGAAAACGCCACGCTGCTGATCTCCACTTCTCCTTTTACTTCCGCGGGCAGCGCCGCCTCCTCTTCCTCCGCAGGCTCCGCCTCCTCTTCGATCAGTTCGAATACCCTTCCCGCGCAGGTGATGGCGTTCTGCAGCTCCGTAACCACTCCGGAGATCTCGTTAAAGGGCTTGGTATACTGATTGGCATAGCTTAAGAAGGCGGTGAGCTGTCCGACGCTCATATGGCCGTTGATCACCGCAAAACCGCCGCAGAGTGCCACCAGGGCATAGATCAGATTGTTTACAAAACGTGTGGAGGGATTGGTCAGCGAGGAGAAAAAGATGGCCTTCAGGGAAATGCCCCGCAGCTCCTCGTTATTCTTCCCAAAGTGCTCCTCCGCTTCCTTTTCGTAGGAAAAAGCCTGAAGCAGCTTTTCATTTCCGATCATCTCATCGATGATGCCGGTCTGCACCGCACGGGTACTGGACTGCTGCCGGAAGAGTGCCGCCGTATTCTTTGCGATAAAGGCCGCCACGAAAAGAGACAGCGGCGTGAGCGCGATCACGGCCAAGGCTACCAGGCGGTGTATGGAAAGCATCAGCACCACCGTGCCGAGTATGGTCAGAAGTCCCGTAAAGAACTGGGAAAAGCCCATCAGCAGCCCGTCGGCAAAAGTATCCACATCCGAGATGATGCGGCTTAAAGAATCCCCTGCCGGATGGCTGTCCAGATAGGAAAGCGGCAGATGCTGCAGCCGCGAAAAAGCGCTTTTCCGTATATCCCGCACGGTACAGTAGGCCACATGGTTGTTACAGCTGTTCATGATCCACTGGGCCGCTGCGGATACAAGGATGATCACCAGCATCTTAAAGAGTATCGCGGCAATGGCGGAGAAATCCACCTTTTCCTTCCCCAGCAGCAGGTCCACGGCGTCACCGGTGAGTACGGGCAGGTATAGCGCCAGCAGCGCCGACACCGCCGCCGCAAGTACCGAACAGGCCATAAAGAAAGTATAGGGCCTCAGGTAATGCAGTATTTTTTTAATGATCGCCCGGTTCCCCTGCATCGTTTCCTCCGAACTGACTATCGTAGATCTCTTTATATACACTGCAGCTTTTCAGCAGCTCTTCGTGCGTGCCAAGGCCCGCCACCCTGCCGTCCTCCAGCACAAGGATGCGGTCGGCCTGCATGATGGAGGCCGTGCGCTGCGATACGATCACCGTTGTCGGACGCTCCTTCAGCCCGCGGATCGCCTTTCGCACCGCGGCATCCGTCGCATAATCGAGTGCGGAGGTGGAATCGTCGAGGATCAGTATCGCCGGCCGGCGGATCAGCGCCCTCGCAAGTGCCAGTCTCTGCTTCTGTCCTCCCGAAAAATTCCCGCCGCCCGGAGTCACCTCCGCCTCCAGGCCGCCTTCCTTCGCCATCACAAAATCATAGGCCTGCGCCTGTTTCAGCGCTTCCTCCATCTCTTCCTTCGTGGCATCCCTTTTTCCCCAGCGCAGGTTATCCGCCACCGTGCCGGAAAAGAGCACGGATCGCTGCGGGACCACCGCGATCCTCTCCCGCAGGGAAGCATATCGGTAGCTGCGCACATCCCTGCCGTCCACACAGACCCTTCCTTCGGTGGCATCGTAAAAACGCGGGATCAGATTGATCAGACTGCTCTTTCCCGAACCGGTCCCGCCGATGATCCCCAGGGTGCTTCCCGCAGGCACGCTCACATCCACTTCACTGAGTGCATCCTCGCCGGCATCCGCGTAGCGGAAGGAGATATGCTCAAAGGAAACGGCCGCCGCGCCTCCGTTCCAGGCGGGAGACTCCGTCCCCTCCCGCATCGAAGACTCAAGCTCCAGCACCGAAGACAGCCTGGAGCCGCAGGCCAGCGCCCGGCTCAGCTGCACGATCAGATTGGCCAGCTTGATCAGTTCCACGAGGATCTGCGACATATAATTGACCAGCGCCACCACTGCGCCCTGACTGAGGCGTCCCGAATGCACCGCAACAGCCCCGCGCTCGATCAGCACACAGAGCCCCAGATTGATCAGCACAAAGGTCAGCGGGTTCAACAATGCCGATACACGTCCGGCGATGATCTGCATGCGCACCAGGGCCGCATTGGCCCGTCCGAAGTTTTCTTCCTCCGACTCCTCCAGTCCGAAGGCACGGATCACACGCACGCCGCTGAGATTTGCGCGGGTATCCGCCGTCACGCGGTCCAGATCGTTCTGCACCTTTCTGTGCATGGGAACCGTCAGCAGCATGATCCCGTATACCACCACGGACAGAAGGATCACGGTCACCACAAAGACCAGCGCGATACGTACATCGATCGTAAACGCCATGAACACGGCACCGAAAACGATAAAAGGCGAGCGCAGGAAAAGGCGCAGGCTCATATTCACGCCGCCCTGCAGCGTATTGACATCACTGGTCAGCCGCGTGATCAGCGTTGAAGTTCCCACCGAATCGAGTTCTCTGTAAGAGAGGGTCTGCACATGGGAAAAGACCGCCGCCTTTACCTTTGCGGCAAAGCCCGTTGCGGCGCGCGCCGAAAAGAACTGTGCCGTCAGTGAGCATACCAGTCCCACCAGTGCCAGCGCCGCCATCAGCAGCATGCGCTGCACGACATAGGCCTTATCTCCCGAAGGGATCCCCACATCGATGATCTGTTTGACCAGGAGCGGTATGAACAGCTCAAAAGAAGCCTCCAGCAGCTTAAAGAGCGGCCCGAGCACACATTCTTTTTTGTAATTCCCGAAAAAAGTCCAGAGTTTCTTCATAATATCCCCACCGGATGCCGCAGGGCTCCGGTTCCGATGCCCGCAGACTCAGCGCTGCAGGCTCACGCTCAGAAAGATAAAAGCATTTGCCGACATGTGAAAGAGTATGGGAGCCAGCAGACCGTCCTCCTTCTGCATCAGCTTCCCCATCACCAGTCCCATCAGGAAGGCATAGATCCCCTGAAGCACATTACCGTGATAAAAGCCGAAAAAGAAAGCCGTGATCACAATGCCCAGCGTTCCCGGAAAAAGCCTTCCGACCCGGTTAAACAGAAGCCAGCGGAATACGATCTCTTCCAGGAGCGGGGACACGATCACATAGAGCACGATCCCCGAAATGAGCGGTGTGGAATGATCATAACCCGCCCGGTCAAAAAAGCGCTGCACCTCATCGGGTGAAAAGAACAGGGGAAGTATCTGTTCCGCAGCCATGGTGAGCAGGACGTTTAAGAGCGCCGCCAGAGCGCAGCCGCACAGAAGGATCCCCACCGTACGCAGCAGTGCATCCTTCTTCTCCCAGAGCGGCAGAAAATGAAGCGGTTCTTTTTTCCGGAAAGCGCAGAAGAGAAATACGGCGCAGAGCGTCATCACCAGGACGTTGATCCAGACACTCACGAGTCTGGAATTTGCCGTGATCCACACGCCTGCCGTTCCCGGGTACTTTTCACTCAGCCCGCTTACCACCGCAGTGGCCGCACGGGACAGAAGCTGTGAACTCAGGAAATACAGGATCAGCGGAAGCAATACATAGAGTGGCCGCAGCAGACCGTTCTCCGGCATCGGAAGGATCTGCGTTTCCGCATCCTTCTTTTCCCGCGCGATCCGCCTTTCCCTGCAGTATTGCTCCTCACCGCCCAGCAAAAGCTCCGCAAGTTCTTCCATATTTCCGGCAATGGCATCGGCTCCGGCGGCAGCCAGTTCTCCGGGCTCTGCATAACCGAAGCTCACGCCCACGGCATCCACGCCGAGCGCTCTTGCCCCTTCCATATCAAAGCTCCGGTCCCCGACCATGGCCGTAAGGTTTTTCAGGCTTTCCGCATTCTTTCCCCGTCCGCGCCTGCCATACAGCTGCTCAAGCGCCTCCCGTACCACTTCTTCTTTCTTACTGCGGCTGCCGTCCAGCTCACTGCCGACGACTGCATCAAAATAATGCCGCAGGCCGAAATGCTTAAGTATGCGTTCCACAAAGACCGTCGGTTTGGAAGAAGCTACCGCAAGACGGCAGCCTGCAGCCTTCGCCCGGCCCAGCATCTGCTCCGTCCCCGGATATACCTCGTTTTCGGACCAGCCCCGTTCGGAAAAACGCTCGCGGTAAAACTTCACGGCCGCATCGGCCTGTTCCTCATCCATATTGAAAAACTTACGGAAGCTGTCTTTGAGCGGCGGCCCGATAAAACATTTCAGTTCATCTGCGGGCGGCGGATCGATCCCCATTTTTTCCAGGGCATAGCGCACAGAGCCGCAGATCCCTTCCTTCGGGTCCGTAAGCGTTCCGTCAAGATCAAATAAAATATACCGGTACATGCTTGACATTTTCCCACGAAATCTTTATATTAGCAAGAGTATTTTATAAGCGGCGGGGATACCGCCGTACAAAACCAATTTGCCAGGGGCGCGTTTATTGCTGAGACGGCGCGGATCGCACATGTGATACCGCCGGACCCTCCGACCTGAACCGGATAATGCCGGCGTAGGAAGGCAGAGCCAGACCCGCAGGTCCGATGAGCCTGTCTGCTCGAAAGACTGCGGACACAACGCCACCCCCTGTAAACCACAGGAGGTATTTTTTTATGGACAAGTACATTGAGTATCTGGAAGAAGACGGAGCTTATGCCCTGACAGGCGAAGGCGTCACCGCCGTGATGTTCATTCTCTACATCGCGCTGATCGCTGTCGGCATAGGGATCTTTGTCACCGTTAAGAAACGAAACGAGGGAAAAGACAAAAAGATCGCGGCCTTTTCCACAAAACAGCTGGTATTCTCCGCCATGGCCCTGGCTCTGGCTTTCCCGCTGTCCTACATCAAGCTCATCCATTTCCCCTGGGGCGGTTCCATCACACTCTGCTCCATGTTCTTTGTAACGATCATCGGCTACTGGTACGGTGCCGGCGTCGGTTTTGCCGCAGGTTTTGCCTACAGCCTGCTGCAGTTCATACAGGGCGGCAGCGGCTATATGCTCTCGCTTCCGCAGGTGCTCTTTGATTACCTGCTGGCCTTTACGGCACTCGGTGCGTCCGGCTTTTTCAAGAACCGCAAAAACGGTCTGATCATCGGTTATCTTGTCGCAGTATTCCTCCGCGGGCTCTTCCATTCCATCGGCGGCTATCTTTACTGGATGGACTACATGCCCGAGGAATTTCCGAAGTCCCTGGCCGCTCTTTATCCGGTCATCTACAACTATGCCTACATCGCCGGTGAAGCGCTGATCACGGTGATCATCCTGTTGCTGCCTCCGGTAAAGAAGGCGCTGACCCTCGTCAAAAAGGAAAGCTGAGGACAGAGCGGAAGACAGAAGACGTTTCTCCAAAACCATACAGCGTCTGAACAGATAAGAGGATAAACAAGATCAAAGGGCGGCCCCGGAGCCGCCCTTTCCTGATCATTCAGGTTTCATGCATTTTGTGATATAAGAGACGACCTGGGGATCCAGCTTGCCTTCCTCGGCCATCTTCTGAAGGATCGTCAGGGCTTCCGTAAGATCCATGGGACCCTTGTAGGGCCGGTCGTCGGCTGTCAGGGAGTCGAAGATATCGCAGACCGTGAGGATCCTGGTCAGCAGATCCAGATCCTCCCCCCGCAGCCCCTGGGGATAGCCGCTCCCGTCCAGATATTCATGATGGCTCGCCGCGATCCGGCGCACCTTATTATACTTATCGGTAAACTTGATATCCGCAAGGATACGGTCGGTGTAGACCACGTGCTGCTGCACCACCTCACGCTCTTCCTGCGTCAGGGTTCCCTTCCGGATATGCAGATATTTCTTTTCTTCTTCATCAAGATAAGGGATCGGCGCCCCCTTCTGCGGGTGGTAGCTGCGCGCTCCGATATCATCGATACGCTCGATATCCGCATCCGACAGCGTATCCGAAATATTCAGGCGCTCCAGTTCCGCAAGGAAATTGGAGACCCGCAGATCCTCCATGGTCCACTCCGTCTTGTCCATGCGGCCTTCCAGCATATCGATCTTCATCATGAGACGGATCTTTTCCAGCTTGTTGACCGTCGCCTCATAGAACTGTCCGAGACGCGTGGATTTGTTCAGCATCTCACGCGGGGTGATGATCTTGCCGATATCATGGAGCATCGCTGCCATGGAAAGCTGTTCGCGGTCGTTATCCGTGATATAGACGTCGATGAGGCCCTTGGTATGCTGGGCGTTGATATAATCCACGAGCTGCATGCAGTAGCGTTCCACATGCCGCGTGTGATTGGCATTATAGGGTGTCTTGGCGTCGATAGCCGTCGTAAGGCTCTGCACGAAGCTTCCCAGCTGCTCATCCATCTCCTGGATCAGGATCATGTTGGTCAGAGTATTGGCCATCTGTGAAGTGAGCGATACAACGGTCCTTTCACAGTCCTTGCTGAAGGGGATCACATTTCCCTCATCGTCCAGACTGTTATAGAGCATCATCACGCCCAGGATCTTTTTACCTGTCACATTGATGGGACTGACCAGAACAGAGCGGGTGCGGTAATGGTTCCTCGCGTCGAATTCCTTGATCGCGCGCACCTCAAAGCCCTTTACTTCATAGATATCTTCTATATTAAGAAGCTTACGCTTATGATAGGTATAGGTGAAGATGTTGGTATCGCGGTTTTCCGCGATCTGCATATCGGCCTGGGATGCAGACTGGTGTTCCTCCGTATCGAGGGTACGGTTCACATCCAGGAGATGAACAAGACGGTCCGTCTCGTCATCCACCATGTATAAAGTACCTCCGTCCGCGTTGGTATAACGCATACAGGCATCCAGTATCGTATCAAAAAGCAGGAAAAAGCTGGACTCCGTGGCCATCGAATAGCCGATCTCCAACAGGCCCTTTTCCGCTTCGCTCATCTGCATCGTTTGCTTTTCTCCTCTATGAAACCGGGTTCATACGCCGGGCTACAAAACAGCCAGAGGCTATTATAACAGAATACCTTTCAAAAATCTATCCTGATCATGACAAAATAGAAGGAACTGGTGCCGGATCATGTCTGCCCGTGCTCCGTTCCGGCTTCAGCCCTCTTTTTCCAGCTCGATAAAACGATCCAGGGCAAAAGAATAGATCAGGATGCTCTTCACCGGCAGATCCCGGATCTGCGTCAGCGCCTGAGCATAAAGCTCAAGCTGGGTGCGGTAGCGCTTAAAGAGTTCCCCGGCATTGTCGACACGGTCCGTTTTGTAATCCAGGAGCACCAGGCCGTCCTCCTCCTCCCAGTAAGCATCGATCACCCCCTGGATCAGGACCGTCTCCCCTTCCGGAAAGCCCTCCCTGAGCCTTGATGCGGGGATCCCCATAAAGAAGGGCTGTTCCCGGTACAGACGCCCCTCCCCCGCAGCGGCACGCATACGTCCGCTTTCGGAATGGTCCAGGAAGCGTTCCATGGCGGGCAGACGGATCAGCGCGGCATATTCCTCCGAAAGGCGTCCCGATGCCCGCTCCGCGGCCAGTTCCTTCTCCAGCCACTCCTTCCGTCCCTCTTCGGGACAGGCTGCGATGTCCAGAAGTTCCAGGAAACGGTGATAGGCGCTTCCCCGGCCGGTACCTCCGAGTTCCTCGCTCTTCCCCGCAAAGGAGGGGATATAGGCGGAACGGATATCGGTCTCAAATACCGCCGCTTCCTCTTCATCCGCATAGGCTTCATGCTTGAGTTCGGAAACACTGGTCTTGGTAAACAGTCCTTTCAGTTCTGGATGCGCATAAGACCTTTCCGAAAAGGCCCTCTGTGCCGCAACGATCCGGGGATCGCAGGGGAGATCTCCGGAAAAGAGCAGCTCCCTGTCCCCGAAGGCGCGTTTCACCTCCTCCTTCATCTCCGTGGTACTGTCCTCCGGTGAGACGAAGTGCAGGAAACGTTCTTTCAGCCCCCGGGCTTCCAGGGCCAGGCGGATCAGATCCATGGGACTGACCGCGGCGCGGATCGAAAACGCATCCGCTGCCGGCGGCTCGGACAGTTCCGGCTCCGTTTTTCTTATATCCGTAAGGATCAGTTTTTCTTTTGCCCTTGTAAGTGCCACGTAAAGGACACGCATATCCTCCGCAAGGGAATCATCGCGGTTCTTTTCACCCAGGATCCTGCGTTTCAGACCCGGATAACGGATCCGTTTTCCGGGATCCACCGCTTCCGGCGCCATCCCCAGCTCCGTATCCAGAAGCAGCGCGGCGCTGCTGTCCTTCCGGTTGAACTTCCGGTACAGGCCGAGACAGAACACCACAGGAAATTCCAGTCCCTTGCTCTTATGGATCGTCATCATGCGCACAACGTCCGCATTTTCATCCGTCATTCCCGCTTCCCCGTAATCCAGCTCCTGCTCCTTCATCTGGGAGAGATAGCGTATGAAATGGAAGAGACCGCGGTAGCTGGTCTTTTCGTAATCCGAGGCGCGTTCCATCAGAAGCTTTATGTTGGCCCGGCGGCGTGCACCGTCCCCATAGGCGCTCACCCGGTCGGTATAAGCGCTCTCGGCAAGCAGCTTTTGCAGCAGCTCCCGTACCTTCATATAACGGGCATACGAGCGGTACTTATCCAGCCATTCAAAGAATCCCCGTATCCTCTGCCGTAGTCCGGCATCAAGTGCTTCGTCCTCCTGCGCGGCACACAGTGCGTCATAAAGTGCCGTCTTCCCGGCAGCAGCTTTGATCAGTGCCAGCTCCTCTTCACTCATAAGCTCAAGGAAATGAACGAGCGCCGCATGCAGCGGCATATCCTGACAGGGATTGTCGATCACCTTAAGCGCCGCCATCAGACAGCGCAGCTCCCAGGCCTGAAAATACCCGCTCCTTGTTGTGCAGAAAAAGGGGATCTCATATTCCGCAAAGCACTGCCGCAGCGCTTCTTCATAAGCTGTCGTGGAACGCGCCAGCAGCACGATATCATTGTAGCGGACGGGGCGCAGCCGCTTTTCCGTTCTGTCCCAGACCCTGAAGCCTTCCCGCATGAGACTGCGGATCCTCTCCGCCACCATGCGGCACTCCAGCTCGGTCTTTCCGGGCGGACGCTCACCGGCCGGCAGCGCTTCTTCTTCCTCCTCGTCCTCATCCCCGCAGGATTCGGTCAGGAGCACGTTAAGCTCCGTGACGTATTCGTCCCCGGCCGCTTTCGGATAATCCGCCTTCGCATAGAGCTGCGCTTTCTCATCGTAATCCATGCCCGCGCTGCTCTTTTTCATGATGGTGGAAAAGATGAGATTGACAAAGTCGACCACTTCGGGCCGGCTGCGGAAATTACGGTTTAAGTCGATCCTGCGGTCGATCCCCGTCTCCGTGAAACGCTCATATTTCTCCAGGAAGATCTCGGGCCGCGCCTGGCGGAAACGGTATATGCTCTGCTTCACATCGCCCACACAGTAATAATCATCTTCTCTGGCGATGCTCTTCAGGATATATTCCTGAACGAAATTGCTGTCCTGGTATTCATCCACAAAGATATGCTCAAAGTATTCCCTGTATTCCTCCGCCGCGCGTTTCGGAACAAGCCGGCCGTCCTCCTCACGAAGAAGGATGCCCAGCGCGTAATGCTCCATATCCGAAAAATCCACCACCCCGCGGCTGCGCTTCTCTTCCGAAACGGCCTCCATAAGCTTCAGGCAGAGGCGTGACAATGCCGCGGCACTCTTTCTGCAGAAGGCATTCTGCGCAAGAAGATTCTCCGGACTGTCGGGATAAAAAATACGCAGGGAAGCGTAAAGCCGCTTTGCCTCGTCGATCCTCAGCTTTGCCGCTGTACGGATCGCCGGATCCTCGGTTTTTTTCTTTCCCGAAGAAAGGCGCATGAGCTGCTCCGCCTCAAGGATCTGCACGCGGCGTTCATAGGATCCTTCCACAAGGAGCATGGAAGCTAAAAGCTTTAACTGCGAGATCGCAGGGATATAAGCCGCCGGGCCCGCCGGATCCTCCGCAAGTCGCTGTGCCTCCTCCATCAGCTGCAGGATGCGCGTAAGCGTCTCTTCCGCCCTTTCCTTTCCCCATAGATACCAGGCACTCTTTTCCGTCTCCTCCATGCTTTCCGGGCCGGCATCCTTTGCAGCCTCCGTGACCCAGCGTTCGGGATCGGGATGGCTTTCGGCATATTCATACAGGGTCAGGAGCATCTCCCTTAAGGCTGTCTCGCTGCTGCCGGTGCAATAGCTCTCCACCAGATGCAGGAAATCCTCCCGTTCCTCCGCATATTCCTCCTCCAGGACGCGGTCCAGCACGTCCGACAGAAGGAGCTGCTTCTCACCCTCATCCAGGATGCGGAAAGCCGGATCCAGATCGATATCCGAAAAATTGTTCCGTACCACAAAAAGACAGAAGCTGTCGATCGTCGTGATCTGCGCATTATGAAGCAGGGTCGCCTGCCGCTCCATGCGGCTGTCCCCGGGATGCTCCGCCGCATAATCCGCGATGGCATTCCCGATGCGTTCCCGCATCTCGGCAGCCGCCGCCCTGGTAAAGGTCACGATCAGCATACGGTCGATATCCGCAGGCTTTTCGGGATCCGTAAGCAGCGACAGGATACGCGCTGTCAGCACTGCCGTCTTTCCGCTCCCGGCGGCCGCCGAGACCAGAAGATTACAGCCGCGTGCTTCGATCACATTTTTCTGTTCATCCGTGTAACTGATCCCTGCCATCCCGTTCTTCCCCATTCATGATCCCGTTCCATGCCGCTTCCGCCGATCCCGCACCGCCCCTGTAGGCACAGCCGGGCGTGCGCGGATCGAAAGGACATTCCCCGCTGTGCGGGCACCACTTACAGCTGTCCGCATCCAGAGGTCCGGCGCCGATCTCGCCGGACGCGATACGCCTTCCGAGACTCCCGAGCTTCTTTTCCGCAAAACGCATCACCGCCTCAAGTGCTTCGGGCTCGATCACCTCCGAGGCCGCGGTAAAGCTTCCGTCCTTCTTCCTGCTCACACGGATCACATCTCCCGCATCATCCCGGTCCAGTCCGCGTACGATCTTCTCATCCCCGCTGATCAGTCCGGTAAGCCGCAGTTCCCTGCGAAGTACTGCTTCCACACCGTCTTCCCCGATATCCTCGCCTTTGACGATGGGGTCACGCAGGATATAATAGAATACGGCTGCGGGGATAAAACGCTTTCCGGGGTCGTTCTTTCTGAGCGCGGCGAGCACCTCCGAAAGATAGACCGGCAGCTGCAGCTGGCGTCCGTCATACAGTTCGCGGATATCAAACTTCTTTCTTCCGGATTTGTAATCCGTGAGCTTGACGTAGACCCTGTCGGCGTCCGTAAGCAGATCCACGCGGTCGATCTTTCCGCTCAGCAGCATCTTGGGCGCTCCCTCCGGAAGTTCCTCACTAAGTTCCCGTAAGAAGGGCTTCTCATAAGCATAGGGAACGAAATCCCCGCGCTTTAACTGTGTCCCCACGGTGAGGATGCTCCGCTTCAAAATGCGCCGCATCTGCTTCAGGCGGTAGGCGCTGCGTGCATTCTGATGAAGCCGCAGGCTTCCGTATTCCGCCACTGCTTCTTCCAGAAGCCGCGGCAGACGTTCCTCCACCAGGGCCTCGTCCGCTTCGGCCCACTGCCGCCCTTCCTCCTTCATTTCCCTTCCGAAATGCTCCAGTACATCATGATAGATCGTTCCGAGATCGGGCGGCAGCAGCTCCGAGCTCTCCCGTTCCATAAGGCGCAGGCCGTAACTCAGATAGTGCGCGTAGGCGCAGGAAGCAAAGCTTTCCATGCGGCTTACGCTGCCGCGCAGCTCCCTGCCGTAGGCCGCCGCTACCGCACGGGCAGACAGCCTGGGAGGCAGATAGCGGTAAAAGGCCGCATCCGCAAGCCTTTCTGCCTTTTCTTCCTCCTTTTCTCGAAAGACCGTAAAACAGCTTCCGAACCAGAGCCGTTCCTCTTCCGGCAGTATGCCTCTTGCATAGGCGGAAAGGAGCTGCGCGATCTCACCGGCCTCCGGTGTCTCGTCCTCACAGCGGTCCAGCGGCACAAAACGCAGCTCTTTAAACAGCTTTTTCAGCCTTCCGACGATATAGGATTCACGTATCGCCTCACCCTTTTCATCGGTACGTGAAAAAGACAGTACCAGTCTCTCGGAAGGCCTGCCCAGCATATGATAGAGATACAGGCGCTGAATGAACATCTGCTGCCTGGGCGTGGGAGACAGCGCAAAACCGCTCCCCTCCAGGAACTCCCTGTCGATATCCGAGATCATGCCTCCC
Source organism: Lachnospiraceae bacterium (assembly GCA_016282915.1). GTDB lineage: Bacteria > Bacillota > Clostridia > Lachnospirales > Lachnospiraceae > NK4A136. Next base: position 64,018 of record JAEELW010000036.1, on the reverse strand, counting down.
CGCTTTAGGGCTGCCGGGATGATCCCGTCGTTCAGTCCCGCAAAGAAGAGCACCCGTACCGGCATTAAACGGGTACGTTCCACATCCCCCAGCACGACACGGTCCACATCCTGGGGCAGGACCCCCAGCTTGATCTCGTCTACGCCGGCCAGAAAGATCTCGGTATACTCCCTCAGCTCCAGCTTCTCACCGGCCAGCAGCTCCGCGATCTGTTCCAGCAGCCGGCAGAGCTGCTCGTAAACCTGGCTGTATTCCTTTACGCGCTCCTGCTCCCCTTCTTCTTCAAACTTCCGGACATAGGCCTCCAGCTGCTCATAGAGCCCTGCGGAAACAATGAACTCATACTGTGCTGCGGCAAATTCCTCCGCCTTTGCCTTCCGTCCGGCCGCAAGCAGCGGCGAAAGCAGCGTAAGCACCCGCGCCCGCACCCGGTTGATGATCTCCATATCCGCTTCACTGTCGCGCATATAACGGGGGCGGCGCACAAAATTTTCCTTCCAGGCGGAATAACCCCGCACGCCGGTGGCAAGGAGATAATTCTCCAGAGCATCGATCTCTTCCTCCGGGAGGCCGCTCATACCGCAGCGAAGAAAATGCATCACGTTTTCATAGGCAAAATCCCTCTCCACGCACTCGAGGGCGCTCCGGAGGAATTCCGTAAACGGATTGTGCTCCAGCTTACGGTTCAGGTCGATAAAACAGGGGATGCCGCAGGCCGCTGCCGCCTCCTCCGCGTACGGGGCGTAGCGTTCCGGATCCCCGGTGATCACGGCGATATCCCGGTAGGAAAAAGCTTCCGTAAGCGTCAGCCGCCGTATGCGGCGGAAGATCTCCCGCATCTCCTCCTCGGGATCCCTCGCCGCAAAGGCCGTAAGCGCTTTTCCCGGATCTTCGGTAAAGACCGCATCATCCCCGCGGAAAAGATGCCTCTCCAGAAAGGCCAGAGGGGCGCTTGTCGAAAAACGCCGCGGCTCTCCGCTCAGGATGATATCTTCGCCCCGCCCGATCCCCGCTTCCTCCGCCAGCTGCTCCAGGCTGCGCATGGTCCGCATGCTCAGTGAAAAAAGACGGTGTTCGTCCGCATTTTCCCGATAGCTCTCCAGTTCTTCCCCGGGCAGGATCAGCGTGACGATCACTTCCTCGCAGCAGCACAGCAACTCTCTTATCACATTGTTCTGCACAGGTGTGAACCCCGTAAACCCGTCAAAGGCCACGATGCTTCCGCGCAGCAGACGGGACTTCCGTATATTCTGCGCCAGTATATCCAGTTTTTCTTCCTTGGTGATAAAACGCTCTCCGAGATAGCGGAGAAACGCCTCATAGATCTGTCCCAGATCCTTCAGTTTCTGTGAAAGAAGCTTTTTTTCGGATGCAAATTCCGCCAGCCGGCCCAGCTCTTCCGGTCCGATGCCGTATTGCATGAATTCCGAGATCGCCGACTTGATCTCCTGGATCGAACCGCGGCGGCAGATGCCCGAGCCGATGGCTGTCAGCTTTTCCTCCATGCTTCCGGCCAGACGGCGCAGGATCAGATTTTTCCCGGTATCGTCCAGGACGCTCTGCTCCTTCGCCCCCACCTCGTCCGCGATACGAAAGCAGAGCCTTCCGAAGCTCTGTACATCAATGTTCATGATGCCGTGCCTCGGGTGGCGCTCCACTATTTCCTTCTGTGTCTGCATCGTGAACTGCTCGGGTACCACTACGACAAACTGCCGCCGGCTATCCTTCTGCGAGCGTTCGATGATCTCATCCTGCAGCACACGGCTTTTTCCGGCGCCGGCGGCGCCGATCACAAATCGCAGGGACATACGATCTCCTTCATTATGCTGCGCACTCCTTTGCGCGGCTGTGGGTGTGCTTTATGAAAAGCCTTATCCCAGCAGTTCTTTCAGGAGGCTGTTTACGGTTCCCGGATCTGCTTTTCCCTTTGCGGCTTTCATGGTCTGTCCTACCAGGAAGCCGATGGCCTTTTCTTTACCTGCTTTATAATCCGCAACGGACTGGGGATTATCCGCGATCACCTGCTCGCAGATCGCGCGGATCGCTCCGCTGTCCGTTTCCTGTTTCAGTCCTTTTTCTTCTACATAACGTACGGGGTCGGTATCGTCCTCAAACATCTGCTCGAAGACTTCCTTGGCCACGCTGGAATTGATCACCTTTTTCTCGGTCAGCTCCACCAGAGAAGCCAGATGCTGCGGGGAGATACGGATATCCTCGGCATCCATATTCTTTTCCTTCAAAAGACGCAGGGTCTCCACCATGAGCCAGTTGGAAACCTTTTTCGGCTGCCCGCACAGGCGGCTGGCCTCTTCGAAAAGATCGGCCATATGCCGGCTGTCGGTAATGATGCCGATATCGTATTCCGGGATCCCGTATTCCTTTGCGTAACGCGCCATCTTTTCGGGACGGAATTCGGGCTGACGGCTCCGGATCTCTTCGATCCACTCTTCGGAGATCTGTACGGGGATCAGATCCGGATCGGGGAAATAACGGTAATCCTGGGCATCCTCCTTACTGCGCATCGCATAGGATTCCCCTTTGTTATCGTCAAAACGCCGCGTCTCCTGGATCACGCTGCCGCCGCTTTCGAGGATATCGATCTGACGCTCTCTCTCATTTTCGATCGCATGAGTGATCGAGGTAAAGGAATTCAGGTTCTTCATCTCGGTACGGGTACCGAATTTCTCCTCGCCCACGGGCCGCACGGAGAGATTCACATCCGCACGCATACTCCCTTCCTGCAGCTTGCAGTCCGAAGCCCCGAGATAACGGATGAACATACGGAGCTTTTCCAGATAAGCGATGACCTCTTCGGCGCTGCGCATATCCGGCTCCGAAACGATCTCGATCAGCGGGACGCCGGAACGGTTATAATCCACCAGCGAAACATCGCCCCATTCATCATGGATCAGCTTTCCCGCATCCTCTTCCATGTGGATCTCATGGATCCCCACATATTTCTTTCCGCCCTTTTCGGTCTCGATCTCTACCTTTCCGTTCCTGCAGATCGGCAGGTAAAGCTGGGAGATCTGATAATTCTGCGGATTGTCGGGGTAAAAATAATTCTTACGGTCAAACTTCCCGTATCTCGTGATCTCACAGTTTGTTGCCAGTCCCACGGCAATGGCATATTCCACCACCTGTTTGTTCAGAACGGGCAGGGACCCCGGCATACCGGTACACACCGGACAGGTGTGGGTATTCACTTCACCGCCGAACTGCGTGGAACAGCCGCAGAAGATCTTGGTCTTTGTTGCAAGTTCCACATGAACTTCCAGGCCTATGACCGTTTCGTACTCTCTGGACATCCGTCTTTCTCCCTTTTATTTCTCTTCTTCCTTTTTGCTGTCGCAGTCACATTCGCAGCAGCACTCACAGCCGTCCTGATCTTCACCCTTCTTATCACCTTTTATGACCGTGTTGCCGTTGTTGCATCCCAATCTCACCTTCTTCGGAGGCGCGATGAGTATCCCCAGGATGATACCGCCCAGAAGTGCTGCAAGTATCTCGAAAAATACCGCGCGTCTGGTAGTCGTCACCGGCGTCTCGAAATCCGCAAAATAAGCTTTGATCTTCTTCATTCCTTTTTCCTCCTGTCTTTTGATATCTCTTTCCGCCCGCAGCAGATCGCCGCAGCGTCCAGATTAAAATTTTCCCCGGATCTTTTCGTAGGTATACGCCGCCCGGAAGATCAGATCCTCCTTAAAGCAGTCGCCAAAGATCTGCATCCCTATCGGCAGGCCGTTCTCATCCTTTCCGCAGGGGATCGACAGCCCCGGGATCCCCGCCAGGTTGGCCGAAATGGTATAGATATCACCCAGATACATCTTCATGGGATCGGAAAGGCTCTCGCCCAGCTTCGGTGCCGTCGTGGGTGCCACCGGTCCGATGATCAGGTCATATTTCGCAAAGGCCTCATCAAAAGCCTTCCGTATCAGCGCCTTTACCTTCAGTGCTTTCAGATAGTAGGCATCATAATAACCCGAAGAAAGCACGAAACTTCCCAGCATGATGCGCCGCTTCACCTCGGTACCAAAGCCCTCGGAGCGGGTCTTTTTATACATATCATGCAGATCCGTATAGTCTTCCGTACGATAACCGTACTTGATACCGTCAAAGCGCTCCAGATTGGAACTTGCCTCGGCATCTGCGATCGTATAGTAAGCAGGGATCGCATATTTCACATGGGCAAGAGGGAATTCCTCCACCACGGCTCCCGCATCCTGAAGCGCCTTTGCAGCAGCCTTTACGGCCGACGCAACCTCCGGATCCAGACCTTCTCCGAAATAATCCGCCGGTATCCCGATGCGCAGTCCCTTTACATCCTCTTTCAATGCCGCGGTAAACGAAGTATCCTTACGATCCAGCGAAGTGGAATCCTTTTCGTCATAAGCACTGATCGCTTCCAGCACCGCGGCCGCATCCCGCACATCCTTTGCCAGCGGCCCGATCTGGTCCAGCGAGGAACCGTAAGCGATCAGACCGTATCGCGAAACCGTTCCGTAAGTAGGCTTGATCCCCACAACGCCGCAATAACCCGCAGGCTGGCGTATGGATCCGCCGGTATCGCTGCCCAGCGCATAAAAGCATTCGTTTGCCGCCACGGCCGCTGCGGAACCACCGCTGCTGCCCCCCGGCACACGCCCGGTATCGCGCGGATTCCTGGTCACGCCGTAATAGGACGTTTCGGTGGTGGAACCCATGGCAAATTCGTCCATATTGGTCTTTCCGACGATCACGGCCCCCGCGGCTTCCAGCCTTTCCACAGCCGTCGCGGTATAGGTGGGGACAAAATTACCCAGGATCTTTGACGCGCAGCTCGTCAGCAGGCCCTTTGTACACATGTTGTCCTTGATGGCCACCGGAACCCCGGCCAGAGGGCTTTTGCATTCACCGCTGTCGATCAGCTGCTGCAGCCTGTCCGCCCTTTCGTAGGCACGTTCCCTGTCCAGTGTGATGTAGCTGTGGATCTCACTCTCTTTCGCATCGATCTCCGCAAAGACCGAATCCAGTGCTTCCCGCACCTTTACTTCCTTTGCGGCGATCTTTTCTCCCAGTTCCACCGCCGTAAGTTCTTTCAGTTCCATATCTCTCTCTCCCGTATAACAGCGGGGATAAAGCTTTCTCCCCGTGATCATCCGGTCAGCGTCTGCCTGCTGACCGCAACAAAGCTGCCGCCATGCCGGATCTGCTTCCTGCCGGGCGGCAGCTCTGAAACTCCGGTGCTCCAGGCATCGTGTACCTGCCTGCGTATCACCGGATCATTTTATACCTTAAAGTAGCTGATCGTCCTGGTAAGATCCGTGGAAAGTCCCTGCAGTTTCACAGCAGACTCGCTGATGATCGTAAAGGTCGCATTCAGCTCCTCCATGGAAGCGTTGGTCTCTTCCGTGGATGCCGCATTCTCTTCGCTGATGGCGGAGAGGTCGCTGATGATCTCCATCAGGCTGTTCTTTGCTTCATTCAGTGCACTGACCTGTTTACTGATGCTTGTGGAAGTATCCTTCACGCTGGTCACGTTACCGCTCATGCTCACCATGTTTGCCTTGGTGGAATCCAGCTGTTCTCCCTGCACACCGAAGCTTTCGTTCAGCTTCTCCAGCACGCTCACGCTGGATGCGGAATCCGCAAGCAGGCGCTCCACGATGCTCTTGATCTTGTCCGCACTCTCGCTGGACTGATCGGCCAGCTGACGGATCTCGTCTGCCACCACAGCGAAGCCGCGGCCGGCATCGCCTGCACGCGCCGCCTCAATGGAGGCATTCAGCGAAAGCAGGTTGGTCTGCGTTGCGATATCGGTGATCGCCTGGGTAAAGGCGCTGATGGTCTTTGCGGATTCGTTCGTGGAATTGATGGTGTCGCCGATCTCACGCACGGAAGCCTTCACATCATCGCTCTGGCGGATCAGCTTCTCCAGTGATGCCATAGCCTTGTCGCAGGCGTCCTTCATCTCTTCGGAATAGCTGTCCATCTCGTTCACATTTCCGGTGATCGCTTCAATATTCTTTCCGATTTCGTCGGTATTGCCCACTGCGTTCTCCACGCTCTCGGCCTGGGCTACGGCGCCCTTGCTGATCTCGGTCACGGCATCCGTCACCTGGTCGCTGGCCTGGGATGCCTGGGATGCGGAATCCGCCAGATCCGTTCCTGCGGCGGTCAGTTCCTCAGCCATCCTATGGCTCTGTGTCATCACCTCACGCAGCTTCTTTGAAAGGGTGATGGAGCTCTTCTGGATACGTCCGATCTCGTCGGTGCCCAGGGTCCTTTCGTCAGGCAGCTCGATGGTAAGGTTTCCTTTGGCAAGTTCATCCAGATCGGCTGTCACGCCTTCAATACCGCGGCGGATACCACGGATCACGGCCACAATGATCACGCCCAGTACCAGGATCAGGATCGCAAAGAGGATCGCGATGATGAGCACCTTGGTCTGGATCTCCTTCGTCAGTGCCGCATATTCCTGCGTTGCCCAGGTCTCGGTGATCTCCTGCATCTCATTGATCATGTCGCGGGATGTGCTGAAGGTGTTATGGAAAGCTTCCCAGTCACCGGTATTATCCTTCACGTTGAAGGACGCTTCCCAGGCCTTCATGTTATCGTTGAACTCACTCACCGCCGAGGAATAGGTATAGCCGTTGGCGGATTTCACCCCGGTATAAAGGCTCTCACTCTTTTTGGCCACTTCCGCCGCACTGGAAACATTGTCATAAACCTGTTTCTTGTTGGACTCGTAGTCCTCCATTGCCCCGGGGAGCTGTGTCTGGGCAAATTCCGGGGGAGCTCCCGTAAACCCGTTGATGAAATCATAATACTGCATAGCCGCCTTCATGGACTGGTAAAAGTCACGGTCACCGTTCAACAGCTTGCTGTTCACCGTATAGAGGATGTCATAATAGACGTTTGTCACATCTTTCATGGTGCCGCTGATCTCTACCGCCATGAAGATCACGGAAAAGATCAGTGCAACTGCCAGCGGGATTGAAACGATCAATAGTTTTACTCGTACACTGATGTTTTTTAAAAAACCCATATCCTTTTCCTCCTTGAAAAAAATTGCGGAGTACCTCTTACCCCGCTGACAAAGATAGTGATATAATTTTAATGCAAAACGTCGATATTGTCAATGAAAGCTACGTTCAACGACCAGTCGGTCCCTGAATAATGATCAATATCTTAACGTGCTAACCCCGCGTCGATCCACATATCCAGCTGCCCCGCATACCAGCCCATACCATCATTGTCACGCACGATGAACTGACAGTTGGCGGGCTGATTCCTGCTGAACACATTCCAGCCCGAAGTATCCAGCGCCATATGGATGGGTTCCAGATGCGTATGCGTCTCCTCGGGCGGAAGCGAAGCTGCCCAGACACAGAACGGATCCCAGGCGATACGTCCGCCGATAAGGCTCACATTATTGGCCTTTCCATAACAGGTAAATGCCAGCACTACCGGATCCAGCCGGTTTGACGCCGTCTTCATGATGCTGCTGCCGCAGCTGATCATGCCTTTTTCATTCTCCACGGAAAGGCTGGAGCTGTATACGAGCGGCACGGGACAGCGTACGGAAACGTAATTTGCCGCTTCCCCGCATTCCTTTGTGTAACAGAAGTTATAATCGTTTCCCTGCAGGTATACACCGCCCGTGATCCAGATGGAATCCACATAATCACGTACCAGCACATAGCCCTCCGGGTCGCTTAAGAGCGCTGCGATATTGACAAGAAAGCCCGTGGTCACGATCCGTACCTTGGTCACCTGTGCCTCTTCTTCCGCTTTTTTCCGGCGCTCATTCTCTTCCTGGGTGCGGCGGTCATTTCCGCTGGTATTGCCTTCCCCCTCGATCTCCGGAAGCAGGTTTTCTTCCGCCTGCCGCTGTCTCTCCTTTTCCTCCTGCTTCAGTTTCTCCTGCCGTTCCTTCTCCCTTGCGGCATATTCCCGCAATATCGTCTTGTAGAGAACGACACTGTCATAAACCCGGTAATTGTGCATCGCAAAATGCTGGTCAGTCATATCCTTCCAGTAAGGCGAACCGGCCACCACATTTCCCTTCGCCATCCCTACGGGCACATCCCCGAAACCGTCGTAATTCAGATGGGCATGCATCGCCTTGCATACTTTGTCCCCTGCGGTGGAAGCCATGACGGCCCGCAGCTCGATCCTCCCGTGACGGCACAGCTGGGTCGCCACACGCAGCGCAGCCACGTCATCCACATCGGAATTGTAATCCATATCCAGTATCATGGCCATGGGCGTCGGTGTAACGCCTTCGGTAGGCGTGGGATGCGCCGCTTTGGTCGGCTCCGGCTCCTCCGTATCCTTCTCCGCTCCCGGTACGGGCGTCGGCGTCACGCCTGACGGTGCAGGCTGCGCTGCTTTTGCCGGCTCCGGCCCCTCCGGGATCTGCGAAGGCAGCGGTGTCTCCCCACCTCCCTGCTTATCCGCAACTAAAACAGGAGCAGTGCTTCCGTTTGCCGAAACAATGCTCTGCTCCTCCTTATCCCGGTACGGCCGCGTGATATCATATGCCTCAATGATGATGAAGCAGATCACGGCCGTACTGATCAGTACCAATAATGCTATTGAGATATTTTCCCGCATATACCGCCTTGCTGTCAGTCAAAAGTCCTGGGTACCACAAAAGCCCCGTCGCGTTCCTCCGGCGCATTTGCAAGGATATCCTCACGCATATCCCCGTTTGTCACCACATCCTCGCGGAAGCGGTTCACCTGCGGGTGCACATGGCTCATGGGTTCCACGCCCTCCGTATCCAGTTCACCCAGCTGGTCGATATAATCGAGCATCTCTTCCAGATCCTTCTTTGCCCGTTCCTTTTCTTCATCATTAAGCTTCAGTTTGGACAGGATACCGACATACTCGATCGTTTCGTCACTGATCACATTTGCCATCTTTAATCCCTCACTTTGATATGCGTCTCACGAAGCTGCAGCTCCGTCACCTCGGAAGGAGCACCGCACATCAGATCCTGCGCCGTCCCGCTCATGGGGAAAGGGATCACCTCTCGGATGTTCTCTTCGTTCCGGAGCAGCATGATCATGCGGTCCACGCCGGGTGCCATGCCTGCATGAGGCGGAGCGCCGAACTGGAAGGCATTATAGAGCGCACCGAATTTTGCCGCCAGCACCTCTTTGTCATAACCGGCGATCTCAAAAGCCTTCTCCATGATCTTCATATCGTGGTTACGCACGGCACCGGAGGAAAGCTCCACGCCGTTGCACACGATATCGTACTGGTAGGCCAGGATCGTCAGCGGATCCTCTTCCTCCAGCGCTTTCAGGCCGCCCTGCGGCATGGAGAAGGGATTGTGGGTAAAGCCGATCTTCTTCTCCGTCTCATCATATTCATACATCGGGAAATCATTGATGTAGCAGAAACGGTATGCGTTCTTTTCGATGAGCTCCAGCTTCTCGCCCAGCTCCGTGCGGATCTGGCCCGCAAAAAGACTCGCCTGTTTTTCCTTATCCGCAATGAAGAAGATCGTATCTCCGGCAGAAAGTCCCGCCAGTTCCAGGATCTCTTTCTTCATATTGTCCGGAATGAACTTGTCGATGGGTCCCTTATAGCTTAAGTCGTCCTGGACCTCCAGATATCCGAGACCGCCCATACCGATACCCTGGGCAAATTTCAGGAGCTTCTCGTGAAAGCCCTTGCTCATCTGGCTGTGCACGTTGATGGCGCGCACCGTCTTGCCGTGGAAAGGCTTAAAGGTACAGCGGGAGAAGAACTCCGTCACATCGATGATGCGCAGCGGATTGCGCAGATCCGGCTTGTCCGTGCCGAACTGCAGCATCGCTTCTTTATACGAATAGATCGGGAACGGTGCCGCCGTCACCTCCGAGCCTTCCGGCGCAAACTTCCTAAAGCAGGCCTCCAGCACCTCCTCGCCCACCGCGAACACATCCTCCTGGGTGGCAAAACTCATCTCAAAGTCCAGCTGATAGAACTCGCCGGGAGAACGATCCGCACGCGCATCCTCATCGCGGAAGCAGGGCGCGATCTGGAAATAGCGGTCAAAGCCCGAGACCATGAGCAGCTGCTTGTACTGCTGCGGCGCCTGGGGCAGCGCATAGAACTTTCCCTTATATCTGCGGGAAGGAACGATATAGTCCCTGGCGCCTTCCGGCGAAGACGCGCAGAGGATCGGCGTCTGTATCTCCACAAAGCCCAGCTCCGTCATCTTCTGCCTGAGGTAGGCGATCACCTGCGAACGGAAAAGCATGTTATCCCGGACCTTCGCATTACGCAGATCGAGATAGCGGTACTTCAGACGCACCTCTTCCCGCGTCTCCTTCGAGGTCATGATCTCGAAGGGCAGCTGCCGGTATACCTTGCCGAGGATCTCGACGCTCTGCGCCTCCACTTCCACGGTACCGCTCTGGATCTTGGGATTGTAGGTCTCCTCATCCCTCTTCTGTACGGGTCCCTCGATGGACACGCAGTCCTCTCTCGTCAGCCCTTCCAGCAATGAGGTATCACGCATCACCACCTGTACCACGCCGTACATATCTCTCAGATCGACAAAGGACACGCCGCCATGGTCGCGTATATTCTCGATCCAGCCGGCCAGCTTCACCTGCTGTCCGATCCTGTCCTCACCGATCTCGTTCAGCTTAACTGTTCTGTATTTCCCGCTCATTCGTATTTCCTCCCGCATTCACTTCAGAAAATTCATATTATATTAGCACGATTCCCGCTCTTTTTCAAGAAGAAAGCATTTTTCCCTCCATAGCGGCATATGCTCCCGGCGACGGAGCGGACATAAGACAGCAGTGCGGATTACGTCGCCGGGCAGCTCTTATGTCCGCTCCTGCGCCGAATGCATACCGCCATCCGTTTTTTTACGAAGCCTCCGGAAGCCTTTCGTGATCAGGAGCCGCAGCCCGCAGAAGACGACCGCAAGGACCAGTGTCAGCAGCACGTTGCAGAGCACAAAGCCGTAGCCCCGCTCCGTCCAGCGATGGTGCTGTGCGTAGATCAGCATAAAACTCGCCGCCGAAAACTGGTACAGAAAGATCTCGGGAGAGATCTTCGAAAGAAATGCCGGCAGCTTCCCCTTAAGCGGAAGCTTCGTCAGGATCACCGTCCCGCAAAGCGCCGTAAATACGCAGAAAAGATTCTTTCCGTATACGGAAAGCAGCCCGTCGTCTCTGATCAGAAAAGCGGGCAGCCCGAAAAGCGCTGCAGCGGAAAGAAGAATGAGTATTGCCGGCCAGAAACGTATGCGCTTCTCCAGTTCATCCCGGCAGATCCGGAGTCCCATCCCGGCGGGAAAAGCCAGGCTGCTGTAATACCAGCTGTTTCCGGCTCCCATCCGTCTCAGCACTGCGATCACGGCGATACAGAGGATCAGCATCACGCCCATGCGGATATGCCGCTGCCTTATAAAGCGCGCCGTCAGGAAGAAGAGCAGATAAAAAAGCATCAGTTCCCAGACAAACCAGTTCACACCGCTCGCAAAACGGTGCAGCAGATCCCGTATATTTTTATAAGGTACATAATAGTGCATGGCATAGCAGCCGAGCTCACCAAAGATATACTGGACCACCGCCATCAGAAAAAGCCCGCCGCATTTCCGCAGCAGGAAAAAGCGGAGATAGTCCTTCTTCGTCTGCAGGGAATGTTCCAGCCCGAAGCCGGAAAGGAAAAAAAAGATGCCGACACAGACCAGGTTAAAGCGCTTTACCCAGAAAAGGATCCCGGGCGGAACCGTCATGTAATCGCTGCAATGGCCGAAGACGATCCAGACCGCGAGTATCCCCCGGAGCAGATTGTAACGTTTCATCGCCGCGGAGATATCCGCCTTTGTTTTCCTCTCTTCCGCACCCATAGTATCCGTATGATCACTCAGCCGAGATTCCTTACGATCCCCACCGAGATGTATTTATCCACGACCGCGCGGAAATCCGTATCTTCTTCCGCTTCCTCATTATAGATCCCGTCTACCATATAAATGACTGTACCGTCCTCCTCTTCCCCGAGCTTTTTGTAACGGTCATGATAGAAGGAGCCGGCGGAGGTGATGCGGCCGCGGAGTATCCCGCGGCACTCCGTGCGCGGGCAGCCCGGGATATTGATGTTCACGATGCTGTTTCTCTCCGGCACACGATCGATGTATTCCGCAAGGAGTTCCCGGATATAGGCGTCTGTCGTATCATGGCAGGGCACCGATTCCTCGGAGAAGGCGATGGCATTGAAACCCTGAAACGCCCCTTCCAGTGCCGCGCCTACCGTCGCGGAATACTGCGTGTCGCTGGCCACGTTATATCCGTAATTTATTCCGGAAAGCACCACGTCGGGCTTTTCCGGCATCACGGAAAGGCTCCCCACACGCACACAGTCCGCAGGCATGCCGCTGCAGGAAAAAGCCCGGACACCGCTCACGGGAAAATCGCACTCCTTCACATACAGCGGCTCCCTCAGAGTGATGCAATGCGAAGCCGCGCTCCGCTCATGGGCGGGAGCCACCACCCACAGCTCCCCGAATTCCTTTGCGGCTTCCGCAAGACGCAGGATCCCGTCCGATCCGATCCCGTCATCGTTTGTGATCAGTATCCTTCTCATAGCTTATCCTCCGAATCATAACATGAATGATTTTATCCCAGTTTTACGCTATATGTAAAGAAAATTTGAAAAAATGACATAAAAATGTTGTCTTAATCTGTGAAAAATGATATAAAAGTAATCGGATACGGGCAGACGGTGAATGATGCGCCGCCCGGAGGGGGGGCAGAACTCTTCAATTAAGGAATTCGATATGCAGCAGGAAAAAAGCCTGGACGAACAGCAGCAGACGGAAGCGCTGCAGAACGAACAGCTCCAGGAGGATGAAAAACAGGAAGAAAAACGGCTGGCACTTGGGAAAAAAATAAAGATCTGGACAATAGTCATCCTGATCGTGATCACCTGCCTTATCGTAAAGGAGCTTGCCGGCCAGAAGCTTACCTCGATCGAAGATTTTCAGAAATACATCGCCGGTTTCGGACCGGCCGGTCCTTTGATACTGACGGTTTTTCAGGCCTTTCAGGTGGTCGTACCCATACTTCCCGGTTACGCCGGCTGTGTTGTCGGTGCCATTGCCTTTGGATGGTTTCCGGGTTTTCTGTGTAACTACATCGGCATTTCCCTGGGTTCGATCGCTGCCTATTATATCGCCAGAAAGTTCGGCATGAACGTTGTGCTCACCTTCTTTCCCGAGAAGCAGTACCTGAAATGGTCGAGCATCATCGAGAAAAAGAAATCCTATGGACTTTTCCTTTTTATCGCAACGCTGCTGCCGCTGTTTCCGGACGATTTTCTGTGTTATTTCTCGGGTCTGATCAAGATGAAAGCAAAAAAATTCATCTGGATCATCATACTGGGAAAACCCTGGTGTATACTGGCATACAGTCTCATATTCGGTTTGATCAGATAAGGAGAATGATTATGGAGAAACCCAAGGCTATAGGCTTTTATAATTATACGGTGATACTGACATATACGGGGATGATCTGTGCCTTTGTCTCGATCCTGATGGCGCTGAATTACCGCTTCTGGGATTCCCTGATCTTTCTGATGATCTCCGGTCTCTGCGACATGTTTGACGGGGCCATCGCATCCACCAACAAGAAAAGAAGCGATGCGGAAAAGCGTTTCGGGATCCAGATCGATTCCTTAAGCGACCTGGTGAGCTTCGGCGTCGCCCCCGCCCTTTTCGTCTATATGATCTGTGACAAGAACCTGATGGCCGGGATCATCGGTGCATGCTTTGTTCTCGCGGCCCTCATCCGGCTTGCATTCTATAATGTCTGTGAAGAGGAACGTCAGAAAGCCACAACGGATAAACGCTCCGTCTTCTTTGGCGTTCCCGTGACCACCATTGCGGTGGTGCTGCCTGTGGTCTATCTGCTGGAAGGCAAAAAGGTGATCAGCGGGATGTTCCCTTATCTTTTGCTGCTGATCCTTGTAGGCACCGGTTTCCTTCTTCCCATCGAGATCAAAAAACCGAAGGTCATCGGCAAGATCTGCCTGATCGTCGTGGGCCTCATTGAAGCTTTAGGTGTACTCTTCCTGGGATGGGATCTGTTATGAAAGAATCCGCAGCGATACGTTTTCTCTACGGGACCTGTCCCGGGAGAGCGTGTCTGAAACTGCTTACAGCCCCTTCATTATCACGTTTTTGTGCCAAATTCCTTTCTTCCGCCGTTTCGGCACCCATGACCGGGCCTTTTATCCGGAAAAACGGCATAGAGCTTAAACGCTATGTAGTCCCGAAGGGGGGCTATCGTTCTTTTAATGATTTTTTCACACGGAAACAGAAAAAGAGTTTTGAGATCAGGTGCAATGCGCCGCTCGTTTCTCCCTGCGACGCGCTTCTGACACTTTCCGATATTGACAGCGACAGCGTATTTTCGATCAAGAACAGCCGTTACAGTCTTGCCGGACTTTTACGCAGCAGAAAACTGGCGGCGGCATTCTGCGGCGGCAGCGCCCTGATCTTCCGCCTTACGCCCGCGCATTACCACCGCTATCAGTTCTGCGCCGGCGGGACTGTCGCCGCCGTCCGAAAGATCCCGGGCATACTGCACTGCGTGCGCCCCCTGGCGCTGGAGAAATTCCCCGTATTTACGGAAAACAGCCGGGAATATATCGTGATGAAGAATAAAGAACTCGGCGCTGTAGTACAGATGGAAGTGGGCGCGATGCTGGTGGGAAAGATCTCCAATCAGCCGCTCTCACCCCTGCCCGCGGAAGTATCCGCCGGCACGGAAAAGGGCTTCTTTGAATATGGCGGTTCCACGATCATCGTATTAACGAAAAAACGCATCACCCTGTCCCCGGACATCGCGATGCGGGAGAAAGACGGTGACGAGATCCCCGTAAGGATCGGGGAGGCTTTGATCTGAAATGCTTCAGGAACTCGGAAGACGCTTAAAACGCTTTTTTCACAGTACCGTACATATCTGGCTTTTTTCGGCACTCGCCTTAAATCTCACGGTATATAACTGTACACGTATCTTTAATACGAACATGTACCACTATGATATGACCATAGAGGCGGACGCTTTCTTTCCTGTCCTTCCCTGGACCATCACGATCTATCTGGGCTGCTATGCCTTCTGGGTTGCGAACTATGCCTGCGCCTGCCTGCAGGATGACGAACGGGAGGCGAAGAAATTCCTGATCTCCGAGATCGCTGCCAAGATCGTCTGCTGCATCTGCTTTCTGGCTATCCCCACAACGATGACGCGTCCCGTTATCGAAGGTGACGGCTTCTGGGCCGCGGCAACGCGCTGGCTCTATGATTTCGATCCCAATGACAATCTCTTCCCGTCGATCCACTGTCTCACCAGCTGGTTCTGCGTGATCGCCGTCCGCAGCCAGAAGGCCATACCTCTGTGGTATAAGCTTCTGTCCGTTCTGATGGCGCTGGCGGTGTGCCTCTCAACCCTTACCATGAGACAGCACGTGCTGGCCGATGTCTTCTCCGGCGTGCTGCTGGCCGAAGTGAGTTACCAGCTCACAGCCCTGGTCTTCCGGCTCCGGAGCCGCCGCTCATCCGGAAAAAAATAAGCGTTCCGCGATCGGAACGCTTGAGATCCCGGCAGCATCATATGCTCTCCGCTTCCATTTTCAGACGTATATGTTCTGCGTCTTTCTCTTTTTCCCAGCCGCTGTTGATGCGTTCCAGCACCCCGTTTAAGGAAAACGGACTGATCCCGGGAAGGAGCAGGAAAAAATGATCGTCCCCGATCTGCATCATGATATCGCTGCTGCGAAGGGACTGCTGCAGGAGCATACGCACGTGTTCCATAACAGCTTCCCGTTCCTCCGCGCTCAGCGCGGTATTTCCTTTCGCCTCCGGAAACTCCACCGTGACCAGCAGTTTATATGCCGTTCCCTTGTAGCGTTTCATATAGCGGATCATATAGCGGTAGATATCCCCGAAGGCCTCCCGGCCGATCCACATCGCATTCCGGGGGGTTCCCCTCTCCTCCAGGATCTGCGTCAGGGAATCCAGGTTGATCTCGCCGCTCTTTTCTTTCGCATCCTCTCCCGCCGCAAACGGTGAATATAGGCGGTAGCCATGTTTCCCGTCTTTTTTCACGGCATAGAGCATTTTGTCGCAGAGCCGGAAAAGCTCTTCAAAGACCGTACCGTTCTCCGGCACAAATACGGCACCGATGGAGACTCCCAGCGGGATCTCCATCCTGTCCCCCAGGATACGCCGTGCTTCCTCGGGAATGCGCGCATTGATGGTCTCCGTATAAAGCCGTATCTCCGACTCTCTCGTCATATCGTGGCAGAAGATCAGGAACTCATCGCCGCCAAACCTTCCGAAAGTCCCCCGGTATTTCAGACTGTCTTTCATGAGCCGTGCAAACGCGCCCAGTACCTGATCCCCGGCATCATGGCCGTACAGATCGTTGACCAGCTTAAAGTAATCCAGATCCACGATGCACAGGCAGCCGCTTTCACTTCCGCACAGTTCACTGATACGTTCCTCTGACGCCGCTTTGTTTAAGAAGCCCGTCAGCTTGTCGATCCGCGCATTCTCCTCATACTGGAGCATCTGTCCGTGCGTCTTTACGATATTCTCGACACGCCGCACAAGGATATCCGGATTGATGGGCTTGCGGATATAATCCGAAACGCCCATGTCAAAGCCCCGGCTCTCCGATGCGCTGTCATCATCCGCCGTCAGAAAGATCACGGGTACCTCGGGGATCTCTTTTTCCTTCTCCAGCTCACGGTATTTTCTGAGCGTTTCAAAGCCGTCCATCTCCGGCATGTTGATATCCAGAAGGATGAGCGAGGGCGCACCTTTCTTTTTTACGCATTCCAGCAGCGCCTTCCCGGAAGCAAGGGCCGTAACGCGCATCCCCGCATGACCCAGGATCAGTCCCGAGGCTTTCAGATTTGTAACATCATCATCAACTACGACTACCCAGTCCGCCATCTTTCCTCCAGTCTCTTCTGCCGTGATGTTTCAATGCTAAGCTTCCTGTTTCCTCATCGTGATCTGCCAGCGCACGACTGCGGTCCCGATCACGATAACGTATCCGATGATACTGAGTGTCACGGGAAGCTCCCCGAGGAAGAGCATTCCCAGGATCGCCGCAAAGATCACCTGTGTATAATCAAAAACCGAGATCTCCTTTGCCGGAGCAAAACGGTAAGCCGTCGTAATGGAAAACTGCCCTAGTGCCGCACCGCAGCCGGCCAGGATCAGGAACAGCCACTGCTGTGCACTCATGGGATGAAAATCCAGGATCAGTGCCGGCGCCGTGACCATGCAGGAAAAGAGTGAAAAGCACAGAACAATGACCGGCGTACGCTCCCCCTTTCCTCCGAGCTTACGTACAAAGACATAAGCCGTACCGGCGCCAAAACCTCCGTAGAGACCGATCAGGGCCGGGACGAGCTGCAGATTGGATCCCGGCCGGATGATGAACAGCGCGCCGGTAAAAGCCGCTATCGTGGCGATCATATCCGTCAGGGAGGGCTTCTCCTTCAGGATGGGGATCGACAGCAGTATCGCAAAAAAAGGCGAAAGCTTGTTCAGCAGATTCGCATCGGCGATGCCCAGACGGTCAATGGCGTAAAAATTCGCGATCAGACCGCTGGTCCCGAAGATGCAGCGGAAGGCAATATCGGAAAAGCAGCCTTTTTTGATGCGGAAGCCCTCTTTCGAGCGCAGCAACGGGATGATGGTGATGACCGCAGCCACGGCATTCCGGAAAAAAGCCTTCTGCATCGTGGGCACATCGCCGGACAGCCTTACAAAAAAGGTCATCAGTGAAAAGCCCAGCGCCGCCGCAAGAATACAGAGTACACCTTTTATCCGCCGGTCCTTAAGCATTTCCTTCTCCGTAGCGTTTTACTCCCTGCCGTCCCAGCAGTAGGTGCAGAGCTTATCCTTTTCGATGCCTACGGCCTCGATCATATCGTCCAGACGGTTAAAGGCCAGACTCGTAAAGCCCATCTCCCTGCGGATCTCCTCCAGCATACGGTGGTAGCGGTCGGAATCGGGATTGGCATAATCCTCCAGGATATCGCGGCTCACCTCATCCCCTTCCTCGCGGCTGATCACACGGCGCGCGATCAGCTCCATCTCGGAATTGGAACGAGAAAAATTGATGTACTTACAGCCAAACATGATGGGCGGGCAGGCCGGACGCACATGCACGGCCTCGGCACCGCTCTTGTACAGGAACTCCGTGGTCTCCCGAAGCTGTGTTCCCCGCACGATGGAATCGTCGATCAGAAGGATGCTGTGCCCGTCGATCAGCTCATGGACCGGCAGAAGCTTCATGCGCGCGATCAGGTTTCTCTTGGACTGGATCGTGGGCATGAAGGAACGCGGCCAGGTGGGCGTATATTTCACGAAGGGCCTGGAGAAAGGTATGCCCGAGGCATTCGCATAGCCTACCGCATGGGCGGTACCGGAATCCGGCACTCCGGCTACGATATCCGCGCCGGTCTTTCTCTCCATATCCCGCGCCGCCATCCTTGCGCCGCAGTTGTAGCGCATCTTTTCCACCGACACTCCCTCGTATACCGAGGAAGGATAACCGTAATAGACCCAGAGGAAGGTACAGATCCGCATCTTTGATCCGGGCTTTGCCAGGGTCTGCACCGCTTCGGGTGTCATGGCCACGATCTCTCCGGGCCCCAGCTCCCGCAAGGTGCTGTATCCCAGATTCTGATAAGCAAAGGATTCAAAGGAGGCGCAGTAGCCCTCCTCCTTTTTCCCGATGATCACGGGCGTACGGCCCAGGCGGTCACGGGCACAGTACACCGCCTTTGAGGTGAGCAGCATCATGGACATGGAGCCGTCGATCTCGGACTGGGCATACTGTATCCCTTCAATGATATTGTCTTTCTGGTTGATGAGCGTGGCCACCAGCTCCGTGGCGTTGATGGTACCGCCGGAAAGCTCCATGAAGTGGCTGCCGTTTTTGATGATACGCTCACAGAGTGCATCGGCATTGTTGATCTTTCCCACAGTAGTGATGGCATAGGTCCCGTGATGGGAACGCACGATCAGCGGCTGGGGCTCATAATCGGAGATGCAGCCGATCCCCAGATTACCCTTCATCTCGTGAGTATCCTTGTCAAACTTGGTCCGGAAGGGTGCGCTCTCGATATTGTGGATCGCACGGTTAAAACCGTTCTCCCCGTAGACCACCATGCCCGCACGTCTGGTTCCCAGATGGGAATGATAATCCGTACCGAAATACAGATCAAATACACAGTCTTCCTTTAATGCCGTTCCGAAAAATCCACCCATAAAAACCTCCCGCTTTTCAGCTTCTGAAATTTATCTTATACGGTATAAATAGTAATCTTCGTTCCATTTGCTGGGCCGGCTGCTCCGAAAAGCCGCCTCCTGCCCCAGTTCTTCCGGCAGCGCCTTATTGCTCAGCAGATAAACACTGCTGCCTTCGAGCGCAGCAAGACGCGCAAGACGCTCCCCGGGCTCTGCCTTTCCGCCTTTCCAGCGGTAAAAGCTGTAATCCTCCTGCCGGTCCACATTATAATAACGGATATCTCCGCGCTTTTCCGAAAGATAGGCATAAGGCGCCTCCATGGACTGGTCCTCCACCAGTGCCAGCACCGCGCCCTCCGGAAGCTCCGCTTCCAGTTCCTTCGCAGCTTCGAGACTGCCGGAATAAGGCTGCGTCAGATCCTGCCAGGCCCCCTTCAGCGTATAACGCGCGCCGGAGAGTACAAAGAGTGCCAGAAAACAGAAGGCCAGCAGCTGCTCTTTTGTACCGCTTCCCTTAAAGCCCGTGAGAGACGCGGCAAAAAGGAAGAAAAGGATCATCAGCAGACAGATCCCCATCTGCTCATGCTCTACCGGCCGGATAAAACAGACCACCGCGATAAAGAAGAGCACGCCATAGACCGCGGGGATCACGGCCCGGAATCGGTCTTTTCCCCGATGCCGCCGGGCAGCCAGTGAAAAATAGACCAGGAGCAGGATCGTCAGCGCGAGCAGGAACCAGCCCACAAAACGGATATTGTAGAGAAAAAGGGATTCCAGACCTTCCCGTATATTCGAGACCGTGAATTTATCAAGCAGGGTCTCAGGATTGACCTGTCTTGTCGTATTCTCCGGATCCCACTGCCACAGCTGCAGCGTCAGGGCCGCCAGTCCCGCGAGCAGGATGCCCATCGCGGCATAAGGCGTTTTCCCTTTCTTTTTCCCATAGCCCCGGAGTTCGATGAGTATGCCCAGGCAGAAGCCCGCAAAGACCACATGAGTCTGGGCCAGGAGTGCCGCCGCGATACAGTAACGGACCGGCTTCTCCGCCCGCTCTGGAAACCAGCGCAGCAGCAATACCAGAAAGAGAACGGAAAAACAGTACGGCCTGCAGACCACCGCATTGAAAAACATAAAGAGGGGACTCACAAAAAGAAGAAAACGCACCGGGACCGACAGCTGCGCATCGCGCAGAAGGATCCACAGTGCGGCAGCGATGGGTATCAGACTTAAAAAGCCGATATAACGGAAAGGAAAGCCGATAAGCGCAAAGATGCGCAGATAAAAGAACCACAGCCCCGGATGCCCCACCAGGGACATCTCTTTTAAAGTATCCGAAAGGGAGCCGTTCTTTCCCAGGACCCAGACATAAGCTTCATCGCGCCAGATCTCATGCTTCAGGATCAGCACGACATGTACGGCGACATAGACCGCCACCACGATCAGCGGTATGAGGATGCTGCGTTTTGTATCCTTTTTTACGGCGTCCCCTTTTTCCTTACTCATCTTCTCCCTTTTCCACTGCCTCTTCCACAGGCATCGTCCGCTGCTCCGGCGTTTCCGCTTCGTCGATCAGATCGCCGTAAAGGATACGCGCCAGTTCCGACTGCCGGTCCAGGATCAGGGTCTTGTCCTCCCCTTTCAGCGATTCCCTGAGTGCATCCAGACTGCGGAGAAAATTGTAAAAATCCGCCTTATCCTGATCGTTATAGGCTTCCGAGAGTATGCGCATGTATTCCGCTTCGCCTTCCGCCAGCAGGGTCTCCGCCTGCTTCTTTGCGTTCGCAAGGGTAATGGTCACATTTTTATCCGTCTCGTTGCGGATCTTCTGTGCCTCGGCTTCACCCTTTGCGGTATAACCCGCAGCGATATTGCCGCGTTCCGAGATCATGCGCTCGTAGACAGCTTCCTTATTATCCTCGGGCAGATCCAGAGCCTTGATCTCGGCAGTAAGGATACGGATGCCATAGCCCGTCATATCGGTATTGGCTTCCGCCGTGATCAAGTTGGTCAGCGTGATCCCGCGGGCCGCGATCACCTCTTCCTGGGTCATGGAAGAGATCGTATTCTTGGTCGCATTGTAGACCGCCGCATCGATTCGTTCTTCCGCCCTGGCGCTCGCTCCGCCCAGTGTCTGGTAATACTTCACCACATCCTCCACGGTCCAGATCACGTAGTCGTCCGCGATCATGGACTTTTTATCCCTTGTGATGACATCACTCTGCGGGATATCGTAGATACGGCTTCCGTCAAAGATCGCCAGCGTGTCCTGGATGAAGGGCACCTTGAAATGCAGGCCCGGCTCCGATTCCAGTTTTACGATACGTCCGAATTCCTTTACGATCACCACATCATTGTAATCCACGGTATATACGGAGGCACCGAAGACCACCAGTCCGAGTACCAGCACTACGATCAGTATGATCAGTGATTTTTTTATCTTCATTTTCTTCATCTCTTTCTCCCTTTACCTTTCCGTCTCTTACTGGAATTTCTCCAGCGGCAGCATGGTCTCCGTATGTCCGTCGGTGATGATCACCTTCAGCCCGGGCAGAAGATCTTCCATGGTCTCATAGAAGAGACGTTTCTTCGTGATATAGGGATACAGCTTATACTGCTCGTACATTTCATTGAAACGCACCACCTGGCCTTCGGCCTCGGCGATCCTGGCCGCCTTGTCCGCTTCCGCATTCTGTACCACCTTGTCTGCGTCCGCCTCGGCACCGGGAAGCTTTTCGTTCTGATAAGCCCGGGCGTTGTTCCGCGCGGTCTCGGCTCCCTGCTTGGCCGTTTCCACGGCTTTAAAGGCCTGTTTGATGGTATCCGTGGGCGGTTCGCTGTCCTGTACCGTGATGTTCACCACGGTCAGGCCGATATTATGCTCATTGAGCTCCCGCAGCATATCCTCCTTCACCTCCGCCTGGATCTGCCCCTTGGCGGTGGTCATTGCTTCATCAACGGTGTAATCCGCCACGACCGAACGGACGCTGGAGAGCGCGATGTTTTTCAGTATCTCCTCCGGGTTGTCGGAGCTGTAGAGATAGGCTACCGGATCGGAAACACGGTATTCCAGATAGAAATCGATATCCAGAAGGTTGAAATCCGAGGTGATCATGATACCGTTGCCGGGATCGGCGATATTCTGTCCTTCGGTGCTGATGGTATAGCCGACACCCGTTCCGTGGGTCGTCACATCCACGATATGCGCCTGCTGGATCAGCGGGATCTTGAAATACAGACCTGCGGTATCGGTGCGGATCACCTTCCCGAACATCGTTACTACCGCGTTCTGCTGCTCGGTCACTTTATAGAACGAGCTGTAACCCAGGATGATCAGGATCACGGCGATGATCGCGATGCGCACATACTTCCCGATGGGATACTTCGGTACCGTATCCACAACTTTTCTGTCAAAAGGATTGTTCATCTTTTCCTCCCAAAAAAATGCATTACGGCCCTGCCGCACGGCAGACCGCAATGCTCATTATACCATGACGGCCGGCCACTGTAAAGAATGGGAGAAACCCGGCTCAGCTGTATTTTGGGCTTCCGCAGTAGCACAGAAGATACTTTTATGATATAGTAAACGCAATTGGTATTCTCATACCATAACGCTCCGCAGGGGAGTTAAAAAAATTCAAGGAGGGGATCCGTATGTTCATTAACTCGATCTGGGCGCTTTTGCCTCCGCTCGTCGCCATCATCCTGGCGCTGATCACCAAAGAAGTATACTCTTCACTGTTCGTCGGCATTGTCTGCGGCGGACTGCTCTACGCCGAGTTCAACCCGGTCACGGCGCTGGAACATGTTTTTTCCGACGGGATGATCGGACAGCTTTCCGATCCCTGGAATGTCGGTATCCTGATCTTTCTGGTGATCCTGGGCAGCATCGTCATACTGATGAACCGCGCCGGCGGCTCCGCAGCTTTCGGGCGCTGGGCCTCACTGCATGTGAAGACCCGCATGGGCGCCCAGCTTGCGACTGTCGCCCTCGGCGTACTCATCTTCATCGATGACTATTTCAACTGCCTGACCGTAGGCTCGGTCATGCGGCCCATCACGGATAAAAACCGTATCTCCCGCGAAAAACTGGCCTATCTCATCGATGCGACGGCAGCACCGATCTGCATCATCGCCCCCATTTCCTCCTGGGCCGCGGCGGTCACCGGCTTTGTGGAAGGTACGAACGGCCTCGCCCTGTTCATCCGTGCCATTCCTTACAATCTCTATGCTTTCCTTACGATCGCCATGATGCTGGTGCTCTGCATCGGCCGCTTTGATTACGGTCCCATGAAGAAGGCCGAGGAGATGCTCCGGAAAGGAAAAGCGGAAGCCAACGATGAAAAGGAAAAGAAAGATACCGATGTGAAGGATCCCGAAGCTCTTCGTGTTTCCGATAAAGGAAAAGTGATCCATCTGGTCCTTCCCATCCTGACCCTGATCTTCTGCTGCGTGATCGGCATGATCTATACCGGCGGCTTCTTCGAAGGCGAAAGCTTCGTGGATGCCTTCGCAAATTCCGATGCTTCGGTGGGTCTGGTCTACGGCTCGGCCGTGGCTCTGATCCTGACCATCCTCTTCTATCTCATCAGCGGCGTGCTCAGCTTTAAGGAATGCATGGAGACCATCCCCGCGGGCTTTAAGAGCATGGTTCCCGCCATTCTGATCCTGACCCTGGCCTGGACTTTAAAGAGCATGACCGATTCGCTCGGCGCCGGTGATTATGTCGCCGGTCTTGTCGGCCAGGTGGCGGAAAACGGTATGGTGATGTCCTTCCTGCCGGCTTTCGTCTTCCTGATCGGCGCCTTCCTTTCTTTTGCTACAGGTACTTCCTGGGGAACTTTCGGCCTGCTGATCCCTATCGTAGTGGCTGCCTTCGGGAGCGACCCTTCGAACGAGCTGATGATCATCTCCATCTCCGCCTGCATGGCAGGCTCGGTCTGCGGTGACCACTGCTCGCCCATCTCGGATACCACGATCATGGCTTCCGCGGGTGCGGACTGTGTCCACATCCGGCACGTATCCACGCAGCTGCCCTATGCACTCACGGCGGCAGGCGTTTCCCTGGCCGGCTATGTCCTCACCGGCTTTGTCCGCAACTGGCTGATCACGCTTCCCTTATCCCTGGCCCTGATGGTCGGAGTGCTGCTGATCATAAAGAATCTGGGTGGCGAATCTCCCCTTGAAAAAACGACACAAAACGATTAAAATTTTATACGGATGATCTGCCGGGATGGCGGATCATTACAGACCAAAAAACGCAGGAGGTACATTATGGACATCAAAGCAAAGATCAATGAGATCGTTACCAAAGTAAAGAGTGACCCCAAGCTCCTGGAATCCTTCCAGAAAGATCCCGTCAAGACCGTGGAAGGTATCATCGGCGTGGATATCCCCGACGGCGTGGAAGACCAGATCGTCAGCGGCGTCAAGGGTGCGCTGGCCAGCGACAAGATCAGCGGTGCCGTCAATGCCGTAAAGAATCTTTTCTGAGTGATGGCGGAAAAGAAAAGCGAGGCAGAGATCAACGCCTCCCTGGAATGGGAGGAAGTGAGCCGCGAGCATATCGTGGAAGACCAGTGGATCGATTTCCGGCGCTCGGTCTACCGTATGCCCGACGGCTCTGTTTTTGAACCCTATTACAGCTACAGCCGCCGGGATTATGCGGTGGTTGTACCGGTAGACGAACATGGGCAGTACATCTGCGTACGCCAGTTCCGTCAGGGGATACGCCGCATCACGGTGGAATTTCCCGCCGGCGGCATCGAACGGACGGACGGACGCGAATACCGTGCCGGACGCGGTTATGAAGATGCGGAAGGCGCTCTGGAGGCGGCCAAGCGTGAGCTTGCCGAAGAGACCGGCTACATTTCGGAGGACTGGAAACATCTTCTGAGCATCCCTTCCAACGCCACCATCGCCGACAATACCGCCCATATCTTTCTGGCAAGGGACTGCCGGCACGTTACCGGCCAGGTTCTGGACGAGACCGAGTTCCTGAGCGTGGAGCTCCATCCCACCGGTGAGATCGAAGAAATGATAAAAAACGGGCTGTTCGCACAGTCCGTTCACGTAATGGCCTGGCTCCTGGCCAGGCGCGAGAGACGCTGAAGCTTCAGCGTCTTTTTTTCTGTATGGGAAATTGCTGCGCAGGCATGTCGCAGACATATCACCCGCGACATGCCTGCTTATAATTCATGCAGTTCGCAGCGCGGCGCCTCTCCCTTTTTCAGGAGTATGGTGCCGTAAGTCTTTTTACGTCCGGCCTGTCTCGGAAAGCACAATGATCCCGGATTCATGATGATCAGTCCGTCATCCTCATGGATCTCGGGCACGTGGGTATGGCCGTACAGGGCGATATCCGCTCCGGAGGCCAGCGCCTCATCCTTTAAAAGTTCCGTATCGAAATTCACTCCAAGCCGGTGGCCGTGACAGAAAAAGATCGTCACGCCTTCCTCTTCCACCAGCTCCGCCTTCGGAAGCCCCCAGGAAAAATCCATATTTCCCGCCACCATATAACAGGGGCATCCCGCCAGTTTCTGAAGCCGTTCTTCATCCCCGCAGATATCCCCGCAATGGATCACGGCATCCGGCTGTCCCTCGATGTCGAGCACATCCGACAGAGCCTCGATATGTCCGTGGGTATCGCTGATCACCAGGATCTTCAAAGCAGACCCTCCCGGAGCAGTTCCTCCCGCATGGCCCGCAGGGCTTTTCCGCGGTGGCTGATGGCATTTTTCTGCTCTCTGCTCATCTCTGCCGTGGTGCAGCCATATTCCGGCACGTAAAAGAAGGGATCGTAGCCGAAACCGCCCTCTCCGCGGATACTGCGGGCAACGATGCCTTCCACGGTCCGGCGCAATACCAGTTCCCTGCCTTCCTCCGCATCTTCCGTACGCGGCAGCACTGCAGCGATAGCACATACAAAACGTGTGCCCCGCTTTTCATCGGGCAGTCCGTCCAGCTTTGCGATGATGTCCTCCATCGCCTCCCGGTAAGTGCGCTCTCCCAGCCAGCGGTGGGAATGCACTCCCGGCATCCCGTCCATGGCATCGATCTCCAGTCCCGAATCGTCCGCAAGCACCAGCGCGTCCGAAAGATCCGGCCGCGCCTTGCGGATATAATCCGCCACGGCCCTTGCCTTGATCAGCGCGTTATCCTCAAAACTCTGCCCGTTCTCCTCGATCTCCTCATGAAAACCGATGCCTCCCATGGTGAGAAGCTCCGCCTCCGGAAGGATCTCGCGTATCTCCTTCAGCTTGTCTTCATTGGATGTAGCAAATACAATGGTCCTCATTTTCCTCCTCCCGGAAGCTGCTCCGACCAGTAGCTGTTATTATAGATGTCCGTAAAGCGGTATGCGGCGATATAGCCGGCATCCACATAGGTATTGCTGATCTGCGGCGTTCCGCTCACCACCCACTGTTCGCCCAGCATATAGCTGTCCTGGTAAGCTCCTCCGTAGCTGTAATAGTCGCAGAGGAAATCCACCTTATCGCCGTCCTTCAGTTCAATAAGCCCCCGGGCGATGGTCTCGGTCACGCTCTCATCATAATCGGGCGTGTATCCCGCGATATAGCCGGCCGGCTGCGCATCCGTAAAGAGCAGGATCAGGTTCATGCGCTCCCCGTTCACCATGCAGGGAACGCGGCCGCTGATCGTATAGCTGTCTCCGTCCTCCACGGTATCCAGATGGTAATAGGCTACGGGCTGACGGCCGATGGAAAGCCAGCTGCCGTCCACATCCGCCACCAGATCCCCCTGATCGCTGATCGAGAAAAGATTGTCGCGGCCCATATCCACATAGCCGCTGCCGTCGTCTACAAAAAGGCACAGATCCGCGGAATGCACGAGCTTCCACTGCTCCTCGGGAAGATGAATGCAATAGTCCGAGCCTTCCTTCTTCCATGTCAGAAGCGAGGGATCCAGCTGATTCCGGGAAATATAATCTGCCATCTCCTCTTCGCTCAGGCCTCTTCCGCCGCCCATGCCCGAGATGAGGTTTAAGATACTGTCCAGGCTCGGCATCGAATCGCCGCCAAGACCGCTCAGCATGGAGAAAGGAGAGGAATCCTGTCCGCCACCGGCTGCCTGTCCCGCCGACTGCAGGCCGGAAAAGGCACGGATGCATTCGGAATATTCCGAATCCAGACCGATCTGCTGGTAGAGGTTTGTCGCTGTGTTCACCTTGGAATTCTTGCGGTACGGAAAATAAACCGAGATACCGTATGCATTCGTCATATTTGAAGATGTACGGTTATATTTGACTGCGCTCAAAAGCGTATCCGCCAGGGCCTCTGCCTCTTTGGTCCCGAGGTTCTTTGCGAAATGGACCAGGTCGATCTGATCGATGGCGGAAGACTGTGCAAATTCGCGGCTGGAGCTGCGGGCATCCGATACCTGCATGTACTGATCCGCACGGATCAGCTCTGCGGTGCTCGTGGAAAAGGCCTTGAAATCGTCGGGGATGGTCTGGGAAAGCTCCGCAAGGTCCACCACCGAAAGGGTCGTCTTCTGGCCACGGCAGCTCCGCTCGCATTCCCGTACGAAATCATCGGCGATCATCTGCCCCAGTTCGATGGTCGGCATGGAAGTATTTTTCGACAGTGCGTTCAGCCAGTCCGTATAGTACCAGCCCACACCGGGTTCCGTTTCCTCCGATGCGATGAGGTAATCCGCATAATTGGCGATGCAGAGGTCCGTTTCCACCGTTGCCATCAGGCAGGCGTCAAAGCCCACGAAGTCATATTTGATCCCCGCATCCTTCAGTGCCGTATTGATGCCCGAAAGGGACATGGATCCGCTGCGGGAATAAAGCTCATCATAACCGAAACCCGAAAGGGAACCGCCGCCGTGATCCCAGAAGATCAGCATATTGCGGTTGGCCGGGAAATTCTGCGTACAGTAACGGATAAAGCTGCTTAAGTTGGAGGGCTCCGTCATAGCCCCGCTGCCGGCGTTATCCTTCAGCTTCGACATACGTCCGCCTTTGATCTGCCAGATCTGATGGGTATTATTGGAAATACCGTTGGTCTTCCAGCTCTTGCAGCCGCCGGTATAGACGATCAGGTTGATCTTGTCGGAAAGGCTCGCCGCCATCATCTCCCGCAGGTCATTGGTACCCATGCCGTATTTGGATTCCAGGTCGGTACCGCACATATAGACCATCATCGTGATGGTATCCTTGCCGCCGCCGAGGATATCCGTATATTTCATACGTGCTTCGGGCGCCACATCACGGTTCAGCGTGCCGCTGTTGGATGATCCGCTCCAGCCGGAAGAAGAACCTCCCAGAAGCGCCGCGGAAAGACCGCCAAAGCCGCCCCCCAGTGAACTGCCCTGTGAACTTCCCTGGGAACTGCCCTGGCTGCTCTGAATGCTCCCTCCATCGTCCGAGATGCCGTCGTCGCCGCCGCCGAAACTGCCGAAAAGACCGCTCAGACCGCCGCCGCCCAGAAGCAATACCACCACTGCTATGATGATGCCGATCATACCACCGCCGCCGCTGCCGCCGCTTCCTCCGCTGCGGTGGGAGCCACCGCCACCGCTTCCGCCGCCGGGAAATCCTCCATGCCCGCCGCCTACGGGGCCGCCGCCCGTGCCGCTGCCCCTGCGGTGTACACCGGCACCGCTGCCGCTTACATTTTTCTCTCTGCCCCTGGGTCTGTCTGCCATGATATCACTCCTCCTCCGCAAACTCCGCTTTACTTCGTCTCTCCTACGTTTTCAATATCTTGCCGCTCTTCGTATCGCATCCGCAAGTCCCGCCGCTGCCCTCTCCAGATAATCGTTCTGCTTTTTCACATCGTTTTCCGCATCGGCGGCACTTCTCCCAATCCGCAGCACACAGACCGGAAGCTTCAGTTCCCGCAGCGGATCGTCTTCCGCCAGTTCCGCTATATTTCCGGCCGGCCCGCCGATCTCCGCCAGCACCCCGCTCTCACAGAGATCCGCCAGCACGACGCTGTCCAGGCCCGGGATATAATACTGCGTATTGCAAAAGGCCTGTGTCACGGATCCTCTCACGCTTTTTTCCGCCATCTCCAGCCGGATAAGGGCATCCGCGCCGCAGCTTTGGATCAGCGCTTTGCGTTCCTCTGCCGTCCGCGCTGCATTCTCCGCCCCCAGCCGGAGAAGTACGATATTCTCTCCTGTTTCCGCGAGCTTTTCATCCGCACGCCGCGCAAGCTCCCCGGCTACGGCATCGCTCCCGCATTCCAGGATCAGCACGAAGCAGTGGGGATCCAGTTCCGTGACCGGCACCATGCGGATCTTTAAACCTTCCGTCACGGTCTCACTGCTGGCAACACACATGTCGCGCAGCTCAAAAACATACAGGCTTTCCTCCGGGCTGCGGTAAAGCGAGGCCGAAACAAAAAGCTCCGGATCGGCAGTGATCCGGGGCAGTTCTTCCTCCTCTGCCCCCTGCAGGCTTACAACGAGCCTGCGCGCCGCAGTGTCGCAGCTGACTTTCCCGGCGGCAGACCATGGCAGAAGTATGGTCGAGGGCTCGTTTCCGGGCTCTAATAACAGCTTCAGCTCCGTCTTTTCCTCTTCCGCCTCCTGCTCCTTCAGCGGCTGTTTTTCCAGGAAAACTTCTCCCTCCGCAGGATCCCGGAGGAGCAGCACAAAGGCTGCCGCACAAAGCCCCGCCATCAGGAACGACATGAACAGAAACTCCTTTATTTCAGCCGGAAGCCGCTTCCGCTCCTTTTCATCGTTCATTATTCTCTCTCCGCGGCGGCTTTGCTCCCATATACTGAAGGAAGGAAGTTTTGAGCATTCCGTTATAGATCTTGCGCCGTTTATCCGCTTTCCTTCCAAGGTCACGTTCCGCCTGTTCGTAGGAAGTGATCAGAAACATGGACCAGTCCTGCAGACTGCGGAAACGCTCTCCTATGGTCGAATAAAGCACCGGCAAAGCCTCTTTTTCCTCAAGACGTTCACCATATGGCGGGTTCGTGATGACAAAGCCGTAACGCTTCGGATGGGAAAGCTGCGCCACATCCCTGGCCTGGAAATGAATGAGCCGCTCTACTCCGACGCGCTTCGCGTTATCCCTGGCGATACGCACCATGGCAGGATCCAGATCATAGCCCTGGATATCCGTTTCCACCTCCGGTGTTTCCTCCTCCAGCGCCTCTTCTTTTGCGTCTTTCCAGCAGGAAGGCGGCACCAGATGTTCCCATTGCATGGCCGTAAAGCTGCGCCTTGCACCGGGTGCGATGTGCGCTGCCATCATCGCGGCTTCAATGGGTATCGTCCCGCTTCCGCAGAAAGGATCCACAAGGATGCGGTCGCTGTGCCAGGGCGTGAGCATGATCAGAGCCGCCGCAAGATTTTCCGCAAGCGGTGCCTTGGATGCAAGCAGCCGGTAACCGCGCTTATGCAGCGAGTCCCCGCTGGTATCCAGCCCGAGGGTCACCGTATCCTTCTTGATAAATACGCGCATCGGAAACGCTGCACCGGTCTCGGGAAAATAAGAGATCCCGTAGTGCTCCTTCATACGCTCCACCATTGCTTTTTTCATGACCGACTGGATATCCGAGGGCGAGAACAGCGCGCTCTTTACGCTGGCGGCCTTGGCCACCCAGAAACGACCGTCCCTCGGGATATAATGCTCCAGCGGCAAAGCCTTTGTTCCCTGGAACAGGTCCTCAAAGCTTTCCGCATGAAAGCTGCCCAGGCTGATCAGAAGGCGCTCCGCCGTCCTGGAATGGATATTGACACGGCAGATGGCCTCGGCATCGCCCAGAAAACTCACACGGCCGTCCTCAACGGCCGTCACATCGTAGCCCAGATCCGTGATCTCCCTTTTCAGCACCGCTTCCAGCCCGAAATGGCAGGGCGCGATGATCGTAAAACGTTCCATTATCCCGCATTCCCCTTCCCGTTCTTTTCTCTCAGGAAAGTTATGAATTCCTCTCTCTTCAGCGGCTTCGAGAAATAAAAGCCCTGGATGAACTCCACGCCCAGACCGCACATGGCATCCAGCTGTTCCTTTGTCTCCACGCCTTCCGATACTACCGTCAGGCCCATGTGATGCACCATCTCCACCACACTCTCGATCACGCAGTGGGCCCGGTCATTATCCAGATACTGCTGCGTCAGCGAATAATCGAATTTCACCCTTTCCACGGGCATCTCCACAAAGTAATCCAGATTGGAACGTCCCGTACCGAAATCATCCAGTGAAAAACTCACGCCGACTTCTCTCAAGCGTTCCATATTGCTGATCAGAAGCTGTCTGGCCATACTGGAGGCCGTCTCCGTGATCTCAAGATTGATCAGCCCCGGTTCCAGATGATAGATATCCAGAAGCCTCATCACAAACTCTGCGGGATTCTCCCGGTCAAACTGTGCCACGGAAATGTTCACTTCAACGGATTTCAGTCCCGCTTCCGCTGCGCGGCCATCCGAAAGGAATTCACAGACCTGCCGGAAGATCTCGATCCCCAGCGGCACGATCAGACCGTTTTCCTCGGCGATGCTTATGAACTCACCGGGGCTGATGACGGTTCCGTCCCGGTCATTGATACGGACCAGAGCCTCGGCGGAGGTGTAACTCTTCGTAGCCACTTCGTAGAAAGGCTGGAAATATACTTCCACCCTGCCGTCATCCAGAGCACTGCGGACCAGTTCCTGAACACGGTCGTAGCGTCTGAGTCTCTCCACCGCAGCTTTATCCACCACTTCCGAGATCCTTCCGGTAAACAGATTATCGTAATAATGATGAAGGCGGAAATACTCCTCTGCGGAATTCACGATATCACTGTCCGGCATGCGTATAAAGCTGTACTCCAGCGGCAGTCCCACAGCCGCTTCAATACCGTCCGAGATACGCCGGTACTCATTTTCCAGTTCATCCGCATTCTTCATAAGAACGACAAAGGTATCATCGGTCATACGAAACACCTTCACCGCCGAAGACTGGGCCAGGAAATTGGCACAGCGCAGGAGTACGGTCTGGACAGTCTCCAGATCCACATTCCGGCTCAGGAAACGCAGACGTACATGCATGGAAGCAAAACTCATACCATGCAGATAACGGTCCGTGACATAGCTGATCAGAGCATTGGCGCTGAACTGTCCCGTTGTGCGGTCGATCCCTTCATTCGGATTCTCGAGCTCGGCATGGATCAGTACCATACCCATCGCGGCCGCAAAGCCGGAGATCAGCAGCGTGGGACAGATGAACTGGACGATGGCTGCCACAAGCCAGCCGCCCTGCCACAAAAGGATGGCCCAGCGGCGCCTTTCCGATGTGACACCCACATGTGCAACAGTCATAACAATACAGGTGATGATCAGGGCTCCGACCACAAAATAGGCCGCATAATTGGACAGGCCATAGGAATATACATCCATGCCTTCCATATAGAAATCCGTCGGCAGTATGACGACGGCGATCAGCCCGGCAACGATCCAGATCCGGAAGACCAGCCGCAGCTTCCGATGGCGTTTTCCGGTAAAATAATCCCCCAGGGCATAAACAAAGCCCTGATAGGCCTGATACATGAGCAGAAGTACATAAAACTTGCAGACGATACGGGCAAAGAACACATAACCGCCCTCAAAGACAGCATCATAGATCAGATAAACGGACAAAATGTCCATGGTAAGACAGAATATGCAGGACAGCAGCGCCCTTTCGTAGCGCTGACGGCTGACAGAATCCAGACCCTTCTCCCTGATAAAGATCAGGAGGAGGATCAGGAGCATGATCAGGCTGCAGGATTGTAGTTCAATATTTAACATCTTCTCCGCTTATCCCGTTCTTCTCACCGTAACATAAAATGCTCTCAGGATCTGTTATCAAAAATAGTAACGCGGCATACACTCACAGCACTTCCGGACAGGACAGCTTATGCGGCCAGCTTCATATCGCCGTCCTTCACCCAGCCGAGCTTTTTCACGATCAGATGGAAAATGAGGGACAGCACGGCGGGAAGAACAATGCTGATCAGGAGCAGTGACACCCAGTCAAACGCAGTGATCGCCGTTTTCGTTCCGGCATCAATGGCAGAACTCCAGCCGGTATATACGCCGATCGGGCCCACCAGTCCGCAGGTCCCCATACCCGAAGATATGGCCGGGCCGTTCATCTCCAGCTTGAAAACACAGGTCGCCAGCGGCCCCGTAATGGCGGAAGCCAGCGTAGGCGCGATCCAGATCCGCGGATTCTTTACGATATTTCCCATCTGCAGCATCGAAGTGCCGATGCCCTGTGAGACCAGCCCGCCGAAGCGGTTGTCCCTGAAAGAGATCACGGCAAAGCCGACCATCTGTGCACAGCAGCCGGCAACTGCGGCACCGCCCGCAAGTCCCGTCAGGGAAAGGGCTGCACAGATTGCTGCCGAAGATATGGGCAGTGTGAGCGCCATGCCCACGATCACCGAAACCACGACACCCATGACCAGCGGCTGCTGCACCGTTGCCCACTTGATTGCCACACCCAGCGTATCCGCCGCCTCTCCCAGAAGCGGTGCTATGAGCCAGGAGAAAAAGATACCGCTGC
This sequence comes from Lachnospiraceae bacterium, assembly GCA_016282915.1. Lineage (GTDB taxonomy): Bacteria > Bacillota > Clostridia > Lachnospirales > Lachnospiraceae > NK4A136. Next base: position 30,236 of record JAEELW010000036.1, on the reverse strand, counting down.
CGATGGTGACCAGAGGCGTGACCAGGATATCGATCTTGGTCTCCTTCGACACCACCTTACCAAGCTCGGCGGAAAGGATCGCTACAAAGAGAACCGCCAGCGGCCCTCCGGTCCCTCCCAGGGCATTCGATGCAAACCCCACCGAGACCAGCGAAAAAAGGACCAGCGGCGGACATTTCAAAGCGTATCCTATGGCAACGGCCATTGCCGGACCGCTCATCGCGGATGCCAGACCTCCTACCGTATATTCTGTGCCGGCAATGGTAGCCACCGGCGCCTTCAGGAACGAAATATTAAACTGGGTCCCCACCGTATTGATGATCGTTCCGATCAGAAGCGAACAGAAAAGTCCCTGTGCCATAGCTCCCAGGGCGTCGATCCCATAGCGTTTCAGTGAGATCTCGATGTCTTTCCGCTTCATAAAATCTTTTACCTTGCTCATGATACTTTCTCCTTAATAGATCATTTTACTCTGCTCCCCGCAGGCCTTACGGCCGCGCGGCAGTCTGCTTCACTTTTGTTCTACGCTCTTCAGGCCCCAGGAATCCCAGATCCACCAGGTCCTTTCCCCTTTATCGTCATCCAGGATCAGAAGCCAGGGTCTGCCCTCCGCCGGTTCCCAGTGCTTCACGAGACGTCCGATATCCGATGCGCACCAGAGCTGCTTCGGTGTCTCCGTCCCTTCCGGCAGGCTGTAGATAAAGATGTGCTGCGACCATTCATCTTCATCCTCCTCTACCCAGGAGGGTTTATGCTTTCCATAGCGTCCCCGCTTCCACAGAAGGAGAAGCAGCTCGTCGGCACCGTCACGGTTGATATCCGTGACCAGCACATCCTCAATGAGCCATGCTTCATCGGTCTGCCAGTAGCTCTCTTCCCCCGAAACAAGGCGTAAGGCTTTCTTTGAAAGCACCAGCCTGCGTCCCCCGGAGAGCTCCTGCGAAAAAGATCTCCATGTCACTCCGGAAGGATAAGCCGCTGCATGAAAAATGCAGACAGCGGCCACGATCACTGCTGCAGCCGCCGGGATCGCGATAAGGACGAGCAGTCTTTTCTTCGTCACTGTTCCTCTGCGCGATAGCTCTGCGTCCAGCCGGGCTGGACGGGAACCGTATCGTTCTGTACCGGGTTCATATCGTCATCCAGATACCAGCGCTGCAGCATCTTCCGCCACTCCGTATCCGTCAGGCGTTCCGACATCGGCTGTGCAAACTGGTAGAAGCTGTACACGCCGCCGCTTCCCACATGCAGCTCCCCGTCAATGGGGAAGACCACAAACATGGTATGAACATTTCCCGTACCCACTTCCAGTACCGCACCGTTGGGGTCGGTCGCGATATCCGCGATGATCTGGCAGGGTGCCTGCGCACTCTTGTACAGCGGTTCATCCACTTTATCCTGATTGGCTTCGAGCCAGAAATGTTCCAGCTCGCCGCCGTAGCTGCGTATAAATTCGTACTCTTCGTCCGTAAGACCTTCGGAGCGCAGTTCCTTTTCCGAGATCATCAGCAGCATCATTGCGATATCCTTCAGGCGTGAAAGATCTTCCTCTTCCTTTCCGGCCAGCATGCCATAGCCCTTCAGCCCCGCCGCGGTCTGCCCGGCCAGCGCTGCAAAACGGCTGTAGACCTCGGGTTCCGGATCCACATATCCGCGGTCATCCACGATCTCTCCGTCGTCGCCGCCACCCATTTCCGCCATCACGGCCTTGGAATAAAGTATGGTATCATGCTTCAGCTCGGCAAAGGAACCCGCAAAGGTCTCTACGGATTTCTTCTCCCACTCCTCCGAACGCTTATACAGGGGATAGCCCTCCCCCCGGCCGGAAAGCAGCGGTCTTAAGGTATTCAGCCATGCGGAATAGATGCTTGCGTTCCAGATCGCCGGATCGTCGTTATTGTATGCTGCCGAGACCTTATCCATATTCTCCGTATAATTCTGAAAATCGAACGCTCCCTGCTCCTTCAGGATATCCCGGGATACCTTCGAACCGAGAGCCGCCGTCACATCCAGTGTATCCGGAAGCATGCGCTTATCCTGTGCGGGATTTTCCTTTACCGCGCTGTAGATCAGCTGCTGCATGATAGCCGCATCCACGGTAAAACGCTGTCCCATGAAACGGAAGCCCGGCACTACGGGATCCTCCCCGTCATCCACGGGCACGGAATTGACCTGCGGCTTCGGAAGTCCGATCAGCTTTCCGCAGAAGGTCTGAAACTGTCCCTCATCTCCCGCCAGCGTCTGCGTATCGGGAACGCCGCCGTATACATCCTCAAAGACCGCTCTGGTCTCATAATAGCCGGGGTCATCGGAAGCCCCCGCAAAGAAAGAGGTCACGTCATAGATGCGGGACCATTTACTGCTGCCGCCCACATCGATGCACTTGCTGATCAGGGCAGCGCTGCGCATCATATCGATATCGTCGCAGGGGAAGTTGATACGCCCGTACCACATCATGGCACGGAAATAGTCTTCCAGCTGCGGGTCACCCTCATAATAGCCGCGGGGCTTGTACTGGGTATAATCCTCGTAGTCTTCCGTGATGCCGCAGGTCCCGATCCCGGAAGCACTCTCTATGCGTTCCAGCTCGGCATCTACAAGCGCCGTAAAGTCCGCGTCCTGAAGGGGCGCCCCATAGCTCTTATCCTGCAGACGCGCCGCAATGTAGAAATATGCCACATCCCTCTTTGCAGCACTTTCCCAGGCTGTCCCCTTCAGGGCATTGTACTGCTGCATGCTTACATCCGTCATGGTCCTGCTCAGTCCGGCCAGATCCGGCGCAAGATACGATTTTTCCGTCTGCCTCATAAGATAAGCGAAATACAGATGATAGGTATGCATCAGCGAGTCTACCGTCACAAAATTGGGAAACTCCGCATAACGGTTATATTCGTACAGATCGAAATACTCACTGTAACTCTGGGACGGAAATACGCAGAACTGGTTCTCCTTAAGTTTTTCGGCCATGGGGGCATAGACTTTCGACTCCCCGTTGAACATATACGCAAAACGCCCGGAATACTTCACATTGGAGAGATCCAAAGCCACCGCATCCATCGCGATCGAGGGCTGCAGGGCGGGATCCCAGAATTCCTGCAGCACATCCCCGAGAAGCTTCGGCCGCTGCACCACGATATTGTTCATGACCGCAGCGATCTTTCCTCCGCTGATGCCGGCATTTCCGGCATCCGCCGGAACTTCGGTGGGCGCTGCCTCCGCTGCCGCCGTCGGTGTCGGCGTATCCTTACCGACCTGCGGATCCGATCCGCAGGAAGCACAAAGCATGGCAATGCTCAATATGACAGCCACCAGTCTCTTTTTCATTGCTCCTCCTTTCATCCGCGTTCCTCCGCGGGTCCCGGCCTTTCTCTATCCCGATGCTCCTTAGCCGCTGCGCATTTCCCGGGCTCAGTTTTCGTGATCCTTTCCGCCGGGTGTTTCTTCCGGCGCCTCCCCATTCTCCCTTTCTGCGCAAGCTCCCTCTTCCGGCTTCAGGCTTTCTTCCGCCGGTACTTCCGTCAGCTCCTCGGCTTCTTCTTTTTCTTCCGCCGCTGCTTCCGTCAGCGGCGCGGCTGCCGCCGTCACTTCCTCTGCGTTCTCCTCTTTTTCATATCCCGGTACTTCCGCTTCCTCCTTCGGTGCTTCCGGCAGTTCAGCCGCCTCCTCCTCGGGAAGATACTGCGAGAGCGCCTCAAAATCCTTAAGCAGCAGCACGGACAGCTCCCCTTCCGGCTCCGTGGCCAGACGGCGCGACTGCTTTACGATGGCGGCTTCGATCATATTTCTTGCCATACGGCCGTTTCCGGCATCCGATGCACGGAAGGCCTGCACTTCATCAAAATACTCCGTCAGAGGCTTTGCCGCTTCTTCGGCGATGGTATAGCCCTTGGAGGACGCGATGGAACGGGCGATGGCCAGCAGCTCTTCTCCCGTATAATCCGGGAAATGGATCACATTCGGGAAACGGCTCTTCAGACCGGAATTGGCGGTCAGGAATTCCTGCATCTCCATGGAATAGCCCGCCAGGATCACGATCAGATCGTCGCGGTGATCCTCGATGCCCTTCACCAGCGTATCGATGGCCTCCAGACCGAAGCTGTCGTCCTTGCCGCGGTAAAGGCTGTATGCCTCATCGATAAAGAGCACGCCGCCGATGGCCGAATTGATCACATTGGACGTGAGCGGCGCCGTATGGCCCACGAATTTACCCACCAGATCCGCTCTGGATACCTCCACAAGCTGTCCGCCGCTGAGCACCCCTATGGCCTTCAGATATTTGCTGATGATGCGCGCGATGGTGGTCTTGCCGGTTCCCGGACTGCCGGTAAAGATCATATGCTTGTTGACCTCGCCGGTCTTTAAGCCTTCCTCGGCTCTGCGCTGCTGTACCCGGTAATACTCCTCCAGACCCAGCACATATTTCTTGACCTCCGCAAGACCCACAATGGCGTCCATCTCACGGCGGATCTCATCGATCTCCCCGCGGAATCGCTTCGGCAGATATACGCTCAGGTCAATGCGCTCATCCCCGCGCAGTGCGCAGAGCACATCCCCTTCCATCTTCAGCGTAAGCTCCGTATCCTTCGGATAATCTCCCTCCAGCTTCATCTGTGCCAGAGCCCGCATCACCGAATCGTAAAAATCCTGCACGCCCTTAACGCCTGCCTGCTTTCCGCTCCTTGCGGCACTGTAGGCCAGAAAAGCATCATCCGCGTTTATGATAAAGCCGAACTGCTCTTTGGCCCTGCTCTTCAGTTCTTCCATTTCCCGCGAAGCGATCTTTCCGATGGCTCCGTCGTCCAGTGCACTGGTCTCGCAGATATCACCCAGGGCGTCCACAAAGGGCGCTCCCATGATACCTGCAGTTTTTTCCAGGGATTTGTTGGTGATAAAGACGAGATAACGTCCGCGGGCGTTCAGTTCGCCCACGGTCTCCTGCGCCAGCGAATTCTGTACATTCACCAGCTGCCCCTTCTGCATGACATAGCGCTCGGAAAGCCGGAATGCCCCTTCCGTCACCAGCGCTCCCACGTGGTTGAGGAAAGAAGGATGACACTCCTCAAAATGCTCGAAAACGATCACCCCGGCCGTACCGGACAGGGCAGAATACATATCCTGTAAAAAGATCTTTTCCATCGAAGCATCGGTATAGATGCCCAGATCGATGGTCTTATGTTCCGCGCTCGCAAGGATCCTGCGCTTTTTCAGTTCTTCAAGCAGGGCCTCCAGTGCCACATGCTTGCCGCTGTCCTCACGGCCCGTAAGGAGTATGGCATTGAGCGCGCGCTTTCCTTCCGGCGGCGATACCAGCGGACGTTTGAAGGCGATCACCAGCTTCCGAAGAAACTCCTGCTGCCCGTAGACGCTCTGCTCCAGAACGGCAGAGATCCCGTCAAAAGCCGCATAGGCCGCGTCTCCGCTCAGCAGCTCCGCCTCGGCCGGCTTCTCCTTCTCCTGCGGGAGGCTTTCCGTCTTTGCCGCTGCGGCAGCGCTGCTCACGCCGGCTTTCGGGCTCTCGTAAGACGCAGGCCCCACACCGAAATCCTCCGCGAGATTGCGGTTCAGTTCCTTCAGCTGCCGGTCCAGCTCCTTCTGGTTCTTTTCCAGGATCTTCAGCGCGCTGTCGCTGCTCTTTGCGGCGGCGGCAGCCGCTTTCTTATCACTCTTCACCCGCTGGGCAAAAAGCTCCGTCATGGTCGCGGGGCGCGGTGAAGAGGCCTGCCCTCTCACAGCCTGCAGGTTTTCCTGCAGCGTCCCGCCCTTCTTCTTCATTCTTTTTTCGGCAGCCTCGATCTCTTCCAGCGTGTAATCCGCCCTGCCGCCCATACCGCTCATGAGATTGATAAAATCATCCATAGCATTATCCTTTACTTTCGTGCTGTCACCAGAGACATAATATTATAACATACCCCTGCATCCTTTACCAGCCTTTACCAGCCCGGTCTGCCGCGTTCTTTCTCCGTTTTATCAGCATTTCGGCAAACTCCAGATCCCCGGGTGTGGTGATCTTGATATTCTCATAGTCGCCCGTGACCAAATGCGCCCGCTGCCCGCATAAAAGCTCCACCATCATCGCGTCATCAGTGATCCTTATGCCTTTGGCAAGCAGCTCCCCTTCCTTTTCCGAAAGCTCCCGGCAGGCCCTGCGCAGAAGCTCCGCGGAAAAGACCTGCGGCGTCTGCATCTGCCACACCTCGTCCCTCGGGGGCGTCTCGCGCACAAAACCTTCCGCATCCGCCAGGCGTACCGTATCCTTGCTCTGCACCGCCACAACACTGGCGCCGCTCCGTTTCGCATCCTCAAAAGCCCTCTCAAGGACCTCCCGGCTCAGAAACGGCCGCGCCCCGTCATGGATAAAGATCCAGGAAACATCCTCCGCCACCGCCTCCACGCCTTTTGCCACGGAATGATAACGTTCCTTTCCGCCGCTGACGACAGCCGCGACCTTTCGAAATCCGTATCGTTCCACGATCTCCCGGCGGCAGTAGTCCTCGTCTCCCGCAGTCACCACCAGTACCACCGTATCGATGAAGCTGTCTTCAAAAGCCTTAAGCGAATAAAAAACAAGCGGCCGGCCATCAAGCGAAAGGTACTGCTTCGGCACCTCCGCTCCCATCCGTTTTCCGCTTCCTCCCGCCAGGACCACAGCTGCCGTCTTCATCCGCGTTCTCCCAGCCGCAGTCCCGGCACGGCATTCAGGTCAAGGCCGCTGAAATTCCCCTTCTCATATTCAAAATAAGCCGCCGCGCCGATCATCGCCGCATTATCGGTACAGAGTATCGGCGGCGGGCAGAAAAACTCCACGCCGCGCTCCGCGCAGGCCAGCTCGAAAGCCGCCCGCAGATGCCGGTTGGCCGCCACACCGCCGGCCAGCGCAAAACGTTTTTCACCGCCCTGTTCCAGGGCCAGCATGGAATGTCCCACCAGCACGTCCACCACGGCCTTCTGGAACGAAGCCGCCACATCCGCGGCATTCACTTCGGTCCCGGCCATACGGCAGCCGTTTAAATAATTGAGCACCGCCGATTTCAGGCCGCTGAAGGAAAAATCATAGACCGAACCGTCCACCTTCGCCCTCGGAAAGACAATGGCTTCGGGATTGCCGCTGTCCGAAAGCTTATCGATCTTCGGTCCTCCGGGATAGCCCAGCCCTATTGCCCGGGCCACCTTATCAAAAGCCTCGCCGGCCGAATCGTCACGGCTTCGTCCGAGGATCTCATATTCCCCGTATGCCTTTACCCTCGCCAGCGTCGTATGACCGCCGGATACCACCAGACAGGGGAAAGGCGGCTCAAGCTGCGGCCGGTCGATAAAATTGGCACAGATATGCCCTTCGATATGATGCACGCCGATCAGCGGCTTTCCCGCCGCAAACGCCAGGCCTTTGGCAAAGGATACGCCCACCAGCAGCGCCCCGACCAGTCCGGGTCCGTAGGTCACCGCCACCGCATCCACCTCCGGAAGCTTAAGCCCCGCTTCCGCCAGAGCCTGCTCCGTAACGGTATTGATGCATTCCGTATGCCTTCTCGATGCGATCTCGGGAACCACGCCGCCGTACAGCGCATGCGTCTCGATCTGCGAGCTGATCACATTGGAAAGGACGCGTCTGCCGTCCTCTACCACAGCCGCTGCCGTTTCATCACAGGAAGATTCGATCGCCAGTATCCTTACCATATCAAGACCCCGCCAGCGGCTTCTCCGTACCGCTGCTCCCTTCCTCATCCTTTTTAAAGCCCAGGATCTTCCAGTGGCCCTCCTTATCCCTGCGCATTACATAGACATAACGTATCACGGGATAATAAAGCTTTCCTTCGATCATCTGCTTCATCGTATAGGAATTGTACAGTCTGGCACACTCATCCCCTTCATGATCGAAGTATTCCACATCCATGGACGGGGTCACCTCGATATCATAGATCGTTGTCCCATGGTCTCCCTGGGCTTTCAGATTGGCGACATCCAGTTTCAGCTGCGCATAGAACTGTTCCTCGGTCTGCTGCGCCACCAGTTCGTCATCCATGAGCCTGCGGCTGATACTTCCCAGCTGTTTCAGCTCTTCCTCGGAGTATTCCTCGTTATAAAAGCATACCTGGATCTCGTTATAATATTTCAGCACCTGCACGGGCGTGACCGGATAAGGTTTGTACGCCGCCTCCGCGATCAGTTTCTGTGTCGCGGTCATATCACGCACCTGGCGGTCGGCCGTCGCTTCCGTGGAGGTCTCCTGCTCGTTACGGCGCGAAAGGAAAAGATAGAAACCCACAAGGATCCCCACCACGACCAGCATTATGATAACTGTCTTTACGTATTTCTTCATCTACGCTTCGTCAAACTTCAGTTCCGCGCATTTTCCGTCTTTCCCCGCATATGCATTGGGAAAGATCCTGCGCACCTCATCCATATAAGGCTCCGCCTTAAAGAGGGCCGGGCTGAAATGGGTCAGCCACAGCTCTTTCGGCTGCGCCTGCGCCGCGATCCGTGCCGCTTCGCAAAACATCATATGCTTGTGTTCCTTTGCCTTCGGAAGCTTGTCCGCCTCTCCGTACATCCCTTCGCAGATGAACAGATCCGCGCCGCCCGCATGCTTTACGATGCTCTCCGTCGGCCTTGTATCGGTACAATACGTCACCTTCAGCCCGCGTCTGGCAGGCCCCATCACCATATCGGGCGTATAATGCTGCCCGTCCTCATCTATGGTCTCGCCGTGCTGCAGGCGGTTCCAGTATTTCAGCGGGATCCCCGCCGCCTTTGCCGCTGCGGCGTCAAAACGCCCCAGCCGGTCGATCTCGATGCTGTAGCCGTAACAGGTCACATTATGATTCACTTTGAACGCGATGATGCGCCCGCCTTCCAGAGGGATACTCTCTTCCGCTTCCGTCAGTTCATGAAAGCGGATCTCAAAGGGCAGCTCCGGTGCGATCACCCGCAGCGCGGAGACCACCCGTTCCAGACCTTTGGGACCGATCATCAGAAGCGGTTCCGTACGCTCCGCGTTTCCCATATTAAGGAGCATGCCGGGCAGACCGCTGATGTGGTCCGCATGATAATGCGTAAAACACATGATCCCCACGGGATTGGCGCTGAAGCCCGCCGCACGCTGGGCTACCTGCGTACCTTCCCCGCAGTCGATCAATATGCTCAGACCGTTATAACGGACCTGGAGTGCGGTGAGAAAGCGCTTCGGCAGCGGCATCATCCCACCTGTCCCCAAAAGACACACATCCAGCATGGATCTTCTTCTCTCCTCAATACGATATCTTGCCGGGGGCATCCCCCGTCCGGCTCAGCCTTCCCTGAGCCAGTAGATCAGTGCATCCTCACGGGGCGCGCTGTAAAAAGCTTTCCGCCTGCCCTCGCAGATAAAACCCAGCCCCTCATACAGGGCTATGGCTGCAGCATTGGAAGCACGCACCTCCAGGGTAAAATCCAGGATCCCGCGCTTTCGTCCCTCCGAAAGCAGGACCTTCAGAAGCCCGGCAGCGATCCCCCTGCGTCTTGCTTCCTCCGCTACGGATACATTGCTGATATCCGCTTCCGGCGGAGTACAGATCAGGCCTGCCACGCCGAGGATACGCTCCTCTTCAGCCACATAATACAGATACTCTTCTTTTTCCAGAGCCGAGGAAAAGTCTTCCCTTTTCCAGGGCCGGCTGAAGGCTGCCGCCTCCAGGGCCGTCACCGCATCCAGATCCTCTTCCCGCATCGGCCGGAAACAGAGAGCGCTCATGCGCCTTCTCCTGCAAGACGCTCTTCCCGTTCCCTCTCCGCCTGGCTTCTCCTCAGATATACGGGAACAAAGGCAGCTGCGGAAACGAAGGCCGCTTCTCCCAGTTCCGACGCACGCAGCCCGACTGCTGCCGCACTCTGATATCTGAGCGGCTGCGGGGCGATACGATACTCACATTTCAGTTCCGAAGCGATCAGCTCCCGGCAGGCATCCGTACCGTCACCGAGAAGATATACCGCCTCTCCCGCCTCATTGAGCCGGCGGAGCTGTTCCTCCGCGGAAAGGGCTTCTGCAGGATACAGACTCATCAGGCTCCCTTTTTCGAAGCGGAAGATCCCGCTGTAGACCTGCTGCCTTCTGGCATCCATCATGGGACAGATCAGCCCCTGCCATTCCATGGCACGGTAACAAAGCCCCTCCAGTGTCGGCACCGGAAGAACCGGGATATTCAGCGCCATTGCCATGCCTTTGACCGCCGCGGCGCCGATCCGGAGCCCCGTAAAGGAACCCGGGCCCGAGGCCACCGCGATGGCATCGCTTTCCGCCGGGTCATAATCCGTGCGGCGGCACAGCTCCTCAAGCATGGGCAGCAGCGTCTGCGAATGTGTGCTCTTATGATCGATACTGTATTCGCCCAAAAGCTTTCCGTCCGTAAGCAGTGCCACCGAGGCAACTCCTCCGGAGGAATCCAACGCGATCAGCTTCATTCCTCTATCCTGATGCGGCGATGATCGAAATCGCCGTCCTCCTCCCGTTCGATGGTGATATATTTCGTCCCCGGCGGCAGTATATCCCGGACCAGTTCCGCCCACTCGATCAGGCACAGCCCGTCTCCGTCCAGGTATTCGTCGAGCCCCAGCTCCGCCATCTCGTCCCCGTCTTCCAGACGGTAGACGTCAAAATGATACAGCGGCAGCCTTCCTCCCTCGTAGATCTTGAGTATCGTAAAGGTCGGCGAATCCACGGGTTCGCCGATACCGAGCCCTCTGGCCACGCCCTGGGCAAAGACCGTCTTCCCGGCCCCCAGGTCTCCTTTCAGTGCCAGCACCGTTCCCGCTGCGGCATGTCTGCCGATCTCTTCCGCTATAGCCGCGGTCTCCGCGGCACTTTTACTCCTGTATTCCTTCATCTAATATCTTATCTTTATGCGCTTCGGCTCCATATGCCGGGCGATCACGGCGATCAGCGTCTCCGCGCCCCCCTCGATCTGCTTTCTCGGAAAGATCGAAGCGTTTTTGGCTCCGGTATATATGATGATGCTCTTTCCCGTGGAAACCGCTTTCGTACACTGCTCCCATTTCACGCTGCCGCTCACTTCTCCCTGTGAGACCGTAAATCCGGATTCCGAAAAGCGGTAATGCAAAGCTTCCTTATAAGCCGGATTGGTGAGCATCAGCGTAGCCGACCTTCGCCAGAGGCTGAAGGGCAGATAAACGATCAGCAGTATCCCGATCACGAGATAGGGAATCTGTCTGCTGTATGCAAAATATGCGATCCCCGCCAGACCCAGACAGGTCCCGAGAGGCCCGCTCAATGAAGTATATACATGACGCAGGAGATAATCATAGAGCACGCCGGTATTCATCCGGATCTCCAGCTCCAGTTCCGCCTCCTCCGAAGAGAGATCCGGCCCTTCCTGCACCTTCTCCTGCTCCTCTGCTGCCACTGCATTCTCCTCCGCAGCCGCTGCTTCCGTTTCCGTACCGGCTCCGCCGGAAAGCGCTTCTTCCGCCCCTGCCGCCGCTTCCACCGGCTCTTTTTCTTCCGTGTTTTCCACTCCGTCCAAAAGACTCTCCTTCACCCGTGCAATGTACTTCTGCCGGATTTTTGCCGCAACAAAATAACGCCGGGTATAAACCCGACGCTATTATAGCAGAAAACACTTCAGAGAACAAGTAGAGGAGAGTTTCCTCTCCTCTGCCCTGTTCCTTATCTTTATGACAGTTTGAAGAACGAGATCGCTTCGCTCATGTCTTCGTTGACCTTTCTCATCTCCGCCGTGGAAACCTGTGTATCGGCGCAGGCTTCGCTCACGCTCTGGCAGGAAGCTGCCACCTCCTGGGCGGATGCACCCAGTTCTTCGGAGATCGCTCCCAGATCGGTGGTCGCATTGGTCAGTTCCACCTTAATGCCGTCCAGGGTACCCGCCATGTGCCGTATCGTTTCGATCTCACTGATGGAAGCCTCCACCGAATCGGAAAGGATATTGAACTTCTCCTGCGCCTGTTCGATATCGGCCTGCTCACGGCTGATCACCTCAAAGACACGGTTGGAGATATCGACGGTCCCGTTGGAGAGCACGATCACGTTTTCGATGATCTGCTTGATCTCCTTTGCGGATTCGGCCGAAGAATCGGCCAGGCTGCGGATCTCGTCCGCCACCACGGCGAAACCGCGGCCGGCTTCACCGGCACGTGCCGCCTCGATGGACGCATTTAAGGACAGCAGGTTGGTCTGGGCCGCAATGGATTCGATGGCCTGGATCGCAGAGCCGATATCACCGATGGCCGAGTTGGTCTCGGCGATCTTGCCGCTGATCTCCTTCATTGCCGATACGGATTCATTCGCACCCGCATATACGGACCTCATGCAGTCGGTAGCATCGCTGTTGGCATTCTTGATGGTCTGGGACGCATTATAAAGGTTCTGCACATTATCGTTAAGCTGCTCGATGTTCTCTCCGAGGCTGACCGCCTTCTCCGCCATGGTCTGCGCGCTTTCCGCCACGCTCTGGGAAGTCTCGGCCACTTCGTTGACTGCCGAATTGATCTGCGAGATGGACTCCGCATTCTTTCCGGTCATACCGTCCACGCTCACGATCGAACCGTTCAGTTCGCCTGCGGCATCTTTTACGGCTCTCATGGAGCCCCCGAGAGCTTCCTTCAATACATGGAAGGAATTTAATATGCTGAGCGTCTCCCTGATATGTGAGCGGGCATCGCATTCCACCGTCACATCGCCGGTGCTGAGCCCGTTCAGGGAATCGGCGATCTTCTTGAGCGGAACCGAGATCACACGCTCGATCAGGAGTGCGATCACCGCAAAAAGGATAACGCAGGTCAGGCAGATGATGATGATGGTCGTGCGGATCTCGCCCACACCCGTAAGCACATCGTCCTCATCGGCAGTCAGTACCGCAATGTAATGCCCTTCATCCCCGATATAATATCCTGCGTATTTGGTGGCACCCTTGTATTCATATTCGATCAGGTCCGGTGCTGGCTTGTTTCCCTGCTGCAGACCGCTCACAAGGGATTTCACCGCCTCGTTTTCCACGGGATTTCCGACTTTGGATGCGTCCGGGTGATGAAGCATCGTGCCCTTGGAATCCACAAAATAAACGTATGCCGAATTAAGCCCCAGACCGGAAACGTCCGAAAGCTTATCCGCAATTTTCGAAACAAAGAAAGCGCCGCCGACATAACCGATCGGATTCCCTTCTTCCAGGATCGGCACGTACATGGACATGATCAGCTCACCGGATGCCGGGCTCACCATGATACCGGTATTATACACACCGTTCTTTGCGGTAAGAATGGAATTCTGAAGGGCCGCCAGTGAATCTCCTTCACGGAGAGGAACACCTATGATCGCCGGATTGGGATGAGTGATCACCACCGAATTCCAGTCTGCCAAATAAAGCCCCTCCCAGCCATCCAGTTTCCCGAAATAATCAAGGGTGTACTGCTGCGCGGAAGCTTTCGCTGCTTCCGTCGGATTATGAAGAACCTCCGTCAGGACCGGTGCCACGGAGTAAGCCTTAAGGATATCCTTATTTGTTTCCACCATCGCATCGAAGGAATTACCCACACCCTCGATCACCTGGACCAGGGAATCATGCGTATAGGACTTGATCTCCGTTTTGCTCTTGCTGACGGAAACAATCCCGATGGTGACCGAGGTCACGATAAGGGGGATCAGAGTAAAAAGGATCAGCGTGATACGCATGTTCAGCTTTGAGGCGTTTCCTCCGGATCCGGATGAGACATTCGTTCTGTTCGTGTATGCCATATTTTCTCTCCTCCTGCATATATAATTCCGGGATCCCCGATGGTCTCCCGATGTTCTGTATATTATACTGCATATCATTAAAACAGTCAAAAACTTTTCCAAGTTGTGCGGACTTTTTGTAATTATTGCACAAAAAGTTCAGCCATTATATTGACAGTGCGGAGGCGGCGGAATGCTTTTCCGCCGTTATTGTCCGGCCCCCTGCCGCGCACTTGCCGCACAGCTGTGGGCCGTTGCTTTGATCCGGAGACTTTCCGCACTTGACAAGCCTCTCCGTCCGATGTATGATGACTACTGCAAACTTCGGGGCGGGGTGCGATTCCCCACCGGCGGTACAGTCCGCGAACCGCTTTGGCGGCCGATCCGGTGAGATTCCGGAACCGACAGTGAAGCAGCTTTAGCTGCAAAGTCTGGATGAGAGAAGCTGCAGGACTTTTTTCATATGTTCTGTATCATCATCCCGTGGCTGGCACACGGGATTTTTTTACTGCAGGAAAGCGCTTCGCATATCCTTACAGTAAAAGCCGGAGAGTTTGCACACTGCTTCGCTGCGTTACGCATAGTGATCTTTACGGTAAATGCCCCGGGAAGATCAGCTGTCACGCGGCATGTCGCAAACGGCATACTTACTTATCTCAGGAGGATATGAAAAATGGAAGAAAAAAAGAGTTTACTGGAAAATCTGTCCGCAAACTGGTCCTATGTCGCCGGGATCCTGGCGATCATCGTGGCCATCTTTCTGCTGGCCGTCGTATTTGAATTCCTGGTGCGGAAAAAGAACAAAGAGAGCGGCCGCGTCTTCGGGACACGCAAGATCGTGATGTGCGGGATGTTTGCCGCGCTCTCGGGCGTGATCATGCTGCTGGAGATCCCGATGCCCTTCGCTCCCGGCTTTTACAAGCTGGACTTTTCCGAGCTTCCGGTGCTGGTGGGCAGCTTTGCCTACGGTCCCGCGGCCGGCGTGGTCATGGAGTTTCTGAAGGTCCTGATCAAGCTGGTGCTGAAGAATACGAGCACCGCCTTTGTCGGTGAATTTGCCAACTTTGCCGTGGGCTGCAGCCTGATCCTGCCGGCGAGCATGATCTATGCACTGAAAAAGACGAAGAAGACCGCGGTAGCAGCTCTGATCAGCGGAACGCTCGTTATGACCATCTTCGGAACGGCCTTCAACGCACTCTATCTGCTGCCCGCTTTTGCCGCCCTCTACGGTATGCCCATGGATGCGATCCTCGAAATGGGCGCAGCGGTCAATCCACTTGCCAGCGGCGGTATCGTCAGCTTTGTTGTTGCCTGCGTCGCCCCTCTCAACCTGATCAAGGGCGCCGCCGATTCGATCATCTGTCTCGCCATATACAAACAGCTCAGTCCGATCTTAAAGAGCGCTCCGAGGCGCATGGTCACCAAGGAAGCCGGGGAATAAAACTTCACAGTCAAAAAAGCGGCCCGATGGCCGCTTTTTTCGTGGCGAAAACCAGGAAAACCATGGGGACGGACCTGGTTTTCCCTTAATTTATTTACCAGTTCCCTCCCATGGGATCCTCCAGCCATATGCTCATATCCACGGCGCCGTCGATCCCGGGCACTTTTGCCTTGTCCGTATACTGCCAGCAGACCACCTTATAGGGGAAATAGAACTTCGGCTCATAATAAGGATACCAGAGCGGGTATTTCCAGATACGGCTCTGATCCAGCTGTTCAAAATAGGTGTAAAGCCCGCAATAGATCATGGGCCTGTATCCTGCCGCTTCCACCTCATCCAGAAAGGCAAGGCTCACATCGGTACGGGTCGTCCTGTCCAGCTGATCCGCACGGGCCGTATCGTTCGTGATACGCTCGATATCGATCACCACGGGCAGGTCGATCTGATAGGGGCGTATCCTGTCGATCACCAGCTGCGCCTCTTCTTTCGCTTCCTCAACATCGATGGCCTCCGTGAAGAAATAAACACCGACCTTTATCCCCGCTTCGGTAGCTCCCTGCAGGTTGGCCTCGATATAATCATCCTCAAAGACCGCTCCCTTGGAATAACCGCGGAAGCCGGCCCGCAGCATGGCATACTTTATACCGGAATCCGCCACGGCCTGCCAGTCGATCTCCTTCTGGAAAGCCGACACATCGATCATGGGCCAGGAATGCTCCGTTCCCCCCGGCATATATCGGATCGAATCGTCTTCTTCGTCCCGGACCAGGTCGTCCCAGTCCACAGTATTCCGTGGCACTTCGTCCAGCAGCTTCTGAAATCTGTATCCGCCGGGTACCGTGTAGAAAGCATAGTCATCGACCAGGGTACGTACCGCCGTCGAGGGACCGCCGCCCTCACGGGTCGCTGCATACATGATCATCTCCCGGATCTGCTCTTCCTTCTCCTTTGCACCCTCATCCCTTTCGCCGGCCCTGGCCTGTGCAAGCAGCTGCTCCACAAGTTCATGGGTATAGAACTGTTCCGCCGGCTCCTGCTCTTCCGAAGCTGTCGTATCCTCATCTCCTGTGGGAAGCAGGATGATCTCCTCCGGAGGGACCGCCACTTCCTTCTTCAGATTCTCCAGGGCCTCCTCCGCCTCGATACGGGCTTCCTGCTCCGTATTCAGCTTATCATACAGCCGGTAGATCATATAGCCGGCAGCGCCCAGTGTGAGCAGGAAGATCAGCGTGAAAACGATCATCCCGCCTCCGCCGCGTTTTCTGCGGGGTTCTTCCTTCTGCGCGGGTGCATTTCTCTGCTGCGGCGGCCGCTGCCTGGGTACATCCGTTCTCTGCTGCGGCGCTGCAGCCCTTTGCTGCGGTGGCCGTTGACGGGGTGCATCCGTTCTCTGCTGCGGCGGCCTCTGCCTGGGTACGTCATCCTGCGGCGGCCGTTTTTTCACCACGGTCCTGCGTTCCTCCGCTTCCCCGGTGGCTTCCCGTCGTGACAGATTCTGGTGAATATCGATCATTTCCAGTTCACCGGTCTGGTCCATATCATTTTCGTTTCTCATATACTCTCCGGATTATTTCAGCGTCCCGATGCGGCAACGCTGGTAAGATTCAGATGAAAACATACATAAGACGTCTCAGCATAGGGCAGGACCCAGATCAGGCCGATGCCGCAGCTTAAAAGCGCCAGCAGATATAAGGGAATATAGCTCACATACAGGTAAAAAAGACGGAAACGCCGTCCTTTCATAAGCCAGCGTGACATGCTGATGATCTCATCAAGTTTCTTATCCGGGAAATCCAGGAGCAGATAAAAGCACTGCGACATGCCGAGATAATAAACAGTATAGACGGTAAGTCCCACACAGAGTGCCAGGGAAGCCAGGGGCATGAACCAGATGATGCCGGTGGAAAGATACACGGCATAAAGGATCATCGCCGGCAGCTCACAGCCTACCATCACAAGATTTAAGAGCAGCGCGATCTTTACCGGCCGGTCGTCACGGAAACTGAAACCCTTGAACAGATCCCCTGCATCATAGGGAAAAGCACAGCAGAAGTTCATGTAAAAACGGCTGAGTCCGAAATGCAGAAGACTGGCCAGCACCGATCCCACCAGCAGGATCCCGGCCTGTGCCAGAAGGAATAAGGCTCCCCTTCCTCCGCTCAGCCGCAGATTGACGGAAGTAAGAGCTCCGCTGAGTATCAAAAAAAGAAGATGCACGGGGATCGCCTGTACATATCTTCCCTGCAGGTACGACCTGGCACTGGCTTTTAATTCCGCGGCATTCCTGATCTCTTCCATGTTCTCCGTCATACCGCCGTATCCAGTCTGTTGCCGCGGAACGCTTCCTGCCCCATGGCAAGGGTATTCCTGTCGTAAGGATTCATCTTCTTTTCCTGTTCCTTCGGATAACGGATCGCCGTATCCGTCACGCCGCCGGCACAGTAGCTGCGGCCGCATTCCGGACAGATGGCATATTTCAGCGTAACGCTGGCACGGAGCACCTTGCCGCCCTTCTGTTCCGCTTTGTCGTAGGCATTGGCGACATGCTCCTGCTCATGACCGCGCACTCTGGCCGCGGCCGCCTCGGGCTTGATCGCAGCTGCCGATTTAAAGCTCACCTGTTCATCCGAACCGTCCTGGTATTTCCTGCTCTTGCAGGATTCACACTCCATCTTGCCGAGCCGCTTGGCCTGCCGTTCATCCATGCCATCCGGCAGGGGCCGCCCGCTCTTATCCACCAGCGGCTGCCCGTCCGAAGCACGGCGTACTTCCCCGGTCCCTCCGATATTCATATATTGCATGGCAGCGAAATGTCCGTCCATCCCGCCGTATCCGATCCTTCCTACTGTCATAGGTCTGAACCTCCCGGATAGCTTCCCTGCTGTTACTGATACATATCCTTCATGAAATCCGGCATCTCACCTGTTTCGTAATAATGCTGCATTTCTTCCGTGAACTCATCATAATCCACACCGTACATCTGCTGAAACGCCTGATCGACCGCTGCTTTCATCGCCGGATCGTATTTGATCCGGTAGACACTCACGCCCGTCAGGACGATGCCTGCCAGTATGCTCAGGGCCGACAGCCATGCACAGAGCTTTGCATTTCCCTTAAAGCGGAGTTCTCCCCCGCGGGACAGCAGTGCAAAGACGATGGACAGACTTCCGAAGAAGACCGGGCCGATCCCCGTACAGATGGAGCATACGGCGAGTATCGCAAATACCAGCGATGCCGTCGCCATTCCATTGCCACGCCTGTGCGGCTGATAATAATACTGCGGCGGGATACCCTGTCCGCCGTTCTGCCCGTTCATATCCATAATATGATTATACCACAGGATAAAAAGGAAAAAAAGAGTCAGAATTCCGGATTTTTCCGTACGATCACAGGAAGCTTCCCCTGTGCATATTCAATGGCTCAGGATCAGAAGAGCCACTCCCGCCATCATGGTCAGTGCCAGCAGGATCGAACTGCAGACTGCTGTGATATGTGTTCTTTTCATTTTCTTATCCTCCCCGGGAACATTTTTCTCTTTTCCGTTATTTTACTTCTTTTTCCGGGCGTATGGACGGATCAGGCACAAAATGACGTTTTCCGTGCACGAAAAAACAGCAATTGCAGAAAGTGCTCACGGGCTGTACGATTCCGGACCTAAAAAGCAGAAGCTGCGTAAAGATCAGCAGTTTCCCGTATGGACGAAAAAGAGTTTTTCCCTTGCAAGCTCCGCAAGATGATAGATCAGGGAAACATCCGTGGCTTCACGGTCCGTCATATGAAAAGCAGGAAAGAAACGGGATATGTGAAGGGGGATACTGCGTCCGTCCGCAGCCCCGTATACGTTTTTCAGTCCCGCGATCCAGCCGGAAAGCGCACGCATCTCCTCCTCGCTGTCGTTCTCCCCCGGTATGATCAGTGTGGTAAGCTCCACGTGACAGAAGCCTGCCGCTTTTTCGATAAAGGCGAGCACCATGGAAAGATCCCCTCCGAGCACCTCCCGGTAATAACGCTCGGTAAAGCCCTTCAGGTCGATGTTCATGGCGTCGATATAAGGCTCCAGTTCGTCCAACACCGCACTCTCCGCACAGCCGTTGGTCACAAGAACGTTCACCATCCCGGCTTCGTGCACAAGACGCGCACAGTCCCGCACGTACTCGTAGGATACCAGCGCTTCGTTATAGGTATAGGCCACACCGATATTGCCGCGTTCCCTGCAGGAGAGGGCTGCCTGCACCAGCTCCTCCGGTGAGAAGCTCTGCATACGCCGTCCCGAAAGGGCCTGCTCCGACCAGGAAATGCCGCTGTTCTGGCAGAAAGGACAGCGCAGATTGCAGCCGCAGCTTCCGACCGAAAGGATCATGGAGCCGGGATGAAAATGATTCAAGGGCTTTTTTTCGATGGGATCCAGCGCCAGCGCGGAGATCTTCCCGTAAAACTTCGGGACTGTTTCTCCGTCCCTGCAGGTCCTGGCCCCGCAGAAACCGGTCCCTCCCTCAGGGATCTCGCAATGCCGGAAACAAACTTTACAGCGTGCCATTGTTCTCCTCTGCCTTTTTTTCAGCCTGGGCCACATGCCTGCTGCGTGGCTGCGGCCGGTACTCTGATCAGCTTACCTGTTTCAGCTGCCTCTTATGTCCAAAGACTTACTCTGCCGTTGAACGCAGACGATAGTGCCAGGCCCCCATACTCCCCCACATGAGCGCTTCCTCCGTCTGCACGGACCGTCTGCCGGAAAGCTCTTCCAGATAAGCAAGCGCCTCCGGAAGCGATTCATCCCCGGTCACCACAATAAATTCTTCCGGAAGTACAAAGTCCGTATCTGCCGGATGATCCGGTGATATAAAGCAGATCCTTTCCGGGATCATGAATTTGTAAGCAGCCCCCTCTTCATAATACGTATGCTCGTGACTGTAGACCAGCCAGGGAATTTCCGAATAACGCCGCTCCAGCTCTTCTTCCACGGATACGGGATTCAGGAATTCTATTTTCTGACCGATGCTCCCGTACAGGTTAATTCCCAGGAACAGTACAAGCACAGCCGCCGGAAGCACCGCCGGCCACCGGCCCTTTCCCGCTCTCCCCAGCAAAAAGAGAAAGCTCCCGATCGCCGAAAGATATACCAGAAGTAACCATATTACCGATGCCGGCCAATGGTAACGCCCTGCTCCGCCGTTCATCCTGTAGACCAGAAAGAGATAGAAAAGATCCGCAGCCGTAACGAATATGACATAGGAAAAAAGCTTCTTATGTCCGTTTCGCCAGAGAAGAAAAAGCGCTCCGGCCAAAACCAGGCATGCGATCAGAAAGCCCGGAAAATAAGGAAAGTTTTCTGAAAACGGTACCCTTCCCAGAGTCTTGATGACCCGGAGCAGTATCTTCCCGAAACTGCTGCCGCTATCCGCTCCCCCGCCGCTGCGTGCCATCAGATTGTATCGAAAAAGTCTGTAGATCCAATAAGGATCCAGGATACAGGAAACGATCGCTGCCGAAGCATTCATCCCGATAAACTGAGGGATCCGTTTCCGATCCTTTACAAGCAGGGAAAGAAAAATACAGATACAGAGCAGACCGAAAAAGGGCAGAAAAAGGTAATGCGTGATCAGGGCGCATGCCACTGTCAGCACATAAGGAAACTGCCTTTTCTTTTTCTCCTTTTCCATGTACCAGCCACCCATATACCAGAGCAGCATCCACAATTCAAAAGTGATGAGCAGATACATACGGATCAGATTCAGCTGCGAAAAAAAGAGAGGCATTGTAAGGAAAAACAGCAGACAGAAGATCCCGGCTCCGATCAGCACCCGCCGGTCATCGCCGTATCGCTTTCCGAGAGAAACAAACAGCCACAGTTCAAACAGAAGGGTTAAAAAAAGATTCAGCCCCATACCGATCCACGGGGAGGAACTACCGTATGCAAGCAGCGACGCAAAACGCAAAAGCCAGAAATAGAAAGGTACATGATCCACCCAGAGTTTTTTCATGATGATGATCAGATGGGGATTTATATCCGTTGCAGCATAATAGCTCCGGATCTCCTCCCCGCTCATCCAGCGGTTCCAGTCATCGTAAATATGCTCCTTCCATACCGCATTGGCCGATTCCAGACTAAGTGATTCATCACAGAATTCAACATGCTTTTTACTGCACACGAAGAGCCCGATCCCCAGAGTAAGAGCCATTATAAAAACGGCGGAAGCAAACCATAGCTTCCGCGCGGATTTTTCTTCATTACCGGCTGTGGTATTCATTTTCTCCAATATCTCAGATATCCTCGTCCGAAACGTTCTCGAGCAGAGCGCCCTGGCTCTTTTTCTTCAGATACGCATTGATGAAACGGTCGATATCGCCGTCCAGCACCGCATCCGCATTGCCGGTCTCTTCGCCGGTGCGCAGATCCTTCACCAGCTGGTAGGGCTGAAGGAAATACGAACGGATCTGGCTGCCCCAGGCGATGGATTTCAGGTCGCCCTGAATGCCCTTCATCTTAGCTTCTTCCTCGGCCTGCTTAAGTATCAGCAGCTTACCGCGGAGCATCTCCATGGCCTTGTCCTTGTTCTGGAACTGGCTGCGTTCATTCTGGCACTGCACCACGATGCCCGTCGGCAGATGCGTGATACGGATCGCGGAGGAAGTCTTGTTGATATGCTGGCCGCCGGCGCCGCTGGAACGGTAGGTATCGATGCGCAGATCGTCGGGATTGATCTCGATGCCCGCATCCCCCTGAAGCTCCGGCACCACGTCCACGGATACGAAAGAAGTCTGACGCTTGCCCTGGGCATTGAAAGGTGAAATGCGCACCAGACGGTGCACGCCCTGCTCCGAACGCAGATAACCGTAGGCGTTCTCGCCGTTCACCTGGAAGTCCACCGATTTGATCCCGGCTTCGTCTCCGTCCTGCTGGTCCAGAAGCTCCAGCGAAAAACCTTTCTTGTCACACCAGTGGCTGTACATACGGAAGAGCATGCCGGCCCAGTCACAGCTTTCGGTACCGCCGGCGCCCGCATTGATCCTCATGATCGCATTGTTGGCGTCGTACTCCCCGGTAAGCAGTGTCTGCAGACGTATGGTCTCCAGGCCGCTGATAAATTCATCCAGCTCCTTACGCACTTCCTCGATCATGGAAGCATCGTTTTCTTCATTGCCCATCTCGATCAGGGTCTGGATATCCTCAAAGCTCTGCCGGAGTCCCTCGCAGGTCTCCACGCTGTCTTTCATATTCTTGGCTTCCCTGGTGAGCCGGTTGGCCCGCTCGGGATCGCTCCAGAAATCGGGGCCGGCCATTTCCATGTCCAGCTCCTCGATGCGCTTTTTCTTGTTCTCGATATCCAGAGAGTCATGCACCTCTTTCAGGGTATCCTGATACTGCATGAGCTCCAGCTTCATCTGGTCCAGTTCTACCATAACTCAAATGCCCCTTCCGTGGCAGTTCTTATACTTTTTACCGCTGCCGCAGGGGCAGGGATCATTGGGATAGATCTTCTTTTCATCGCGCTTCTTGGGCTGCTTCTGCAGGGTCTCGTCCTTGTTGGTGCCCGTCACCTTGGCAACCTGTTCGCGCTCTACCTTCTGCTCCACCTTTACGGCAAAGAGCAGACGCACGGTATCTTCCTTGATGGCCGCTTCCATGGCGGAGAACATATCAAAAGCGCTCATCTTGAATTCGGCCAGCGGATCCTTCTGCCCCATACCCGCAAGGCCGGAGGCACGTTCCAGCTGATCCATATCGTCGATGTGGTTCATCCACTTGCGGTCGATGACACGAAGGAGGATCACGCGCTCCACTTCACGGATCTGTTCGGGCTCGGGGAATTCGGCTTCCTTCGCCTCATAGAGCTTCACCGCTTCTTCCTTGAGCTGCTGCATCAGAGCGTTCTTTCTCTTCTCCGCTCGCTCTTTCGTGATGGGCTCCAGGGGGATGATGGGCAGCAGGAGATTGTTCAGCTCGTTCAGATCCCAGCTTTCCGGACCGCCGTCCTCGCCGACCACCGTATCCACGGCACCCTCAACGATATCCGTGATCATCTTGTAGACCACATCCCGCATGCTCTCGCCGTTCAGCACGCGCTTACGCTCGCCATAGATCACTTCACGCTGCTCGTTCATGACCTGGTCATACTGCAGCACATTCTTTCTTCGTGAAAAGTTGTTGTTCTCGATACGCTTCTGGGCACGCTCGATGGCGTTGGAAAGCATCTTGTGCTCGATCCTCTGGTTCTCGGGGATCCCCAGTGCATTGAAGGTCCCGATGAGCCTTTCCGAACCGAAGAGGCGCATCAGATCGTCCTCAAGGGAGATATAGAATACGGATTCACCCGGGTCACCCTGACGTCCGGCACGGCCTCGCAGCTGGTTGTCGATACGTCTCGATTCATGACGCTCGGTACCGATGATCAGCAGACCGCCTGCGGCGCGGGCTTCCTCATCCAGCTTGATATCCGTACCACGGCCGGCCATGTTGGTTGCGATGGTAACGGCTCCGTGGATACCGGCGTCCGCCACGATCTCGGCTTCCATCTCATGGAACTTCGCATTCAGCACGTTATGCTTTATGCCTTCCTTCGTGAGCAGGCGGCTCAGTTCCTCGGAAGCATCGATATTGATGGTACCCACCAGGATGGGCTGCCCCGTCGCATGCGTTTCTTTGATGCGTTCCACGATCTCGTGCAGCTTTTCCTTTCGGCTCTTGTATACGCAGTCGTTCTGGTCGATACGGGCAATGGGCTTGTTGGTCGGGATCGTGATAACGTCCATACCGTAGATATCACGAAATTCCTGTTCCTCCGTCAGAGCCGTACCGGTCATACCGGCTTTTTTCTCGAATTTATTAAAGAAATTCTGGAAGGTGATGGTGGCCAGCGTCATGGATTCACGCTTGATCTTTACATGCTCCTTTGCCTCGATGGCCTGATGCAGGCCGTCGGAGAAGCGGCGTCCCGGCATGAGACGGCCGGTAAAGGAATCCACGATGATGACCTTGTCATCATCCACCACGTAATCCTGATCCTTGAACATCAGGTAATTGGCACGCAGCGCCAGGATCATATTATGCTGGATCTCGCTGTTTTCCGGATCGGCAAGGTTCTCGATGTGGAAGAATTTCTCCACACGATCCACACCGCGGGAAGTCAGGGTCACGTTCTTGTCCTTTTCGTTCAGGACGAAGTCGCCGGTCTCTTCTTCCTCTTCCTTCTTGGTGCCCATCATGGAATCCATGACGGCATCCAGCTTGTAGATCATCTCCTCGTCCTTGCCGCGCTTCATCTGCTTGGCAAGCACATCACACACTTCATAAAGCTTCGTCGCCTTACCGCTCTGACCGGAAATGATCAGCGGGGTACGGGCTTCGTCGATGAGCACCGAGTCCACCTCGTCGATGATGGCGTAGTGAAGACCGCGCTGCACCAGCTGCTCTTTATAGATGACCATGTTGTCACGCAGGTAGTCGAAACCCAGCTCGTTATTGGTCACATAGGTGATGTCGCAGTTGTAGGCTTCCCGCCGCTCGTCGGACTTCATGTCGTTAAGGATCACGCCGACCTTCAGCCCGAGGAATTCGTGGATCTGTCCCATCCACTCCGCGTCACGCTTCGCCAGGTAATCGTTGACGGTGACGATGCACACGCCCTTGCCTTCCAGCGCATTCAGATAGGCCGGCAGGGTGGATACCAGGGTTTTACCTTCACCGGTACGCATCTCGGCGATACGTCCCTGATGCAGAATGATGCCGCCGATGAGCTGTACGCGGAAGTGCTCCATATTGAGCACTCGGCGTCCGGCTTCACGCACGGTGGCAAAAGCTTCCGGCAGGAGCGAATCCAGACTTTCTCCTTCCTGAAAACGCTTCTTATACTCCGCGGTCTTGCCACGCAGCTCCTCATCCGACAGGGCCATCATGCTGTCACGCATGCCCTCGATCCTGTCTACCAGCGGTTTGATACGCTTCAGTTCCCTCTCACTGTGGGTCCCGAAGATCTTGTCGAACAGACTCATACTTTAATACTCCATCGGCTTTTCTTCGCCGTTCAATACACGCAGCCCGCCCTGCGCAAGCGCCAGCAGCTCGTCCTCGCCCGGATACACCGTAAGGGGCGCGATCCATTCCACACGAGCACGGATCGCTGCCACCGCAGCCTTGGAATAGGCAATGCCGCCGGTAAGGATGATCTGATCCACCTTCCCCTCCAGCACGGCTGCCTGAGCGCCGATATTCTTGGATACCTGATAGGTAAAGGCTTCGTATACTTCCTTTGCCTTCTCATCACCCGCGGCGATCTTTTCCTCTACCACGCGGGCATCGTTCGTACCCACATAGGCATTGAAACCGCCGTTACCCACCAGCATCTTATAAATGGTCTTTTCATCATATTTTCCGGAGAAGCAGAGCTTTACCAGTGCTCCGGGAGGTACCGCGCCGCTGCGCTCCGGCGAGAATGCGCCGTCGCCGTCCAGGGCGTTGAACACATCAACGATACGGCCGCCCACATGGGCACCCACGGAAACGCCGCCGCCCATATGTACCACGATGAGACGCAGGCTGTCATAGCTCTTTCCCTGCTCCTTCGCATAGCGCTTTGCCACCGCCTTCTGATTCAGTGCGTGGAAAACGCTGGTGCGCGGCAGCTCGGGATGGCCGGAATATCTGGCCAGAGGCTGCAGCTCGTCCACGACTACCGGATCAACGATATAGGAAGGGATGCCGACGGAATCGGCGATCTCCCGTGCCAGGATGCCGCCCAGATTGGAGGCGTGCTGTCCCTGTTTTCCGATCTTCAGATCCTCAAGCAGCGCATCGCTCACCGGATAGGTACCGCCGGGAATGGGCTTGAGCATACCGCCGCGGCCTACGACCGCCGCCAGATCCTCCGTCTTCACACCTTTGGAGGCGATGAAATCCATGATGATCTTTTTACGGAAATCCTTCTGGTCCACGATAGTCGCAAACTGTGCGATCTCTTCCGTGGAGTGGCGAAGGGTCTCTTCGAACAGAAGCTCTTCATCCTCAAAAACACCGATCTTGGTGGAGGTGGAGCCGGGATTGATGATCAGTAATTTTGCCATATCTTTTCTCCTTTATTTTTCAGGCATTCATTTATGAATTTTTGAGATGCTCTGCAACGATCGCGCCCAGGGCAAGGGAATTCACCTTTACTTCCTTGGAATCGGAACGGGAAGTGAGGATGACGGGCGCCTTGGTGCCGGTCATGATATTGCCGTTCTTGCAGTCCACGAGATGTGTCAGCGCTTTGTAGACAAGATTGCCCGCATGGATATCCGGGAAGAGGATCACATCCGCGTCACCGGTGATCTTGCGGCCGGAAGCACCCTTATGCTGCGCCGCCTCGGGATCGATGGCGATATCCAGGGAAAGAGGTCCGTCCACGATGCAGCCCGTGATCTTTCCTTCCTCGCACATCTTTGTCAGCTCGTCCGCTTCCACGGTAACGGGCATCTTGGGATTCACCACTTCCACTGCTGCCACGGGTGCCACCTTCGGGCACTCGATGCCGCAGGCATGTGCGATGTCCACGGTATTCTCGATGATGGCTACCTTGTCCTCCAACGTAGGATAGGGGATGAACGCCACATCCGTAAGGAAGAGCAGACCTTCGCGTCCCTTCATCTCAAATACGCACACATGGGAGAGGGTCTTGTCGGTACGCAGGCCCACTTCCTTGTTCAACACGCTCTTTAAGAAATTCTTTGTATCGATCAGGCCCTTCATGTACATATCCGCCTTGCCGGTATGTACCAGTTCCACAGCCTTTGTTGCTGCCTCGATATCATCCTTTACATCCACTACTTCAAAGTTGGAAAGATCGATGCCCAGTTCTTTCGCGATGGGCTCCATCTTGTCCTTATCACCTACAAGGATGGCGTCGGCGATGCCGCGCTTTCTCGCTTCTTCCACAGCCTCCAGTACGGGACCGTCCTGCGCCACCGCTACGGAAACCTTCTTGCGGCTTACGCTGCTTACCTTTGATAACAGATCGTCAAAACTCTTGCTCATCTCTTTGCTCCTTTACCTGCTTTATGATGTCACTGCCTTACGCATACAGTTTCTCAAAATCTTCACCATTTTATTACAAATCCTCGCGAAAATCAAGCATTGTAAAAAATCAGCTGCTGTTTGCATATCATGTGTGAACAGTTTTCACAGACACACAAGAAACGGTTCATCCTCACAGAACGCAAGGATGAACCGTTTCTTCAGGATCATTTAATTGTACAGGGTCTTTGCCATCTGGGCGATCAGATCGGCGGAGGCGTGAAGTTCCTCTATGGTCGCGTTGATGGTGCTCATCTCTTCCGTCTCTTTCGAGATGCTTTCACTGATCATCCGGATCTTTGTGAGGATATCTTTAACAGAGGTATTCACGTTCATAAGCTTTTGGGAGATATGCTCCGTGGTTTCCTTTGAAGAATCGGAAAGCGTACGCACCTCCTGGGCCACCACAGCAAAGCCCCTGCCCGCATCTCCGGCTCTGGCAGCCTCTATGGAGGCGTTCAGGGAAAGGAGATTTGTCTGGCTGGCAATATCCTG
Organism: Lachnospiraceae bacterium; assembly: GCA_016282915.1. Classification (GTDB taxonomy): domain Bacteria; phylum Bacillota; class Clostridia; order Lachnospirales; family Lachnospiraceae; genus NK4A136. Next base: position 2,537 of record JAEELW010000036.1, on the reverse strand, counting down.
GATACTGCCGATGATCTCCATGGAGGCGCTTACCGCTTCCTCGATCACATTTGCTGCTTCCGTAAGTTCTTCCTGCCTCACGGACACTTCCTGCATCTGATTGGTCGCTTTCTCTACATTTCCGGCGATCTCGGCGATACCGGACCGGAGCGAATCGATATTCGGCTCCATTTCCTGTTCGAAGCGTACCTTATTCTTTTTCTGTTCCGTAATATCCAGTATGGTACCGGCAGCCATGACGGGCACCCTTCCCTCCCATACCACATAACTGGAGGCTCTCACCCATACATACTCACCGTTCTTATGCCGGATCCGGTACTCCATATCAAAAACATAACTTCCGCTGGGATCCGCAAGCTGCTTACCCATCGCTGCGGACGCTCCCGGCACATCATCCGGGTGGATCCTTGTGATCCAGGACTGCATGATATCCGGAAATTCCGGGGAATGTTCGTTAAAACCGAGGATCTTCTTGAACTGCGCGGAATAGACCATCGGCGATCTCGGATCATCGATCGCGTATTTTGTAAGATCCATGCTCCAGCTGCCTTCCAGCATCATTTTATCAACTGCGATCTGACGTCTGGAATCATGTTCAAAGATCTCGGCATTCTTTTTCTGTTCATCGATATCTGAAAAAGTCCCGATGAACTCCCGGGGATTGCCGTTCGGCCAGCGCAGGCATTCTCCTGCCGCATGGAACCATTTATATCCGGAATGTTTCGTTTTGATACGATAATCCACATCGTATTTCGTACGGCCGGATTTGTCCCCCGCAGCCGCCCCGTATGCACTGAAGGCTATCTCCGTATCTTCCGGATGGATGATATTTCCCAGGGAATCCAGTGTATCGGGCAATTCCTGCTTGCTGAAACCGAGCATTCTCCGAAACTCATCGGTATAAAATACGCCTTTTTGATTTCCCTTCTCATCATAAAAGCATTTCCAGATCCCCAGATGCGTGCTGACATTGACCGCTTCCAGCTCGGTCGCACTGAATGCCAGTTTCTCTTTCAGCCCTTCTATCTCCTGCTCCAGTTCCGAGATCCGTGCATTGTATTCCCTTTCCTGCGCCGCTTTCGATCCTCCGAACATAATGCCCCTCCTTCTATTTGTGTATTTTTACGTAGACTAAATTATATTTTATCATATTTTTTGGATAATACCAACAAAAACAGCATGTTTTCCTATTCGCGCGTGAAGTGCGGCTGCTGTTTCGTCCCTAGCCGCGCACTACGCTCCTCTGTACGCAGTCCTGCTAAGTTCGCTATCGCTCACTAAACAGGAACTAGTGTGCGTGACTGCGGGCCGGTGTGTTGAGCAGCATCCTTTCTAATATATGCCCCCGATCCCGGTATCGTTGTCCAGAGTCCCCATATTATAAAGGATCAGGACCTCCGTGATCTCGGGATGCTCATTGATGAAAGCGGAGGGTCCGCCCCGGTAATAACGCGTATCAAAAACATAGACCGTATGATAATGGTTCAGAAGATACGGGACAAAGCAGTTCGCATAACTGTCCTTGACCACGGCGATGGCGCCTTCCTCCACCGCATCGTTCGTGATGGTGACCAGCGTATGCTGGTTATCGAGAAAGAGCGAATACTTGTCTTTTTTGTCTGCATATCCGAGGCTGTAGGGACTGTCGCTCTCCGTCTTCGTATCTTCATAGCGCACCGTAAGCTTCCAGTCCGGATGCTTACGGATCACGATCTCTTCCCCCGCAAAATACGGATCGCAGAGCTTCGACCATATCGTCCCGCGGAAATCCGCCGCCACTGTCTCCGCCTCAAAATCCGGAAGCGGATCCGGCTGAAGCCCGGCGCTTTCGCAGAAGGCCGCATAGCCCAGATAGGCGCCGTAGGTGGTCCAGTGATGATCCGTGCGGTAATAGACCCGCCGTGCCGCCGCTGACTCCGCGCCGGCCTCCCTCGTCCAGGCCGCATCGGCTTTCAGCACCGAAGCGACATCCACGCAGCTCACTTCCTGCGGCATGGCGGCATAGATCTCATCGATGGTCTGCTGCTGTACCGCTGCCGGATACTCCCCTGATCCTTTTCCCGCAAGGTATAGTTCCTGCGCCGCATAGTCGGGCGCGCCGGCGGGAAGACTGTCTTTTTCAGTACTCACTGCCGTTGGTACCAGCATCAGATAAAGCTTTGCCTGCTCCACATTCTGCGCAAGCCTCGTCCATTGCGTGATATCCTTCTCCACATATCTCGGTTCCGCATAGGCATTGATCAGAGCCCCGTCCTTCGCCAGGTATACGCCGCCGATCTCTTTCCGGCCGGAATTCCGGAGCGCAGCGCTCATCATCCCGAGAAATTCATCCCTGAGCGGAAAATGATCCGCGGCATAATCCTTCAGGCCGCCGGTGAGCCGGCCGCTCTGCAGTGTCTTGAGGCTGAACTCCGGCAGGGACGCGAGCTTACGGTTTTCATTTTCGGAAAAGTCCCTGTGAGGCAGCAGGAAAAAAGCCGCTGTCAGTCCGACGATCAGCGCGCTGATCAGATATACCGTGATCCGTTGTGAGAGTG